>NZ_KB892157.1:0-514240 GCF_000373685.1 Streptomyces sp. PsTaAH-124 | reverse complement strand
TGGTGCGGTTGATTGTTTCATAGTGTTTCGGTGGTCATAGCGTGAGGGAAACGCCCGGTTACATTCCGAACCCGGAAGCTAAGCCTTACAGCGCCGATGGTACTGCAGGGGGGACCCTGTGGGAGAGTAGGACACCGCCGAACAATCATTCAAAGGGTTGGACCCCGAACTTCGGTTCAGGGTCCAACCCTTTTTTGTTTCCGGCCACTTGGTGTTCACATGGCCACGCAAGCATCCGCGGCATGGGTACTGCTGCACTGCTCAGGGCCGCCGGCGTCGGAGTCGGTGACGAGGTCGTCGTGCCGGCGTTCGGGAACGTGGAGGTCGCGGAAGCGGTCGTCCAGGCCGGTGCGCTGCCGGTGTTCGCCGACATAGACCCCGTGACGTACTGCCTCGACGCGTCGGCGGTCGAGGCGGCCGTGACCGCGCGTACGGCGGCCGTGGTCGTCGTGCACCGCTTCGGGCGGTCGGCGGACCGGGCGCGGCTGCACGCGGCCGGACAGCGGCACGGGCTGCTGGTGCTGGAGCACGGCGAGTCCGAGGCACCGCACGAGGAGACGGCACGGCGCCGGGAGCGAGCCGCCTATCTGGACGCGCGGCTGCGGGGCGTACGGACGCCCGACGGGGGCGACGGGCACATCTACCAGCAGTACGTGGTGCGGGTACCGGGGAACGGACGGCCGGACCGGGACGCGTTCGCACGGGCCGTACGCGCCAAGGGAGTCGACTGCCGGGTCCCCGTGAAGACGCCCGTGCACCGGCTGCCCGAGTTCCGCCGCTGCGTGTCGCTGCCGGAGACGGAGCGGGCCGCGGAGGAGACGCTGGCGCTGCCGGTGGACGCCGCTCTGACGCGGCGGGAGATGCAGCGGATCGTTACCGCGTGCAATGCGCTCGGCGGACCGGTCGTGGTTGGGAGCACGGCTGTGTTCGGGGTATGATCTATTCCGTTGCCGAGGGGGAAACCCCGAAAAGGCGACAGGCCCCCATAGCTCAGTCGGCAGAGCGTCTCCATGGTAAGGAGAAGGTCAACGGTTCGATTCCGTTTGGGGGCTCCGACAGGAAAGACCCCGCCCTTTCGGGCGGGGTCTTTCGCGTTTCCGAGGTGCGGGTGCGGGTCCCCCGGTGGGGGACCCGCCGGGGTCAGGAGTTGAGCACCTCGGGGACGCGCATGGCCAGGATCGCCATGTCGTCGGACGGCGCGTCCGACGCGAAGCGCTCCACGGCCCGCATGATGCGGGCGGCGACCGCGCCGGCCGTCAGCCCCGTGCACGTCGTGAGGACGTCCGCGAGGCCGTCGTCGCCCAGCATGCGGGTGCCCTCGCGGCGTTCGGTGACGCCGTCGGTGACGCAGAGCAGGACGTCGCCGGGATCGAGCGTGACCGACTGCTCGTACAGCTCCAGGTCCTCCATGACGCCGAGCAGCGGCTGCGGTTCGGCGGCCGGTTCGACCGTGCCGTCCTGGCGCAGGCGCAGCGGCAGGGGATGGCCGGCGCAGACCACCTTCAACTGGGCGCTGCCGTCCTCCTGGGGCCACAGCTCGCCGTAGAGGAGTGTCAGGAAGCGGCTGCGTGCGCCCTCGTCGAGGATCGCGGAGTTCAGGCGCTCCAGCACCGCGGGGCCGCCGTAGCCCTCGCGGGCCAGCAGGCGCAGGGCGTGCCGGGCGAGGCCGGTGACGGCCGCCGCCTCCGGGCCCGTGCCGCAGACGTCGCCGATGGCGAAGCCGTAGGCGCCGTCGCGGATGGGGAAGAGGTCGTAGAAGTCGCCGCCGACCTCGTTGCCCTCACCGGCCGCGCGGTAGATGACGTCGACCTCCACGCCGTCGATCTGGGGCAGGCCGGGCGGCAGCAGGCTGCGCTGGAGGGACTGGCTGATGGCGGTGCGCTCGGAGTAGAGCCGGGCGTTGTCCAGGGCGAGCGCGGCGCGGCGGCTGAGGTCCTCGGCCAGTTCGAGGATCTCCTGGCGGAAGTGCTCGTCGGTGGGCTTGCCGAGGGTCAGCATGCCGATGACGCGGTTGCGGGCGACCAGGGGCAGGACGACCGTCTCGCCGCCGACCGCCGCGGCGGTGGCGAGGGTCGGGCCGATGGTCGTCCCGATGCGGTGGTGCGAGTCGCCCAGGCTGAGGCTGCGCATGGAGGTGCGCAGGGCCGCCTGGTGGGCCGCCTCGCCGGGCGCGGACCAGACGCGGGCGCCGGGGGTCGGCACCGGATCGGGCGGGGCGATCTTCGACAGCAGGGACTTGATGCCGTCGATCAGTTCCTCGTCCTCGTGCAGGACGTAGGACAGGTAGGGCTCGGACGCCTGGTCGGCGATCGTGTAGACGGCGCACCAGGTGGCCAGGGTGGGGACCGTCATCTGGGCCATCAGGGCGAGGGTCTGGTCGCGGTCCAGGGTGCCGGCCAGCAGGTCGGACGCCTCGACGAGGAAGCTCAGCGAGCCGCGGCGCAGCCGTTCCAGCTCGCCGAGGCGGGCCGATTCGACGGCCAGGGCGATGCGGTCGGCGGCGAACTGGAGGCGCAGCGCCTCCTCGTTGGAGTATCTGCCGGCGGCCTCGGCGGCGACGCCGAGGGAGCCGGTGAGGCGGCCCTCGACCTTCAGCGGGACCGTGACGACGGAGCGCATGCCCGTACCGCCGAGCAGGGGCACGGCGCCGGGGGCGGCGGTCAGGTCGTCGTGGACGGCGGGCATCCGGGCCGAGCCGTAGCGGCCGGGTCCGGCCTCGACGGGGACGCGGGCGAAGCGCTGGCGGGCGGAGGGCAGTCCGGTGGAGGCGCGGACCTCCAGTTCCGTCTCGTCGTCGGTGGCCAGGAGCAGGAAGGCGGCGTCGCCGTCGAGCATGTCGCGGGCGCGTTCCACCGTGCGCTGGAGGAGGCCGTCGAGGTCGTCGGGGGCGGGGGAGCCGATGAAGACCTCGAAGGGGTCGGTGCCGCTGCCGTCCGCCGAGCCGGACTTGGTGTCGCCGGAGGAGGCGGCGCGGACCGGGGTCTGGAGCACGGCGCGCTCGTGGTCGCGGACGAGCAGGCAGACCGTCGAGGGTTCGCCGCCGGTGTCGCGGACGCGCAGATGGGAGGCGTAGACCGGGATGACCCGGCCGTGGGCACCGCGGATGCCGTAGCTGCCCTCCCAGCGGGACAGGCGCAGCGCCTCGGCGATGCCGGTGCCGGTGCCGGGGGTGTGCGGCCAGGCCGCGAGGTCGGTGAGGGGCTTGCCGGTCACCTGTTCGGCGGAGTAGCCGAAGAGTTCCTCGGCGTCGTCGTTCCAGGCGGTGATGGTGCCGCCGCGGTCGATCTGGACGACGGCGACGCGGACCCGGCCGTCGGCGAGCGGGAGCATCTCGGCGGGCAGGGAGGGACCGGCGGTGCGGGTGCCGACCGGGCGTTCGGGCAGGTCGAGGCGGAACCAGACGTTCTTGTGCGTGGGCGTGTACTCCACGCCCCAGCGGCCGGCGAGGGCCGCGCACAGCTGGAGTCCGCGTCCGCCCTCGCGGTCGGGGCTGCCCATGGAGACGGCGGCGCTCTGGAGTGGGACCTCGCGCTCGGGGTAGCGGTCGGCGACCTCGATGCGCACCCCGTGGTCGCTGCGCAGGCACAGCACGTCCGCCGCGGTGCCCGCGTGGACGACGGCGTTGGTGACCAGCTCGCTGGTGAGGACCACGGCGTCGTCGACGATGTCGCCGAAGCCCCACCCTTGGAGGGTGTCGCGGACGAAGGAGCGGGCGGTCGCGACCGATCGCCCCAGTGGCTCGAAGCTGGCGGCCGCGCGCGCGGTGATCACAGAACTCCTCGTCCGGTCGTCGGCATCCCGGCCCCCGCGGCCGCCCGGTTCGCCCCGCTGCTCCGGCAGCTGGGGAGCGTTCGGCCCCGTCGGCCGTGGCTCCGGGGGCTGTTCCCCGGGGATCACTCCGGTGGTCATGTGTGCGGATGCCCTCCGATGCCCGCTGGTCTCCCTGCCACCGTCCAGGCCGGACGGACCGTGGCTGGACAGCCGCATGCAAGGTTACTTACCTTCGCCGTCCGTGCGGATGCCGGTCACCGGTGTTTTCGCCCGGAGGGTGTGCGGACGGTGTGCGAAGCTGCCGAACTGTTATGGCCTGGTTCCGCAGGGGTGAAACACTGGGCAGGCTTCTGTTGACGGTGCGGACGGGCCGAGTGCGGTCCCCGTATGCGGGGCAGCAACCCCTGGTGGGGCTGTGACCCCGGGTGCGGCCCGGTCGTACCGGGGCGGAAGCGGCGCGGCAGTGACGAGGGCGCGGGCCGGGGCGACGGATCAGTCGTACCGGCGCGGCGTCATCGGATCGGCAGGACCGGCAGCAGTATCCGGAGCACAGCAGTGACGGTCGACCCCTGCGGGAGGGACACAGTGGAGTCTGGCGCAGCGACGCGGGGCACGAAGACGCGCGCGAAAGGCGGTCAGTCCGGGCAGTCCCTGAGCAGTCGGCGCACGCCGAGGGGTGCGACGACGACGGTCGACACGGCCGCCCTGAACCGGCTGCTGGCCGCGCTGGTGGGGATGCGGGACGGGAACTTCCGCAAGCGCCTCACGGTGTCCGGGGACGGCGTGATGTCGGAGATCGCCGCGGTCTTCAACGAGGTGGCCGACCGCAATCTGCACCTGACCGGTGAGCTGTCGCGGGTACGGCGCGTGGTGGGACGTGAGGGAAAGCTCACGGAGCGGCTGGAGACGGGCGCCTGCGAGGGGTCCTGGGCCGCCGCGATCGACCACTCCAACGCGCTGGTCGACGATCTCGTACGGCCCGTCTCCGAGGTCGGCCGGGTGCTGTCGGCGGTCGCCGAGGGCGATCTGTCGCCGCGCATGGAGCTGCGCACGCAGGCGCCGGAGGGGGCCGGGCATCCGCTGCGGGGCGAGTTCCTGAAGGTGGGCCGGACCGTCAACAACCTGGTCGACCAGTTGTCCGCGTTCACCGACGAGGTCACGCGCGTGGCCAGCGAGGTGGGCACCGAGGGCAAGCTGGGCGGTCAGGCGCGGGTGCGCGGTCTGTCGGGTTCCTGGAAGGACCTCACGGACTCCGTGAACACCATGGCGTCCCGGCTGACGGCGCAGGTGCGGGACATCGCGCTGGTGACCACGGCGGTGGCCAGGGGCGATCTGTCGCGGAAGGTCACGGTGGACGTGGCCGGGGAGATGCTGGAGCTGAAGAACACCGTCAACACGATGGTGGACCAGCTGTCGGCGTTCTCCTCGGAGGTGACGCGCGTCGCCCGCGAGGTGGGCACGGACGGCATCCTGGGCGGCCAGGCGCATGTGCCGGGTGTCGACGGCACCTGGAAGGAGCTCACCGACTCGGTGAACCTGATGGCCGGGAACCTGACGGCCCAGGTGCGCGGGATCGCGCAGGTCACCACCGCGGTCGCCAACGGCGATCTGTCGCAGAAGGTGACCGTTCCGGCGCGCGGCGAGGTCGCGCGGCTTGCCGAGACGATCAACCAGATGACCGAGACGCTGCGGATCTTCGCGGACGAGGTCACCCGGGTGGCCAACGAGGTCGGCGCGGAGGGCAGGCTCGGCGGGCAGGCGATCGTGCCGGGCGTGGCCGGGACGTGGAAGGACCTGACGGACTCCGTCAACACGGTGTTCCGGAACCTGACCACGCAGGTGCGGGACATCGCCGCGGTGACGACGGCGGTGGCCAGCGGTGACCTGTCGCAGAAGGTCACCGTGGACGTGGCCGGCGAGATGCTGGAGCTGAAGAACACCGTCAACACGATGGTCGACCAGCTGTCGGCGTTCGGCGCCGAGGTCACCCGGGTCGCGCGGGAGATCGGCGTCGAGGGCGAGCTGGGCGGCCAGGCGCAGGTGCCGGGCGCGGCGGGCACCTGGAAGGACCTGACGGACTCCGTCAACACCGCGTTCCGCAACCTCACCGGCCAGGTGCGCAACATCGCCCAGGTGACGACGGCGGTGGCCAACGGCGACCTTTCCCAGAAGGTCACCGTGGACGTCTCCGGCGAGATGCTCCAGCTGAAGAACACCGTGAACACCATGGTGGACCAGCTGTCCTCGTTCGCCGACCAGGTGACCCGGATGGCCCGTGACGTGGGCACCGAGGGGCGCCTGGGCGGCCAGGCGCGGGTGGACGGCGTGTCGGGTACGTGGAAGGAGCTGACGGACTCCGTCAACTCCATGGCGTCCAACCTGACGGGCCAGGTGCGCAACATCGCCCAGGTGACGACGGCGGTGGCCCGCGGTGATCTCTCGCAGAAGATCGACGTGGACGCGCGCGGCGAGATCCTGGAGCTGAAGAACACCATCAACACGATGGTCGACCAGCTGTCCGCCTTCGCCGACCAGGTGACCAAGGTGGCGCGCGAGGTGGGCACCGAGGGGCGGCTCGGCGGCCAGGCGCAGGTGCCCGGCGTCGCCGGGGTGTGGCGGGACCTGACCGACTCCGTGAACGGCATGGCGGGCAATCTGACCTCGCAGGTGCGCAACATCGCGCAGGTCGCCACCGCCGTGGCCCGCGGTGACCTCTCCCAGAAGATCACCGTGGACGCCCGCGGGGAGATCCAGGAGCTGAAGAACACCCTGAACACGATGGTGGACCAGCTCTCCTCGTTCGCCCAGGAGGTCACCCGGGTGGCCCGCGAGGTGGGCACGGAGGGCATCCTGGGCGGCCAGGCCGAGGTGCAGGGCGTGGCGGGCACCTGGAAGGACCTCACCCAGTCGGTGAACTTCATGGCGAACAACCTGACCATCCAGGTCCGCAACATCGCCGAGGTCACCACCGCCGTCGCCAAGGGCGACCTGTCGAAGAAGATCACCGTCGACGCCAAGGGCGAGATCCTCGAACTCGTCACCACGGTGAACACGATGGTCGACCAGCTGTCGTCCTTCGCCGAGCAGGTCACGCGGGTCGCCCGCGAGGTGGGCACGGAAGGCATCCTCGGCGGCCAGGCGCACGTGCGGGGTGTCGTCGGCATCTGGAAGGACCTCAGCGACAACGTCAACCTGATGGCCAACAACCTGACCATGCAGGTGCGCAACATCTCCCAGGTCGCGGCGGCGGTCGCCAACGGCGACCTGACGCGGACGGTGACGATCGAGGCGCGCGGCGAGGTCGCGCAGCTCGCCGACACCTTCAACACCATGGTGAAGACGCTGAGTTCCTTCGCCGACCAGGTGACCAAGGTGGCCCGCGAGGTGGGCACCGACGGCATCCTGGGCGGGCAGGCGTACGTGCCGGGTGTGGCGGGGACCTGGAAGGACCTCACCGAGTCGGTGAACCAGATGGCGTCCAACCTGACCGGTCAGGTGCGCAACATCGCCATGGTGACCACGGCCATCGCCAAGGGCGATCTCACCAAGAAGATCGACATCGACGCGCGCGGGGAGATCCTGGAGCTGAAGACGACCATCAACACGATGGTCGACCAGCTGTCCAGCTTCGCCGAGGAGGTCTCGCGCGTGGCCCGGGAGGTGGGCACCGAGGGGCAGCTCGGCGGCCAGGCGCGGGTGCGGGACGTCGACGGCACCTGGCGGGACCTGACCGAGTCGGTGAACGAGATGGCCGGGAACCTGACCCGGCAGGTGCGCGCCATCGCGCGCGTGGCGACCGCCGTGACCCGCGGCGACCTCAACCTGAAGATCGACGTGGACGCCTCCGGGGAGATCCAGGAGGTCCAGGACTCGATCAACAAGATGATCGCCAATCTGCGCGACACCACGATCGCCAACAAGGAGCAGGACTGGCTCAAGGGCAATCTGGCCCGGATCTCCGCGCTGATGCAGGGCCGCCGCGACCTGGTGGACGTGGCCTCGCTGATCATGAGCGAGCTGACGCCGGTGGTCTCCGCGCAGCACGGCGCCTTCTTCGTCGCCATGCCGCTCGCCGACGACAAGGACCTCGCCGGTGACCAGGAGGACGCCTACGAGCTCCGGATGCTCGGCTCCTACGGCTACTCGATGGGCTCCATGCCGACCTCGTTCCGGCCCGGTGAGGCGCTGATCGGGACGGCCGCCGAGGAGAAGCGCACGATCCTGGTGGAGCGGGCGCCCAACGGCTATCTGAAGATCTCCTCCGGGCTCGGCGAGGCGCCGCCCGCGCAGGTGATCGTGCTGCCGGTGCTGTTCGAGGGCAAGGTGCTGGGCGTGATCGAGCTGGCGTCGTTCACGCCGTTCACGCACATCCAGAAGGACTTCCTCAACCAGATCGCGGAGATGATCGCGACCAGCGTCAACACCATCTCCGTCAACACCAAGACCGAGCAGCTGCTCAAGCAGTCCCAGGAGCTGACCGAGCAACTGCGGCTGCGCTCCGAGGAGCTGGAGCAGCGGCAGAAGGCGCTCCAGGCGTCCAACGCCGAACTGGAGGAGAAGGCCGAGCTGCTGGCCCAGCAGAACCGCGACATCGAGGCGAAGAACTCCGAGATCGAGGAGGCCCGGCAGGTTCTGGAGGAGCGCGCCGAGCAGCTCGCGGTGTCCATGCGCTACCGCAGCGAGTTCCTGGCCAACATGTCGCACGAGCTGCGTACGCCGCTGAACTCGCTGCTGATCCTGGCCAAGCTGCTCGCCGACAACGCGGAGGGCAACCTCTCCCCGAAGCAGGTGGAGTTCGCCGAGACGATCCACGGCGCGGGCTCGGACCTGCTCCAGCTGATCAACGACATCCTGGACCTGGCGAAGGTCGAGGCGGGCAAGATGGACGTCTCCCCGACGCGTATCGCCCTCGTCGAGCTGATCGACTACGTGGAGGCCACCTTCCGGCCGCTGACCGCGGAGAAGGGCCTGGATCTGTCGGTGCGGGTGTCGCCGGAGCTGCCGGCCACGCTGCACACCGACGAGCAGCGGCTGCTCCAGGTGCTGCGCAATCTGCTGTCCAACGCGGTGAAGTTCACCGACTCGGGCTCCGTCGAGCTCGTCATCCGGCCCGCGCGCGGTGATGTGCCGCAGGCGATCCGGGAACAACTGCTGGAGGCCGGCTCGCTGACCGATCCGGACACGGAGATGATCGCGTTCTCGGTGACCGACACCGGTATCGGCATCGCGGCCAGCAAGATGGGTGTGATCTTCGAGGCGTTCAAGCAGGCCGACGGCACCACCAGCCGCAAGTACGGCGGTACGGGACTGGGGCTGTCCATCTCGCGGGAGATCGCGCAGCTGCTGGGCGGCGAGATCTACGCCCAGAGCGAGCCGGGCCGCGGCTCCACCTTCACGCTCTATCTGCCGCTGCACCCGGGGGACCTGCCGCCGCACGGCTACCAGCAGCCGGTGTCCGCCCTGGACACCGACGACCTGGTGGAGGCCGGCGGGCCGCGGCTGACCGAGCTGCCCGGCGTGTCGCACGCCTCCGAGCTGACGGCGGCCCAGGTCGAGACGCCGGCCGAGGTGAAGTCGTACCAGGAGACGCAGAACGGCGCCGCCGCGCTGTTCCGCCGCCGCCGCAGGGCGCTGCCCGCCGCCGGGCAGCAGGGGTCCGAGGACGGGCCGGAGCAGTGGTCGCCGCAGATCGCGGAGCCGTCCGGGGCGCCGCAGCAGAACCGGGACGTGCGGTTCGGCGGCGAGAAGGTGCTCATCGTCGACGACGACATCCGCAACGTCTTCGCGCTGACCAGCGTCCTGGAGCAGCACGGTCTGTCGGTGCTGTACGCCGAGAACGGCCGGGAGGGCATCGAGGTCCTGGAGCAGCACGACGACGTGGCGGTGGTGCTGATGGACATCATGATGCCCGAGATGGACGGGTACGCGACGACCACGGCGATCCGCAGGATGCCGCAGTTCGCGGGGCTGCCGATCATCGCGCTGACCGCGAAGGCCATGAAGGGCGACCGGGAGAAGGCGATCGAGTCGGGTGCCTCCGACTATGTGACCAAACCGGTCGATCCCGATCATCTGCTGGGCGTGATGCGGCACTGGATGGGCGAGGAGTGACGAGGAGTGACACGGTCGCGGGGCCCGCGGTGATCCGGGTTCCGGTTCCGGGAACTTTCCCGGAGGGCCGGGAGTTGTCGGTTCCGGGTGCCCGATGCCGTGTAGGGACACGGGATTCGGGGAACCTTCTGGTCTCGCGTCGCGTTTCCGCTGCGTGCACTGTGACATCACGGTGACAGGGTGTGGTGACAGGCGGGGTGCGGCTACGATGACCGGCACAAGGACGGGCGGCGCAAGGAAGTCGTCCCCTGGGGCGGCACTCACCGGTGCTGCCCCGATTCCTGCGGACAGGGGCGGCCCCAAGCCGGGGCGAGGAGGGCGGGCCATGGTGCAGAAGGCCAAGATCCTCCTGGTCGATGACCGGCCGGAGAATCTGCTGGCGCTGGAGGCCATCCTCTCCGCGCTCGATCAGACGCTGGTGCGGGCATCGTCCGGGGAGGAAGCGCTCAAAGCGCTGCTCACGGACGACTTCGCG
This sequence comes from Streptomyces sp. PsTaAH-124, assembly GCF_000373685.1. Taxonomy (NCBI): domain Bacteria; kingdom Bacillati; phylum Actinomycetota; class Actinomycetes; order Kitasatosporales; family Streptomycetaceae; genus Streptomyces; species Streptomyces sp. PsTaAH-124. Next base: position 503,883 of record NZ_KB892157.1, on the reverse strand, counting down.
GTCATTCTGCTGGACGTCCAGATGCCGGGCATGGACGGTTTCGAGACGGCCGCGCACATCAAGCGGCGGGAGCGGACCCGGGACATCCCGATCATCTTCCTCACCGCCATCAACCACGGGCCGCACCACACCTTCCGCGGCTACGCGGCGGGCGCGGTGGACTACATCTCCAAGCCGTTCGACCCCTGGGTGCTGCGCGCGAAGGTCTCCGTCTTCGTCGATCTGTACATGAAGAACTGCCAGCTGAAGGAGCAGGCGGCACTGCTGCGGCTCCAGCTGGAGGGCGGCGGCCGGGGCGCCGTCGGCGACGGCAAGGAGGCGGCCGGACTGCTCGCCGAGCTGTCCGCGCGCCTGGCCGCGGTCGAGGAGCAGGCGGAGGCGCTGTCCAAGCAGCTCGACGACGACTCGGCGGACGCCGCGGCGGTGGCGACGGCGGCCCATCTGGAGCGCAAGCTCACCGGTCTGCGCCGCGCACTGGACGCGCTGGAGCCGGGCACGGGCAGCGCCTCCTCGCTCCCGTCGCAGAACTGACGTCCACCGGCGGCGTGTTGGGGCCGCCCGGCGGAGTCGGTCGCCGCGCCCGCCGGACGTCCGGGGCGCGGCCGCAGGCCATGTGAGCCCTGGTCAACTGCCGCAAGGACAGCCACGACACGAACGGGTGAAGCAGAGGGCACACGTGTCCGGCGCCGCCTCCGGCGGTAATCTCGCACCTATGGCCTCACGTCCCTCCGCAGCCAACAAGCCGCCCGCGAAGAAGGCGGCCGCTTCCGCGAAGGCTCCGGCGAAGAAGGCCGCCGCGAAAAAAGCCCCGGCCAAGAAGGCTCCCGCGAAGAAGGCACCCGCCAGGAAAGCCGCCGCGGCCAGGCCCGCGCCCCGGCCGGCGCCGAACCCCACCGGCGGCGTGCTCCGTGTCGTGCGCGCCCTCTGGCTCGGCCTCGCGCACGCCGTCGGCGCCGTCTTCCGCGGCATAGGGCAGGGCGCGAAGAACCTCGACCCCGCGCACCGCAAGGACGGCATCGCCCTGCTGCTGCTCGCCGTCGCGCTGATCGTCGCCGCCGGCACCTGGGCCGATCTGCGCGGCCCCGTGGGCGACCTGGTCGAGATCCTGGTCACCGGCGCCTTCGGGCGGCTCGACCTGCTGGTGCCGATCCTGGTCGGGATCATCGCCGTCCGCTTCATCCGGCACCCGGAGAAACCCGAGGCCAACGGCCGGATCGTGATCGGTCTGTCGGCGCTCGTCCTCGGGGTGCTCGGCCAGGTGCACATCGCCTGCGGCTCGCCCGCCCGCAGCGAGGGCATGCAGGCGATAAGGGACGCCGGAGGTCTCATCGGCTGGGGCGCGGCGACCCCGCTGACGTACGCCATGGGCGAGGTGCTGGCCGTACCGCTGCTGGTGCTGCTGACCGTGTTCGGCCTGCTGGTCGTCACCGCCACCCCCGTCAACGCCATCCCGCAGCGGCTGCGGCTGCTCGGTGTGAAGCTGGGCCTGCTGCCCGACCCCGAGGACTACGAGGACGCCGGGTACGGCGAGTACACCGAGTACACCGAGGACGACGCGCGCTACGACGAGCAGTGGCGCGAATCCCTGCCCGCGCGCCCCCGCAAGCGCCGCAGCGCCCCCCAGGACCAGGGCTACGACCCCGAGACCGCCGAGCAGGAGGCGCTCGCCAAGCGGCGCGGCAGGCCCCGGCGCTCCGCCGTGCCGCAGCCCGACATGGAACGGCAGATGGACGCGGTGGACGTGGCCGCCGCTGCCGCCGCCGCGCTCGACGGCGCCGTCCTGCACGGCATGCCGCCCTCCCCGGTGGTGGCCGACCTCACCCAGGGCGTCACCGTCGGCGACCGCGCCGAGACCCCCACCCCCACGCCGACCCCGGTCCCGGCCGCCCGCCCCGAACAGGACGCGCCCGCCGCGCCCCCCCGGAGCGAACCGGCGCCGAGCGGTGCCACGGCCAGTGCCACCGGAGCGGGCGCCCCGGCGCGCCCGGCGGCCGGGAAGCCCTCCGCCGGGGTCCCCGACCTCACCAAGACGCCGCCCGCCGAGACCCACGACCTGCCGCCGCGCGCCGAACAGCTCCAGCTCTCCGGCGACATCACCTACGCCCGGCCGTCCCTGGACCTGCTGGAGCGGGGCGGCCCCGGCAAGGCGCGCAGCGCCGCGAACGACGCCATAGTGGACGCGCTGACCACCGTCTTCACCGAGTTCAAGGTCGACGCGCGCGTCACCGGCTTCACCCGCGGCCCGACGGTCACCCGCTACGAGGTCGAACTCGGCCCGGCCGTGAAGGTCGAGCGGATCACCGCGCTGGCCAAGAACATCGCCTACGCCGTCGCCAGCCCGGACGTGCGGATCATCAGCCCGATCCCCGGGAAGTCGGCGGTCGGCATCGAGATCCCCAACACCGACCGGGAGATGGTCAACCTCGGTGACGTGCTGCGCCTGGCGGCCGCGGCCGAGGACGACCACCCGATGCTCGTCGCGCTCGGCAAGGACGTCGAGGGCGGCTATGTGATGGCCAACATCGCGAAGATGCCGCACATCCTGGTGGCCGGTGCCACCGGCTCCGGCAAGTCGTCCTGCATCAACTGCCTGATCACCTCGATCATGATGCGGGCGACCCCGGAGGACGTCCGTATGGTCCTGGTCGACCCCAAGCGCGTCGAGCTGACCGCGTACGAGGGCATCCCGCACCTGATCACGCCGATCATCACCAACCCCAAGCGGGCCGCCGAGGCGCTCCAGTGGGTCGTGCGCGAGATGGACCTGCGCTACGACGACCTGGCCGCGTACGGCTTCCGGCACATCGACGACTTCAACGCGGCCGTGCGCAGCGGCAAGGTGAAGTCCCCGGAGGGCAGCGAGCGCGAGCTCCAGCCGTATCCGTACCTGCTGGTGATCGTGGACGAGCTGGCCGACCTGATGATGGTCGCGCCCCGCGACGTCGAGGACGCGATCGTGCGCATCACGCAGCTCGCGCGCGCGGCCGGCATCCACCTGGTGCTCGCCACCCAGCGGCCCTCGGTCGACGTCGTCACCGGTCTGATCAAGGCGAACGTGCCGTCCCGGCTGGCCTTCGCCACCTCCTCGCTCGCCGACAGCCGGGTCATCCTCGACCAGCCCGGCGCCGAGAAGCTGATCGGCAAGGGCGACGGGCTGTTCCTGCCGATGGGAGCGAGCAAGCCGACCCGGCTACAGGGCGCCTTCGTCACCGAGGCCGAGGTCGGGGTGGTCGTCCAGCACTGCAAGGACCAGATGACGCCGGTGTTCCGGGACGACGTCGTCGTCGGCAGCAAGCAGAAGAAGGAGATCGACGAGGACATCGGCGACGACCTCGACCTGCTGTGCCAGGCGGCCGAGCTGGTGGTCTCCACGCAGTTCGGGTCGACGTCCATGCTCCAGCGCAAGCTGCGCGTCGGCTTCGCCAAGGCCGGGCGGCTGATGGACCTGATGGAGTCGCGGAACATCGTCGGGCCCAGCGAGGGGTCCAAGGCGCGCGACGTGCTGGTGAAGGCCGACGAGCTCGACGGCGTGCTGGCCGTGATTCGGGGCGAGAGCGAGGGGTAGGCGCAAGGAGTCCGCCGGGGCCGACGGCCGCCCGGCGGACACCGGTGCCGCGAGCGGGCGGCGGCCGGGCCGCCCGGTGCTCCGGCCGACTCGGGCCACCCGTCCGTGATCCACCCGTTAGCCGGCGCCGGGCAACCGTTTCGCCTGGCCGTACGTCAACGTGGGCAGGACACCGGATGCGGGTCCCGCCAGCGGCTCCGCACCCGTCCCACCATCGGATTGTCCGGCCATTCCGATGGCGTACAAAGTACCGCCGCCGGGTCGCTCCACCCTTCGGCACACCCCTAGACTGAACCTCCAGCACAGGCGGCTACACGCTCGAAAGGCGCCCCCGTGTCCATCGGCAACTCCCCTGAAGACGAGCGTCCGTTCGAAGACGTATCCGAGGAGGCCGGCCCCTCCGTCGGCCGATCCCTCAAGGACGCCCGGCTCGCCGCCGGGCTCACCGTCGACGAGGTCAGCACCGCCACCCGCGTCCGTATCGCCATCGTGCACGCCATCGAGGCCGACGACTTCGCCCCGTGCGGCGGGGACGTCTACGCCCGGGGACACATCAGGACCCTGGCACGCGAGGTGGGCCTCGACCCCGCCCCGCTGCTCGCCCGGTTCGACGCCGGACACGGCGGACGCCCGGCGCCGACCCCGGCCGCCCCGCTCTTCGAGGCGGAACGCATCCGCCCCGAGCGCCGCGGACCCAACTGGACCGCCGCCATGGTCGCCGCGATCGTCGTGGTCGTCGGCTTCGTCGGCTTCACCGCCTTCAAGGGCGGCGACGACGGCGACGCCAGTGCCAAGGCGCAGGCCGCCGAGGGCTCCACCGCCTCCACGAGCACCCCGCCCTCGCCCGCCCCCAAGCACACCAAGCCCGCCGGTCCCAAGCCCGCGCCCTCGGACAGCGCCATCGCCGCCGCGCCCCAGGACAAGGTGACCGTCCAGGTCAGCGCGCCCAACGGCCGCAGCTGGGTCTCGGCCAAGGACCACAACGGCCGCATGCTCTTCGACGGCCTGCTGAGCAAGGGCGAGTCCAAGACCTTCCAGGACAGCACCAAGATCAACCTGATCCTGGGCGACGCCGGGGCGGTCCAGCTCTACGTCAACGGCAAGAAGATCGAGGACCAGTTCCAGTCGGGCGCGGTGGAACGCCTCACGTACACCAAGGGCGACCCCCAGGTCGGGTGACATCGCGACCTGCCCGTGACCGCGGTCCCGCCAGGCAGGAGAACAAGAGGCCGGCCGTACTCGGCCAACCCCTTCGACGTGGGGTGTCGGCGGGACAAAGTAGTCTTGAGCCCATGCCTGAACGCCGTACCGTCGCACTCGTCACTCTCGGCTGCGCCCGTAACGAGGTGGACTCGGAGGAGCTCGCAGGCCGTTTGGAGGCGGACGGCTGGCAGCTCGTGGAGGACGCCGCGGACGCCGATGTCGCCGTCGTCAACACCTGTGGCTTCGTGGAAGCCGCCAAGAAGGACTCCGTCGACGCCCTCCTGGAGGCCAACGACCTCAAGGACCACGGCAGAACCCAGGCCGTGGTCGCCGTCGGCTGCATGGCCGAGCGGTACGGCAAGGAACTCGCCGAGGCCCTTCCCGAGGCCGACGGCGTGCTCGGCTTCGACGACTACGCCGACATCTCCGACCGCCTCCAGACCATCCTGAGCGGCGGCATCCACGCCGCCCACACCCCCCGTGACCGCCGCAAGCTGCTGCCCATCAGCCCGGCCCAGCGCCAGGACGCGGGCACCGAGGTCGCCATCCCGGGGCACGGCCCCGCCGACCTGCCCGAGGGCGTCGCACCCGCCTCCGGGCCGCGCGCACCGCTGCGCCGCCGGCTGGACGGCGCCCCGGTCGCCTCCGTCAAGCTCGCCTCCGGCTGCGACCGCCGCTGCTCCTTCTGCGCCATCCCCTCCTTCCGCGGCTCCTTCATCTCCCGCCGCCCCAGCGACGTGCTGAACGAGACGCGGTGGCTGGCCGAACAGGGCGTCAAGGAGATCATGCTGGTCTCCGAGAACAACACGTCCTACGGCAAGGACCTCGGCGACATCCGCCTGCTGGAGTCCCTGCTGCCCGAGCTGGCGGAGGTCGACGGCCTGGAGCGGGTGCGGGTCAGCTACCTCCAGCCCGCCGAGATGCGGCCCGGACTGATCGACGTCCTCACCTCCACCCCGAAGGTCGCCCCCTACTTCGACCTCTCCTTCCAGCACTCCGCGCCCGGCGTGCTGCGCGCCATGCGCCGCTTCGGCGACACCGACCGCTTCCTGGAACTGCTGGACACCATCCGCTCCAAGGCGCCCCAGGCCGGGGTGCGCTCCAACTTCATCGTCGGCTTCCCCGGCGAGTCGGCGGCCGACCTCGCCGAGCTGGAGCGGTTCCTCACCGGCGCCCGGCTCGACGCCATCGGCGTCTTCGGCTACTCCGACGAGGACGGCACCGAGGCCGCCACCTACGAGAACAAGCTCGACGGGGACGTCGTCGCCGAGCGGCTGGCCCGGGTCTCCCGGCTGGCCGAGGAACTGGTCTCCCAGCGCGCCGAGGAGCGCGTCGGCGAGACCGTGCGGGTACTCGTCGAGTCCGTCGACCCCGAGGAAGGGGTGTACGGCCGGGCCGAGCACCAGGCGCCCGAGACCGACGGCCAGGTGCTGCTCACCGGCGGCACGGGCCTGGCCGTCGGCCGTATGGTCGAGGCGAAGGTGGTCGGCACCGAGGGCGTCGACCTGGTCGCCGAGCCGCTGGCGGATCCGCTCGGGTGGAGTGAGGAGGCGGGCAGATGACGGGAGTCCCGGCATCCGCTGCGGGCGGCGCCCCCGGGGCGCGGCCCACGGCCCAGCAGGTGTCCGCCGCCATGGTCCCCGGCGCCGCAGGGCAGGGGGCCGAGGACGCGGAACGGGAGCAGGACGCCGGCAGGCCCGCGCGCGGCGGGAAGATCACCGCCGCCGCCGTCAACCAGGCGAGCGTGTGGAACGTCGCCAATCTGCTGACCATGCTGCGGCTGCTGCTGGTGCCCGCCTTCGTGGCCCTGATGCTGGCCGACGGGGGCTACGACCCGGCGTGGCGCTCGTTCGCCTGGGCGGCGTTCGCCGTCGCGATGATCACCGACCTGTTCGACGGTCATCTGGCCCGTACGTACGACCTCGTCACCGACTTCGGGAAGATCGCCGACCCCATCGCCGACAAGGCGATCATGGGGGCGGCGCTCATCTGTCTCTCCGCCCTCGGCGACCTGCCCTGGTGGGTGACCGCCGTGATCCTCGGCCGGGAACTCGGCATCACCCTGCTGCGCTTCCTGGTCATCCGCTACGGCGTCATCCCCGCGAGCCGCGGCGGCAAGCTCAAGACCCTCACCCAGGGCGTGGCCGTCGGGATGTACGTGCTGGCGCTGACCGGCTGGCTGGCCACCCTGAGGTTCTGGGTGATGGCCGCGGCCGTGGTGCTGACCGTGGTGACCGGCCTGGACTATGTGAAACAGGCCATTGTGCTGCGCAGGCAGGGAATCGCCGAGCGCAGGGCGGCGTTGAAGGAACCGGAAGCGTGAGTTCGTACGCCACCGACGTGGTGGAACTACTGACCGTGAGGGGTGAGACGCTCGCAGTGGCGGAGTCGCTGACCGGTGGCCTCGTCGCGGCGGACATCACCTCGGTCCCCGGGGCCTCCAAGGTCTTCCGGGGTTCGGTCACCGCCTACGCCACGGACCTCAAGCACCGCCTGCTCGGCGTGGACGCCACTCTGCTGGCGCAGCGCGGGGCGGTGGATCCGCAGGTCGCGGCCCAGATGGCGGCCGGAGTGCGCGAGGCGCTGGGTGCGGACTGGGGCATCGCGACCACGGGCGTCGCCGGACCCGAGCCCCAGGACGGACAGCCCGTCGGCACGGTCTACGTGGCCGTGGCGGGCCCGCTGCACGCCGAGGACGGCGCGACGGGTGGCGGGAAAACAGCCGCACTGCGGTTGAACGGCGACCGGGCGGACATTCGTATGGAGAGTGTACGGAGCGTACTCGCCCTGCTCCTGGAGCGGACAGCGGGCGAACACACCGGAAACGAGCGGGCACAGGATACGGAACGGAACGGGGGGTTCTGATGTTTACAGCCCTGAGTGAACACGACATCGCTCCCCGCACGGCCGCGTCGCGAGGCGGTACGGTGGGGCGTGAAGGATGCGGCTACGCGGTCCGAGGAGGGAGCCACCGATGATTCTGCTCCGTCGCCTGCTGGGTGACGTGCTGCGTCGGCAGCGCCAACGCCAGGGCCGTACTCTGCGCGAAGTCTCCTCGTCCGCCCGAGTCTCGCTCGGCTATCTCTCCGAGGTGGAGCGGGGGCAGAAGGAGGCTTCCTCCGAGCTGCTCTCCGCCATCTGCGACGCGCTGGACGTACGGATGTCCGAGCTCATGCGGGAAGTGAGCGACGAACTCGCCCTTGCCGAGCTGGCCCAGTCCGCTGCGGCCACCGATACCGTGCCCACGCCGGTTCGCCCGATGCTGGGTTCCGTGTCGGTGACCGGCGTGCCACCGGAACGGGTGACGATCAAGGCGCCCGCCGCCGAGGCGGTGGACGTGGTCGCCGCGTGACGGCTCTGTGCGCGTGAACTGACGTAAGACGTCGTGAGGCCCCGGCCGGGGCGTCTCCGGGAGACCGGGGAGGCAGCGGCCGGGGCCTTTCGCGTGCTCCGGGCCGCGCGGAAGGCGGCCGTCCCCGGAGGCGTGGGCGAGGGGCGCTCGCGTTTGCCGGGGCGCTGCGCTCCGGTGAGGGTGGAGAACGGACCGATGTCCGGTCGACCGGCGCAAGGGAGCGGGAGGAGCACCTCCGCGTGCTCCGGTGCGCCCTCCTGCGGGCGAGGGCGGCGTTCTAGCGTCGGGCTGGAGGTGGGCGCGTGGGTGCGACGGCGGGGCAGGTACTGCGCTGGGGCGCCGCCCTGGCGCTCGGAGCCTTGTGGTGGTGGGCGGTGCTGCGCCTGGTGCTGACGGACGGTGCGGGGGTGCTGGAGGCGGCGGTCGCGGCGGGCGGCTGGGGCCTGAGCGTGCTGCCGCTGCACTGCGTGGGGGCGCCGTCCGCGTCTCCCGGCCCGGACCGCGCCGACGGAGGTGAGCGGTTCGGCGGTGAGCGGTTCGGGGGTGAGCGGTTCGCCGCACCCCAGGATCTGGGCGGTTCGCCGTGGGCCGAGGCCGGCGGCTGGCCGTACGGGCACGGCGGGGGAGCGCTGTCCTCCGGGGGCGGGTGGCCGACGTCCGGCGAGGGCGGCGGTCCGGCGGCGGGGACGGGTGCGGGCCCAGGGCTTGAGCGGCCGGAGGACGGGTCGGGGCGCTGTCCGGCTGAGTGAGCGGCGGCGGCGGTGGTCCGGCCGCGTCCGGACCTCGGGCTGACGGCGCGTCAGCGGGGCGTGCGGTGGTAGCGGTCGCGCCACCGCTGCGGGGAACCGGGCGGCGGAGCGGGTCCGGCCTGGCAGGACGGGCACCAGTAGGTGGGACGTTCCTGGGAGCCGTCGCCCTGGTCGGCGACCCGGACCGAGGTGCCGCAGCGCAGACAGGGGCGGGGCGCACGGCCGTAGACGAACAGGTCCTGACCGCGCAGGCCCGTGGTCTGCCGGACCACGCGCTCGCGGTTGGCCTCCAGGAGCCGCCGGGCGAGGGTGGGCAGCTTCGCCGCGCGGTCGGCGGGCAGGGCGCCCACGGGCAGCCACGGTGTCACGCCGAGCAGGAAGCACAGCTCGCTCTTGTAGACATTGCCGATCCCGGCGAGGTTGCGCTGGTCGAGCAGGGCCTCGCCGAGCGGGCGGGCCGGGTCGGCGAGGAGATGCGACAGGGCCAGCTCGGCGTCCCAGTCGGGGCCGAGCAGATCCGGGCCGAGGTGGCCGACGACGCGTTCCTCCTCGGTGCTGCGCAGCAGCTCCAGCACGGGCAGGCGGTAGCCGACCGCAGACCGCTCGGCGGTGGCGAGGACGACGCGGATCTGGTGCCCGGGGCCGCCCTTCCAGCGCTCGCCGCTGCCGAACACCTTCCAGGCACCCTCCATCCGCAGATGCGAGTGCAGCGTCAGACCGCCCTCGAACCGGGTGAGCAGGTGCTTGCCCCGGGCGATGGTGTCCAGCACCCTACGGCCGGACAGATCGGCGGTGGCGTAGCGCGGCACCCGGAAGTCGCTGCGGACCAGCACCTGGCCCGCGAGCGCGTCGTGCAAGCGCTTCGCGGCCTGCCAGACCGTGTCACCCTCGGGCATGCGTCAAGGGTGACACGGTGCCGGGCGCGCGGCTCCGGTGGCCCGCGCCCGCATCAGGCGCGCAGCCGCAGTCCGCGCGGGGTCGCGATGAAGCCCGCCGTCTCCAGCAGGGTGCCGAAGGGGGAGGTCAGGGCGGGGGCGCCGTTGATCCGCTCCACCGTGACGGTGCCGAGGGAGCCCGCGCGCGCCGCCGCGGCCAGTCCCTCGGCCGCCGCCGTCAGACGCGGGTCGTCGAGGAGCGCGGTGTCCGAGATGTCCGAGGCGTCCGAGGTGTGCGGGTCGGCGGGCCACGCCAGCACGGTCTTGCCGCCGCGCTCCATGTACAGCGTCAGCTCGCCGTCCACGAGGACCACCAGGGAACCGGCCTTGCGTCCCGGCTTGTGCCCGGCGCCGGTCGGCGGCTCGGGCCAGGGCAGGGCGGCGCCGTAGGCGTTCGCGGGGTCGGCGGCGGCGAGCACGACGGCGCGGGAGCCGGGGGTGTCCTGCCGCCCGCCGCCCCGCCGTCCGCCGGACCCCGGACCGTACGGGAAGGAGGGGCCGCCGCCTCTCCGGTCGCCGCCGCGCGGGCCGCCGACGCCGGGTGCGGCGAGATCGGCCGGGGAAGCGTAGGCGTCGGAGGAGAAGGGGGTCGGGGCGGAAGCGGCGGGATCGGCGGGCGGCCAGTCGACGTCGGTCGCCCAGTCGGGAGCGGACGTCCAGTCGGAGGCGGACGTCCGGTCGGCGACGGTCGCCGGGGAGCCGTCGGCGGGCGCCCGGCCGCCGGGGGTTCGCCCGGCTGCGCCGGAGGGTGCCGGTGCGGCCGGGCCGAAAGCGTCCGGGACACCGTCCCCGGAACGGGCGCCGGGCAGTCCCTCGCCGCGCTCGCGGGCGTTCGCCACCGCGCGCAGCCGGTCCACGGCGCCGTCCATCGCGAACTGGGCGGCGCCCAGGCCCTCGACCACGTACCCGCGGCGCGCCTGCCCGCTGTCCTCGAAGGCGGACAAGATCCGGTACACCGCCGAGAAGCCGCCCTCGACGCCCTCCGCGGCGACCGCGCCCCGGGTGACCACGCCGTGCCGGTCGAGCAGGGTGCGGGCCAGCGCGTGGGCGCGCACGGTCGGATCCGGCTCGTGGGCGGGCAGCAGCGACCAGCGGCCGGCCACGGTCGGCGGCCCGGTGCGCGAGGCGGCGCGGGCCGCCGCGGTCAGGGAGCCGTAGCGCCCGCGCGGGACGGCCCGCTTGGCACGGTGGGCGGTGGAACCGGCCGTACGGCCCGAGCCGAGCAGGGCGCGCATCGGGGCCAGGGTGTCGTTGGTGAGCCGGCCGGACCAGACGAGGTCCCAGAGCGCGTCGGCCAGTTCGGGGTCGGTGGCCTCCGGGTGGGTGGTGGCGCGGACCCGGTCGGCGATCTGGCGGAAGAACAGGCCGTACCCGCCCGAGAGGGCGTCCAGGACGGAGGTGTGCAGCGCTGTCTGCTCCAGCGGGTGCGGCGGCGGCAGGAGCAGCGGCGCCGCGTCCGCCAGATAGAGCGAGACCCAGCCGTCCTTGCCGGGCAGCGCCCCGGCGCCCGCCCACACCAGCTCGCCCGCCGCGGTGAGCTCGTCGAGCATCGCCGGGGCGTAGTCGCCGACCCGGGACGGCAGGACGAGCTTCTCCAGGGCGGACGCCGGTACGGAGGCGCCCTGGAGCTGTTCGACCGCGCGGACCAGTCCGTCGGTGCCCCGCAGGCCGTGCCCCCTGCCGATGTGCTGCCACTGCGGCAGGAACTGGGCGAGGGCGGGCGGCGGGACCGGCTCCAGCTCGTGCCGCAGCGCGGCCAGCGAGCGGCGCCGCAGCCGCCGCAGCACCGTCGCGTCGCACCACTCCTGCCCGATGCCCGCCGGATGGAACTCGCCCTGGACCACCCGGCCCCCGGCGGCCAGCCGCTGCAACGCGCCCTCGGTGACCGCCGTCCCCAGACCGAAACGGGCCGCGGCGGTCGCCGAGGTGAACGGGCCGTGGGTGCGGGCGTAGCGCGCGAGGAGGTCGCCCAGCGGATCCTTGACCGGCTCGGTGAACGCCTCCGGGACGCCGACCGGCAGCGCCGTGCCCAGCGCGTCGCGCAGCCGCCCGGCGTCCTCGACCGCGGCCCACTGCGGGGTGCCCGCGATCCTGACCCGGATGGCGCGGCGCCGGGCGGCCAGCTCCTCGGCCCAGCCCGGCTCCGCGCCGCGCTCGGCCAGCTCCTCGTCGGTCAGCGGTCCGAGCAGCCGCAGCAGGTCCGCGACGCCCTCGATGTCCTTGATCCGGCGGTCCTCGGTCAGCCACTGCACCTCCCGCTCCAGCTCGGCCAGCACGTCGGCGTCCAGCAGCTCGCGCAGCTCCGCCTGGCCGAGCAGCTCGGCCAGCAGCCGGGAGTCAAGGGAGAGCGCGGCGGCGCGGCGCTCGGCCAGTGGCGAGTCGCCCTCGTACAGGAACTGGGCGACATAGCCGAAGAGCAGGGACCGGGCGAAGGGAGACGGCTCGGGGGTGGTCACCTCGACCAGCCGGACCTTGCGGGACTCGATGTCCCCCATCAGCTCGACCAGCCCCGGCACGTCGAAGACGTCCTGGAGGCACTCGCGGACGGCCTCCAGGACGATCGGGAACGAGCCGAACTCGCTCGCCACCTGGAGCAGCTGGGCGGCGCGCTGGCGCTGCTGCCACAGCGGGGTGCGCCGGCCCGGGTTGCGGCGGGGCAGCAGCAGCGCGCGGGCGGCGCACTCGCGGAAGCGGGCGGCGAACAGGGCCGAGCCGCCGACCTGGTCGGTGACGACCTGGTCGACCTCGCCCTTGTCGAAGGCGACGTCCGCCGCGCCCACCGGTGCCTGCTCCGCGTCGTACTCCGTACCGGCCTTCGACGGCTCCTGGTCGAGCAGGTCCAGGCCCATGAGGTCGGCGTCGGGCAGGCGCAGCACGATGCCGTCGTCCGCGTGCATGACCTGCGCGTCCATGCCGTACCGCTCGGCCAGGCGGGCACCGAGCGCCAGGGCCCACGGGGCGTGCACCTGGGCGCCGAAGGGGGAGTGCACGACGACCCGCCAGTCGCCCAGCTCGTCGCGGAAGCGCTCCACGACGATGGTCCGGTCGTCGGGGACATGCCCGCAGGCCTCGCGCTGCTCGGCCAGATACGACAGCACATTGTCCGCGGCCCACGCGTCGAGACCGGCGGCGAGCAGCCGCAGCCGCGCGTCCTCCTGCGGCAGCGAGCCGACCTCGCGCAGGAACGCGCCGACCGCGCGGCCCAGCTCCAGCGGGCGGCCCAGCTGGTCGCCCTTCCAGAAGGGCAGCCGGCCCGGCACGCCCGGCGCGGGCGAGACCAGGACCCGGTCGCGGGTGATGTCCTCGATGCGCCAGGAACTCGTGCCCAGGGTGAAGACGTCGCCCACCCGGGACTCGTAGACCATCTCCTCGTCCAGCTCGCCGACCCGGCCGCCGCCCTTCTTGGGGTCGGAACCGGCGAGGAAGACACCGAAGAGCCCGCGGTCGGGGATCGTGCCGCCGGAGGTGACGGCGAGGCGCTGCGCGCCGGGCCGACCGGTGACGGTGCCCGCGACCCGGTCCCACACCACGCGCGGGCGCAGCTCGGCGAACGCGTCCGAGGGATAGCGCCCGGCGAGCATGTCGAGCACGGCGGTGAACGCCGACTCGGGCAGCGAGGCGAACGGCGCCGCCCGGCGCACCACGGCCAGCAGGTCGTCGACCTGCCAGGTGTCCAGGGCCGTCATCGCGACGAGCTGCTGGGCGAGGACGTCCAGCGGGTTGGCGGGCACCCGCAGGGACTCGATGGCACCGGTGCGCATCCGCTCGGTCACCACCGCGGCCTGCACCAGGTCGCCGCGGTACTTCGGGAAGACCACGCCGGTGGAGACGGCGCCCACCTGGTGCCCCGCGCGGCCCACACGCTGGAGCCCGGAGGCGACGGACGGCGGCGACTCGACCTGCACGACGAGGTCGACGGCGCCCATGTCGATGCCCAGCTCCAGGCTGGAGGTGGCGACCACCGCCGGGAGGCGGCCCGCCTTCAGATCCTCCTCGACCAGGGCACGCTGCTCCTTGGAGACCGAGCCGTGGTGGGCGCGGGCGATCACCGGGGGCGCGCCCTGGGCCGCGCCCGAGCCGCCCATCAGCTCGGCCGGGGAGTGGTGCTCGTCCAGGGGCTCGCCGGTCGCCCGCTCGTAGGCGATCTCGTTGAGGCGGTTGCACAGGCGCTCGGCGAGGCGGCGGGAGTTGGCGAAGACGATGGTGGAGCGGTGCGCCTGCACCAGGTCGGTGATGCGCTCCTCCACATGCGGCCAGATCGAGGGGCGCTCCGCGCCGTCGTCGCCGTCGGCGGCCGGGGAGGCGCCCAGCTCGCCCAGGTCCTCCACCGGGACGACCACCGACAGGTCGAACTCCTTGCCGGACGCGGGCTGGACGGTCTCCACCTTGCCGCGCGGGGACAGATAGCGGGCGATCTCGTCGACCGGGCGGACGGTCGCGGACAGCCCGATCCGGCGGGCGGGCTTCGGCAGCAGCTCGTCCAGGCGCTCCAGGGTCAGTGCGAGATGGGTGCCGCGCTTGGTGCCCGCCACGGCGTGCACCTCGTCCAGGATCACCGTCTCGACGCCGGTCAGCGCGTCGCGGGCGGCCGAGGTGAGCATCAGGAACAGCGACTCGGGGGTGGTGATCAGGATGTCCGGCGGGCGGGTGGACAGGGCGCGGCGCTCGGCGGGCGGGGTGTCGCCCGAGCGGATGCCGACCTTCACCTCGGGCTCGGGCAGGCCCAGCCGGACGGACTCCTGCCGGATGCCGGTGAGCGGACTGCGCAGATTGCGCTCCACGTCGACGGCGAGCGCCTTGAGCGGGGAGACGTAGAGCACCCGGCAGCGCTTCTTCGGGTCGGCCGGCGGCGGTGTCGAGGCCAGCTGGTCCAGGGCGGCGAGAAAGGCGGCCAGCGTCTTGCCGGACCCGGTCGGGGCCACGACCAGCACGTCCGAGCCCGCGCCGATGGCCCGCCACGCGCCCGCCTGGGCCGCGGTGGGCGCGGAGAACGCCCCCGTGAACCAGCCGCGGGTCGCGGGGGAGAAGCCGTCGAGGGCCCGGTGTGCGTCGCTGACCATGCGTCCATCCTGCACCCGGCCACTGACAACGGGGTCCGGCCCGCCCGGTGCGCGGGGAGGACCGGGAGCGGCGGAGAATCGACGTATGGCGGCATCCGGCGAGGAGCGGGCACGGCACTGGCGGTACGACGAACTGCCCGGTGTCGATCTGCTGCGCGCCCGGTACGTCCGCAAGGAGTTCGTGCGTCACACGCACGAGCACTTCGTGATCGCCGCCATCGCGGAGGGACTCGAGGTCTTCCACCACCGCGGGGCCGACCAGTACGCCGGACCGGGCACCCTCGCGCTGGTCAGTCCGGACACCCCGCACACGGGCCGGGCCGGTGTCCCCGAGGGCTGGCGGTACGGCGCCGTGTACCCCTCGCCCGATCTGGTGGCCGAGATCGCCGCCGAGACCACCACCCTGCGGGGGACACCGGGCTTCGTCAGCCCGGTCCTCGACGACCCCGGCGCCGCCCGCCTGGTGCACCAGGTGCTGCGCGCGGCCGACGAGGGCAACGCGCTCGCCGCCGACACCCTGCTGCGGATCGCCGTGACCCGGCTGCTGCGGCGCAACGGCGGCGTGCTGCCGCAACGGGCGGCCCGCACGGCGGGACACGGCGTCGCGGCACGCGCGCGTGCCGTGCTGGAGGACCGGATCGCCGAGCCGCCCACCCTGGAACGCCTGGCGGCGGACCTCGGGACGAGCCCGTTCGCACTGCTGCGCGCCTTCCGCAGCGCCTACGGGATGCCGCCGCACACCTGGCTGACCGACGCCCGGGTGCGCCGGGCCAGACGGCTGCTGGACGAGGGCACCGCGCCCGCCGCCGCGGCCGCCGCCGTGGGCTTCACCGACCAGTCGCACCTCAGCAGGCACTTCTCCCGGATCGTGGGCGTGCCGCCGGGCGCGTACCAGCGGGAGCGCAAGAACGTACAAGACGCGCGGTCACCGCTGCTCCTACCGTCCGGGGTGTGGCAGAAGAGACAGCTCTCGCAGACACGCGCGCCGGACGCGCAGCAGCGGCGGGCGCGGGAGGGGACGGCGGCGGGAAACCGGACGCCGCCGTCGTCCGGGACGCCCTCGGGGTCGGGGTCGCCGTCGGCCTTTCCGGGTTCGCCTTCGGGGTGACCTCGGCGGGCAGCGGGCTCACCCTCTGGCAGACCTGCGCGCTCAGCCTCCTGGTGTTCACCGGCGCCTCCCAGTTCGCGCTGGTCGGGGCGCTGGCCGCCGGGGGCAACCCGCTCACGGCGGCGGCCGGTGCCTTCTTCCTGGGGGTGCGCAACGCGTTCTACGGGCTGCGGCTGTCCCAGGTGCTGGCCCTGCCGCGCAGGAGCCGGCCGTTCGCCGCCCAGTGGGTCATCGACGAGACCACCGCCGTGGCACTGGCGCAGCCCACCCGGCGCGCGGCGCGGATCGGCTTCACGGTCACCGGGGTCACTCTCTACGTGCTGTGGAACCTCACCACGCTGCTCGGCGCGCTCGGCGCCGAGGCCATCGGCGACACCGACGCCTGGGGCCTGGACGCGGCCGGGCCCGCCGTCTTCCTGGCGCTGCTCGCCCCCATGCTGCGGAGCACCACCGAGCGGACCGCCGCCGCGCTCGCGGTGCTCCTCGGGCTGGGGCTGCTGCCCGTCCTGCCGGCCGGGGTGCCCGTGCTCGCCGCCGCCTTCGCCGCGCCGGCCGTGCTGTACCTGGAGGGCCGCCGCCGGGGCGGCACCCGGGACGACGTACAGGACGACGTACGGGACGGTGCCCCGGACCCTGTGCGGGACGAGACCCAGGACGTACGCGCCGAGGCACAACAGGACACGGCGCGAGAAGACAAGACGCGAGAAGACAAGACGCGAGAAGAAGAGGCAGACCGGTGAACACCTGGACCGCGGTCGTAGCGACCGCACTCGGCTGCTACGCCGTCAAGCTGGCCGGGCTGCTCGTCCCGGCGGGCGCCCTGGAACGGCCGCTGGTGCGACGGCTCGCCGCGCTGCTCCCGGTGGCCCTGCTCGCCGCCCTCACCGCCCAGCAGACGTTCGCCGACGGGCGCGTGCTCGTCCTGGACGCCAGGGCGGCCGGTCTCGCGGCGGCCGCCGTGGCGCTGGTGCTGCGGGCGCCCTTCCTGCTCGTCGTCGCGGCGGCCGTGGCGGTGACAGCCGGGGTGCGGGCCCTGGGCGGCTGAGCGCACCTCCTTCGGGAGGACCGCCCGCGGCGGACGCTCAGCCGATGACGCGGCCGTACGCCCTCAGGGTGAGCAGCGCCTCGATCGTCACCATGGGCCGCGCCTCCAGCACGGCCGCCGGGGACCAGTCGCGCCGGGTGACCGGCCAGCCGCCGTCCTCCTGCTGCCCGTCCGCGAGGAAGTCCAGCGAGCGGGCCATCTCCTCGTCGGTGAACCACGCGCGCGCCAGCGAGCCGGGCGTGCGCGCGAAGTCGTGCGGGAAGTGCTGCGGGAAGTCGTGCGGGAAGCGGTGCTCGCCGGGCGCGTGGCCGGGGGCGACCGGCCGGTCCTCCCGGCGGTCCGGGTCCAGGACCGCCAGCCGCTGCTCGCGGACCAGGCGGCCCAGCCAGTCGGCGGCGGCACGCGCGCGCGTGCGGTCCGGCACATGGTCCAGGAAGGCGACGGCGGCCCGCACCTCGTGCGGGTGGGACGCCTCCAGCGACTCGATCCGCTGCCAGCAGAAGTCGCCCGCCCTGAACAGCCACGCGTGCCACACCTCGTTGCGGTGCAGCAGACCGACCACCGGCCCGGTGGCCAGGAGGTCGCCCGGGGGATCGTCCAGCACCGGCACGAAGGGCGCCGTGGGACAGCCGCGCTGGGCGGGACGGACCGCGGGCAGCGCGCCGTCCGGGGTGGAGACGGAGGTCAGATAGCGGCACACGCGCTCCACCCGGCGGCCGCCGCAGCGCCCGGCCCGGTCCAGGACACGGAGCGCGTACGCGGTGTGCAACGGCTGGCTGACCGGTCCCCGCAGATCCGGCTCCAGGGCGTGGCCGTACCCGCCGTCGTCGTTGCCGTAGGCGTCCAGCGCGCTCTCCACCGGGTCGGCGGCGCCGTTCAGGAAGAGGTGCGCGAAGAGCCGCTGCTCCAGCACGCGCGCGGTGAGCCACACGAAGCGTTCGGCACGGAAGAGCGGGGAGGCCGCCGAGGGCGGCGCGGGAGCGGGGGAAGATCGTGTCTCGGCCATGGATCAGACCGTAGGGCGCCCCGCGGTCCCGGCAGGCGCTCCCGGGCTGGTCTCACTCCCAGGGGCTGGATACTGGGGGCATGCGGTTGACGGTCTTCTGGGAGCGGATGGCGGAGCACTTCGGTGCCGGGTACGCCGAAACCTTCGCACGCGATCACGTGATGTCCGAGCTGGACGGGCGCACGGTGCAGGAGGCGCTGGCGGCCGGCTGGGACGCCAAGGACGTCTGGCGCGTGGTCTGCCAGGTGATGGACGTCCCGGGGGAACGCCGGTGACCGGGCACCGTGCGCACCGGGCTGTGCGGGACTGTCGGTGGCATCGGCGACACTTGCACCGTGGCACCCACTGACGAGTCCGGGCCGACGGCCCCGCACACCGCCCCGACCGGTACGACACCGCCCGCCCGGCCGCCCGCCGCGGGCGCTGCCGGGCCGGCCGCCCGCATGCCGCGCTGGCTGCCGCGCGCCATGGTGCTCGCCCTCGCGCTGGTCGCCGCCTTCCAGTTCGGCAGCTGGGCCTTCCACCAGGTGACCGGCCTGCTGATCAACGTCCTCATAGCGTTCTTCCTGGCGCTCGCCATCGAGCCCGCGGTCAGCCGTATGGCGGCGCGCGGCATGCGCCGGGGCTTCGCGACCTTCCTGGTCTTCCTGGGGCTGACGATCGCCACGGCGGGCTTCGTCACCCTGCTCGGGTCCATGCTCGCCGGGCAGATCATCAAGATGATCGAGAGCTTCCCGGAGTATCTGGACTCGGTCATCCACTGGATCAACACCACGTTCCACACCGAGCTGCGGCGTGTCGACATCCAGGAGGGGCTCCTGCACTCCGACTGGCTGCGCAAGTACGCGCAGAACAGCGCCGCCGGTGTGCTCGACGTCTCCGCCCAGGTGCTCGGCGGCCTGTTCCGGATCCTGACGGTCGCGCTGTTCTCGTTCTACTTCGCGGCCGACGGACCCCGGCTGCGCCGTGCCCTGTGCTCGGTGCTGCCGCCCGCCCGCCAGGCCGAGGTGCTGCGCGCGTGGGAGATCGCCGTCGACAAGACCGGCGGCTATCTGTACTCGCGCAGCCTGATGGCGCTCGTCTCGGGAATCGCCCACTACATCCTGCTCCAGGCCCTCGGCGTGCCGTACGCGCCCGTGCTCGGTGTGTGGGTGGGCCTGGTGTCGCAGTTCATCCCCACCATCGGCACCTATCTCGCGGGCGCCCTGCCCATGCTGATCGCGTTCACCGTCAACCCGTGGTACGCGCTGTGGGTGCTGGCGTTCGTCGTGGTCTACCAGCAGTTCGAGAACTACATGCTGCAACCCAAGCTGACCGCGAAGACCGTCGACATCCACCCCGCGGTCGCCTTCGGCTCGGTCATCGCGGGCACCGCGCTGCTCGGCGCCGTCGGCGCGCTGATCGCCATCCCGGCGGTCGCCACGCTCCAGGCGTTCCTCGGGGCGTACGTGAAGCGGTACGACGTCACCGACGACCCCCGTGTCCAGGGCCACCGCACCCGGGTCCCGGCGCCGGGGACGCTCGCGCGCATACGGCGGCTGGTGCGGCAGCCGCAGGCCGGGCCGGGGACGGCGCGGACGCCGGACACCGCCGCGGACGGGCCCGGGGCGGCGGCGGGCACCCGTGGTGCCGTGGTGGCGGAGGAGGGCTCAGCCGCCGAGTGATCCGGAGCCGCGCGGCGCCGGGTGCCCGTCCGCGCGCCGCTCACAGGCGTACGGCGGCCCAGACCCCGGCCCCGGCCACCGCGACGGCGTAGCAGACGACCGCCGCGGC
Source organism: Streptomyces sp. PsTaAH-124 (assembly GCF_000373685.1). NCBI lineage: Bacteria > Bacillati > Actinomycetota > Actinomycetes > Kitasatosporales > Streptomycetaceae > Streptomyces > Streptomyces sp. PsTaAH-124. The sequence continues at coordinate 484,087 of NZ_KB892157.1, read as the reverse complement.
CACGATTCGCCGGCGCGTCCGCTCCTCCCAGGAGGTGCGGGACAGCAGCAGGGCCAGCGCGGGCAGTACCAGTACCGCGTGCAGGCTGACCCCGTGCAGCGGCTTGAGCGGAGCCGTCGAGTGGTACGCCGCCTGCTGGTGCCCCGTGCGGGTGAGCACCACCCCGCGCGCGATCATCGCCGCGCCCGAGGCGAGCGCGACGAGCAGCACCGCGAACCCGGAGCGCAGCGCGAGCGGCATCCCGGCGGGCCCCGCCGGACGGTGCCGGAAGGACGCCACGGCGAACACGGTCAGCAGGACCACGAGCACCCCGCCGCCCACGGCGAGCGTCATCGACACCGCCGTGTCGAAGGGGGTCTCCATGTTCAGGTGCGAGGGCACCCGGCGCCACGCCTGGAGGGTGATGCCGCCCACCTCGACGACGCAGTCGGCGGCGAGGACGGCGAGCAGCGCGGCGCGCCGCCGGTCCGGCACGCGCAGGTACGACGTCACCCAGGTGAGCGCGATCAGCGTCAGCCCGAAGGACAGCCCGAAGGTGATGGGCTTGCGCCAGGACACGGGCCCGTCCCACGGGCCGCCGTCGACCGCGAGGACCAGCAGATGGACGAGGCCCGACACGACGAGGAGAAGCCCCGTGATGTGGCACAGCCGTTCGACGGGGCGCAGCGCGCGGGCGCGCGCCGCCAGGGACGGGGCGGACGGGCGCGCCGGGCGCGACGAGGGAGCGGAGACTGCCATGGCACCACCCTCGCGACCGGGCCCCGCTCCGGCGTCGTCCGAGTGAAGGCATCTTCCGTACGCCGCGCGGAGTAGGCGGAGCAGGCGGAGCGGGCTTCCCGCGAACGCACCTCGACCTGGGGTTTTCGGTCCTGCCCGAAGAGCGTGGCGGAGCCGGTGCGCCGCCCGGCACGCTGAGGAAGGGCCGACGTCCTCGGCCCGGCCGGTCACAGGACCGTGCGCAAGAACCTTCGGAGCACCTTCACCGGAGCACCTTCAAGGGGGAAGAACCATGGCACTGCGCGAACTGGCGGCGACCGTGCTCGCCACCGGAGCACTGCTGGGCGGATCGCTGGCGGGGGCGGCGGCGTCCTCCGCCGCCGAACAGCCCGCTCCCGCCCGAGCCCAGCTGAGCTGTCCGTACTACTCCGTCTGCGGCCAGGCCGCCAACGGCAGCTGGTTCCAGTACACCACCTGCAACTTCACCTTCCAGCTGCCCGACCTGGTCGGCTCCGGGCCGCTCGTCAACAACCAGACGCCCGGCACGGTGGCGAAGTTCTACGACAAGAACCACAAGCTCCTGTTCACCTCCAAGGCGTACGAGTCCCGCACGGTCAACTGGACCCCGGTCTGGTACGTCGTCGCCTGCTGAGGCGGCACGACGGCCACGGCTCGCGCCCACGGCCACCGCCGCACCGGGCCTTCCCTCCGCAACCGGCACCGCATCCGCGTCCGGGCCCGGAGGGGAGGCCCTTCGCCGTCGGCGTACCCGTCCAGCCTGCGCCCGCCCAGTGTCTCGATGCGCTGCTGCCCGGCGACCGGGTCGGGCGAGGAGACGTTGACGATGAGGGCGTCGATGCGCGCGGACTCTCCCGTCATGGCGCCGATCCGAAGCGGCACTCCGTCGCTGTCAGCCGGATACCGGCCGCGGGGTAGCGGGCGATGTCCGAGGGGTGGAGACCGAGGCTGATCTGCGGGAGACCGGTGACCCTGCCGGACGGCACCTCGGGCGCGGGACCGGGCGGCTTCGTCGAGAGCGGAGTGTGCCCGGGTCGCGGATCGGTGACGGTCCGTCCGGAGGGAGGTGTTCCGTGTGACCGTACGGGCATGCGTGAACCTGTCGGCAAGCGGTCCTCCAGCGTGAACAGCGCCTTCACTTCGGGTTGTCTCCTGCTGCTCGTCCTGGTGGCGGACGTGGCGGCCGGTCTGCTGAGCCTCGTCCTGCTCGTGGCGCGTGGGATGAGCCGAGCCACGGACTCCGCGCGGACAGCGGCCGGCCGACCACCCGCGGACTGGGCACCCGTGCTGTGCTTCGGCACGCTGAGCCTGGCCGTCTGTGTGACGGGTGCCATGCTGCTGCGGCTCGGACACCGGGGTCTCGGGACGGTTCAGCTGGTGTTCTGCCTCGTCCCGGCGGCCTGGGCGCTGAGCGCCTGGCCCTGACCCGGGTGCCGCGTGGTGCGCTTGACACGAAAATCGAACATCCATTCTTATGGAGGCTCCGGCAGGGCGCGACCGAGGGGTTTTCGCCCGGGTATGCGGTAGTTGGCCCCCTGGTTATCCACAGGCCGGACGTGCGTCGAGGCGCATTGTCAGTGGCAGGCGTTAGCGTCTTTGACGTGAAGCGATCGACTCAAGCAAATCGGGTGGAACCCATGGCAGGAACCGACCGCGAGAAGGCGCTCGACGCCGCGCTCGCACAGATTGAACGGCAATTCGGCAAGGGCGCGGTCATGCGCATGGGCGAGCGGTCGATGGAGCCCATCGAGGTCATCCCGACCGGGTCGACCGCGCTCGACGTGGCCCTCGGCGTCGGCGGCCTGCCGCGCGGCCGAGTCGTGGAGATCTACGGCCCGGAGTCCTCCGGCAAGACGACCCTGACCCTGCACGCCGTGGCCAACGCGCAGAAGGCCGGCGGTCAGGTCGCCTTCGTGGACGCGGAGCACGCCCTCGACCCCGAGTACGCGAAGAAGCTCGGCGTCGACATCGACAACCTCATCCTCTCCCAGCCGGACAACGGCGAGCAGGCGCTGGAGATCGTGGACATGCTGGTCCGCTCCGGCGCGCTCGACCTCATCGTCATCGACTCGGTCGCAGCCCTCGTGCCGCGCGCGGAGATCGAGGGCGAGATGGGCGACTCGCACGTGGGTCTCCAGGCCCGCCTGATGAGCCAGGCCCTGCGCAAGATCACCAGCGCGCTCAACCAGTCGAAGACCACCGCGATCTTCATCAACCAGCTGCGCGAGAAGATCGGCGTGATGTTCGGCTCCCCGGAGACCACGACCGGTGGCCGCGCGCTGAAGTTCTACGCCTCCGTGCGCATCGACATCCGCCGCATCGAGACCCTGAAGGACGGCACCGAGGCGGTCGGCAACCGCACCCGCTGCAAGGTCGTCAAGAACAAGGTCGCGCCGCCCTTCAAGCAGGCGGAGTTCGACATCCTCTACGGCCAGGGCATCAGCCGCGAGGGCGGCCTGATCGACATGGGCGTGGAGCACGGCTTCGTCCGCAAGGCCGGTGCCTGGTACACGTACGAGGGCGACCAGCTCGGGCAGGGCAAGGAGAACGCCCGCAACTTCCTGAAGGACAACCCCGACCTGGCCAACGAGATCGAGAAGAAGATCAAGGTGAAGCTGGGCGTCGGCGTGCGTCCGGAGGAGCCCGCCGCCGAGCCCGCCGCGGGCGCCGCCGCCCCCGCCGCCACGGGTGACGCGGCCAAGACGGTGCCGGCCCCGGCGACCGCCAAGGCCACCAAGCCCAAGGCCGCCGCAGCCAAGAGCTGATCCGTGACACGGCGAACGGACTGGCCCGAGTACTCCGAGCACGAGGACGGGTACGCCGGACACCCGGACACGGCTTCCGGTGCCCCACGAGGGAGGGGCACCGGGGACCGCTACGGCACCGGCGCGTTCCCGGACCCGGGTCCGGACCCCGGCCTTCAGACGGACACCGGGCCGTACGAGCCGTACGGCCTGTACGGACCGGACACGGACGGCGGAGACGGGCAGGGCACCGTGACCGGCTCCCGTACGGGGGGCGCACGCCGGGGCGGTTCGCGTGACGGCGGACCGTACGGCGGGCGCGGGCGTCGCCGGAGGGGTTCCGGCGGGGCACCCGTGGCGGACGGAGACATCTCCTCGCCGAGGGCCGAACAGGGGGAGTCTCCGGGGGACCCGGTGGAGCGGGCGCGGGCGATCTGCCTGCGCCAGCTCACCGGGACCCCGCGCACCCGCAGACAGCTGGCGGACGCCCTGCGCAAGCGGGAGATCCCGGACGAGGTGGCCGAGGAGGTGCTGTCCCGGTTCGAGGAGGTCGGACTGATCGACGACGGAGCGTTCGCGGACGCCTGGGTGGAGTCCCGGCACCACGGACGCGGACTGGCCCGGCGCGCGCTCGCCCAGGAGCTGCGCACCAAGGGCGTCGACACCGCACTGATCGACGAGGCCGTCGGACGGCTCGACGCCGAGCAGGAGGAGGCCACCGCCCGCGAGCTGATCGCCCGCAAGCTGCGCTCCACCCGGGGCCTCGACCGCGACAAGCGGCTGCGCAGGCTGGCCGGCATGCTCGCCCGCAAGGGCTACTCCCAGGGCCTGGCCCTGCGGCTGGTGCGGCAGGCCCTGGAGGAGGAGGGCGAGGACACCGGGTTCCTGGAGGACGGGGACTGACGTCCTCCCGGGGGACGAAGCGCGGTGCCTACGCCTCGCGCGCCTCCGCCGGGACGGACGGCGCCGCCGCCACAGGAAGCCCGGCCGACCGCCACGCCTGGAACCCGCCGATCAGATCGGTCGCCCGGCGCAGGCCGAGCCGGTGCAGGGAGACGGCCGCGAGACTCGACGCATAGCCCTCGTTGCAGATGACGACGACCCGCAGATCGTGACCGGTGGCCTCGGGCAGGTGGTGGCTGCCCCGGGGGTCGAGCCGCCACTCCAGCTCGTTGCGTTCGACGACGACGGCGCCCGGGATCAGCCCGTCCCGCTCCCGCAGCGCGGCGTAGCGGATGTCGACCAGCAGGCCGTCGCCCTCGCGGGCGGCGTCGTACGCCTCCCGCGGTCCGACGCGCACATAGCCCCGGCGCACCCGCTCCAGCAGCTCGTCGATCCCGGTCGGCGGTTCTTCCCCCGCCCCGCTCGCGTGGTGCACATCCGTGCCGCTCGGGTGGTTCAGGTCGTTCACGTCGCTGCCGGTCCTCTCGTGCGGTGCGGGCGGCTCACTGCCAGTCCTCGGGGCGCTCGACCTGCTCCAGCCGCAGGGTCTGCCCGGAGCGGCTGTAGCGGCGGATCCGCGGCAGCGGCGGGTGGTAGGCGTGCACAGAGACAGCGTGCACGGCAGCGGACTCGTTGCGCACCTCGTGGACATGGTGGCGGCCGAAGGCGCGGCCCCGGCCGGCGGGCAGCCGTCGCTCCCGGTCCACGCCCTCGGTGAGTTCCAGGGTCTGCCAGCCGTCGGTGGGCAGCCGGGCGGCGAGCGAGCTCTCCGCCAGTTCGCCGGCGGCGGTGACGAAGGCACCGATCGAGTCGGCGTGGTCGTGCCAGCCGGTGCCGGTGCCGGGCGGCCAGCCGATCAGCCAGGCCTCGCTGCCCCCGGGCCCGTCCAGACGGATCCAGGTGCGGCCCTCGGGATCGAGCGGCAGCGAGGCGATCAGCTCCGTGTCGGCGGCGGCGCGCCGGACGAAGTCGAGCAGCTCCGCCTCGGTGGGCGGCGCGGTGGAAGCGGCGGAGGGGACCGGGGCGGGGGAGGCGGGGGCGGCGGGAGCCGACGCGGAGGCAGCGGAGGCAGAAGCAGACACGGGCACCGTCCTGGAGAGCGTTCGCGGAGCGCGCGCGGCGGCACCCATGAGCATGAGCACGGGTGCGGAACGGAACAGCACGACGGACACGGCTGCGGCGCGCGCGGGAAAAGGGAGAGGCGAATTCAGCAGGACGGACGACACACGCAGCCCGCATAGCGGACGAGGTCCATATGGACCCTCCGCCACAGGCGCACATCGGTGTCGGTCACGATCGGGAGTACACCATGAGGGCCGGAGACGGTCAACTCACCGACACCATCCGGACGGTGGTGACGGTGAGTACCCGAGCGGCGCGTTACGCGTGACGGCGTGGCGCGTGACGGCGTGCGGTCAGTGCGCGCCCGCCTCGGCGTGCGCCCCGGTCGCCGCCGTACCGCCGAGGGCGGCCTCGGCCGCCGAGTAGAGGTCGGCGGGGCGCACCCCGCTCAGGGCGGTGACCAGGTGCCCGTCCGGCCGCACCAGCAGCACGGTGTGGGGGGCGGCGCCCGGATAGCTCTCGGCGACCAGCAGCTCGGCCGGGTGCGGCAGCGCGGTCACCGCGGCGGCCAGCCGGGGCATGATCCCGGCGCTGACCCAGTGCCGCCGCTCCCACACCCCCGTACCCGGCGCGACCAGCACGGCCAGCAGCACACCGCGGCCCAGCCGGTCCCGCAGCGGGACGAACGAGCCGTCCTCCGCCGTCACCACCACGTCCTCCACCGGTGCTCCGACGGGCGTGTCCACAGGTGCCTCCGCGTCGAAGGGCCCGGGGGCGAGCGGCGAGCCGGCGTACGTCCCCGGCGCGCCCAGTGCGCCGCGCCCCAGGTGGCCCTCGATGAGCGCCAGGTCGTGGCCGCGCGCGGCCCCGGGGACGTACGAGCGCAGCCCGCCGCCGCGCAGCACCGGCAGCAGCTGGTCGGCGGCGCGCAGCCGGGCGGCGACCACCGCGCGCCGCTCGCTCTGATAGCTGTCGAGCAGGGCCTCGTGCGGGCCGTGATGCCAGGTCAGGGCCAGTTTCCAGGCGAGGTTGTCGGCGTCCCGCAGCCCCTCGTCGAGTCCCTGCGTGCCGAACGCGCCGAGCAGATGTGCCGCGTCCCCGGCGAGGAACACGCGCCCGTTGCGCCAGCGCCGCGCCACCCGGTGGTGGACCGTGTGCACACCGGTGTCCAGGAGCTCGTAGGCCGGTGCGCTCTCGTCGGTCCAGCCGGTGAGGGTCTCGCGGATGCGGGCGATCAGCAGTTCGGGCGTGATCAGGTCCTTGCCGGGCGGCAGCAGCCAGTCCAGGCGCCACACGTCGTCCGGCAGCGGGCGCGCGGTGATCTCCCCGGCGAAGGGGCCGGAGGTGCGCCAGGGGGGCGTGCGATGGAGGAACGCTTCCTCGGGCCGGGGCAGTCCGGTGCGCAGCGCGGCCACGGCGTACCGCTCGACGGCGGTGCGGCCGGGGAAGCGGATGTCCTGGAGTTTGCGCACGGTCGAGCGCGGTCCGTCGCAGCCGACGAGATGGCTGCCGCGCCACCAGGTGCCGTCCGGGCCGCGGGTGTGGGCGCTCACGCCCGCCGCCTCCTGCTCCAGGGCGTCGAGGCGGCTGTCGGCGGCCAGTTCGATCAGCGGTTCGCGGGCCACGGCGGCGCGCAGGGCGCCGGTCAGGACGTGCTGGGCGATGTGCAGCGGCGCCGGTTCGCTCTCGCCGAAGGCGACCTCGGCCGTCACCTGTTTGCGCCGCATCGCCCACCATCCGGCCCAGCGCAGCCCGGCCCGGCCGAGCGGGGCACCGGCCAGCCGCTCCACGAGGGCCGCGGTGTCCTCGCGCAGCACGACGGTGCGCGCGGCCCGCGCCGGGTCGGTGCCCGGAGTCTCGTCGAGGACGACGGACGGCACCTCCTGACGCGCCAGCGCCAGGGCGAGCGTGAGCCCGACGGGCCCCGCTCCGACGACGATCACCGGATCCACGGCGCGGCGCCCCCTGCCCGCAGCGGTGTCCTGACGGACAGACGTGAACAGACGGTTGGAGCAGGGTGCACGATCACAGAACGTATGCAACCTATTGCCGCTGCTTGCGTCAAGTGACGGGGGCAGCGGTGATCACTCCGCTGCCCCCGTGTCGCGCCCGGCCGGTGACCGTCCGTCAGGCGGCGATCCCCGTCGTCTCCGCGCCCGCCACCGCGGTCGGCGGAAGCACCGCGCCGGTGGACTTCTTGGCGCGCCGCAGCCGGCGTTCCAGCCAGCTCGCGAAGCTGGTGAGGCTGAAGTTCAGCACGATGTAGATGACGGCGACCACGGTGAAGCTCGCGATGGTGTTCGCACCGTAGTACGAACTCATCGGGGAGACCGACGCCAGCAGTTCGGGGAAGGTGAGGATCGCGCCGCCGAGCGCGGTGTCCTTCACGATCACCACCAGCTGGCTGACGATCGCCGGGAGCATCGCGGTGACCGCCTGCGGCAGCAGGATCGACGTCATGATCTGGGTCTTGCGCAGGCCGATGGCCTGACCGGCCTCCGCCTGCCCCTTGGGCAGGGACAGGATGCCCGCCCGGACGATCTCCGCGAGGACCGAGGCGTTGTAGAGGACCAGGCCGGTGACGACGGCGTACAGCGGGCGGTCGTCCGAGCTGACATCGGTGTACTGGGAGAACAGCGCCACCCCGAAGATCATCAGCATCAGCACCGGGATGGCGCGGAAGAACTCCACGATCACGGCGGCCGGTACCCGGATCCAGGCGTGGTCGGAGAGCCGCGCGATCCCGAGGACGGCGCCCAGCGGCAGCGCGATGACCATCGAAAGGGCGGCGGCGATCAGCGTGTTCTTCAGGCCCGGCAGGATGTACGTGGTCCATGCCTCGGAACCGGCGAAGAACGGCTTCCACTTCTCCCAGTCGAGCTGCCCCTTGTCGTTCAGGCCCTGGTAGACCCACCACACGAGCGCGGCGACCGCGACGACGAACACGATCGAGTAGACGATGTTGCGCCGTTTGGCCCTCGGGCCCTGCGCGTCGTACAGCACCGAGGAGCTCATCGCTTCACCGCCACCTTCTTGCTGACCCAGCCGAGGAGCAGACCGGTCGGCAGCGTCAGGCACACGAAGCCGAACGCGAACACCGCCGCGGTCAGCAGGAGCTGTGCCTCGTTCTCCAGGATGTCCTTCATCAGCAGCGCCGCCTCGGCCACACCGATCGCGGCGGCCACCGTGGTGTTCTTGGTGAGCGCGATCAGTACGTTGGTGAGCGGGCCGACGACCGAGCGGAACGCCTGCGGCAGCACCACCAGGGTCAGCACCTGGGTGAAGTTCAGCCCGAGCGCGCGGGCCGCCTCCGCCTGGCCGACCGGCACCGTGTTGATGCCGGAGCGCAGCGCCTCGCAGACGAACGCCGAGGTGTAGGCGATCAGTCCGAGCACGGCGAGCCGGAAGTTGATGGTGTCGAAGTTCTCGGAGCCGAGGCGGACACCGAGGGTCTGGTTCAGGCCCAGCGAGGTGAAGAGGATGATCACCGTCAGCGGGATGTTCCGCACGGTGTTGACGTACGCGGTGCCGAAGCCGCGCATGAGCGGGACCGGGCCGACGCGCATGGCGGCCAGCAGGGTGCCCCAGACGAGGGAGCCGACGGCCGAGAGCAGGGTGAGCTGCACGGTCACCCAGAAGGCCCCCAGCAGGTCGTAGCCTTCAAGAAAGTCGAACACGATCTCCCGTGCTTCCGCGTGTGGTGGACCCCGGTGCGCCGCCCGCGAAGGAGCGGCGCACCGGGCGGGCGCTGGCTCAGCTCTTGATGTCGCCGATCTTCGGCGCCTGCTCGTACTGGTAGTTGGCCGGGCCGAAGTTGGCCTTCACGGCCTTCTCCCAGGAACCGTCCGAGACCATCTCCTCGAGAGCCTTGTTGATCTTGGCCTTGAGGTCGCTGCCCTTCTTGACGCCGATGCCGTAGTTCTCGTTGGTCATCTTCAGGCCGCCCAGCTTGAACTTGCCCTTGAACTGGGGCTGCGAGGCGTAACCGGCGAGGATCGAGTCGTCGGTGGTCAGCGCGTCGATCGCCTTGTTCTGTAGACCGTTCAGGCAGGCCGAGTACGTCGGGTACTTCAGCAGGTTCGCCTGCGGGGCCAGCTTCTCCTTGACGTTCTGCGCCGAGGTCGAACCGGTCACCGAACACAGCTTCTTGCTGTTCAGGTCGCCCGCCGACTTGATCGAGGTGTCGTCGGCGCGGAGCAGGACGTCCTGGTGGGCGAGCAGGTACGGGCCGGCGAAGTCGACCTTCTTCTCGCGCTCCGGGGTGATCGAGTAGGTGGCGGCGATGAACTGCACGTCACCGCGGGCCAGCATGGTCTCGCGGTCGGCGCTCTTCGACTCCTTCCACTCGATCTGGTCCTCGTTGTAACCGAGCTTCTTGGCGACGTACTTGGCCACGTCCACGTCGAAACCGGAGTAGCCCTGCGGCGTCTTCTGGCCGAGGCCCGGCTGGTCGTACTTGATGCCGATGGCGATCTTCTTGCCGTCGCCCGACGACCCGCCGTCCTTCTTGTCCGAACCGCACGCCGTCGCCGAGACGGCGAGGGCGAGCACGACGGCCGAGGCGGCGGTGACCTTGCGGAGCTTCATGCTGAACTTCCTTTGCTGAAAGACGCGGGGACCCGGCGCGGAGCCGGGGCCCCGGCGGTGGTCTGCGGTGCCGCGGGGGCAGGTACAGGGCCGGTGCGACCGGCGGCGACGGACGGCGCGGGTGCCGGCGCGGGCCGGGCGCCGGCCGCGTCGTCCGCACCGGGACCGGCCGACGGCGCACCGCCCGGCGATGGGACGTGCGGGACGCCCGGGGCAGGACCGGCCGCACGGTGCTGCGGTGTCGCGTGGTGCTGCGGTGGTACGGACGTCAGTGGTGCAGGATCTTCGAGAGGAAGTCCTTGGCCCGGTCGCTGCGCGGATTGCTGAAGAACTGGTCGGGCGCAGCCTGCTCGATGATCCGGCCGTCCGCCATGAAGACCACCCGGTTGGCAGCCGATCGGGCGAATCCCATCTCATGGGTGACGACGATCATCGTCATACCGTCCCGGGCGAGCTGCTGCATGACCTCCAGCACCTCGTTGATCATCTCGGGGTCCAGCGCGGAGGTCGGCTCGTCGAACAGCATGACCTTCGGCTCCATCGCCAGCGCCCGCGCGATCGCCACGCGCTGCTGCTGGCCGCCGGAGAGCTGCGCCGGGTACTTGTCCGCCTGCGCCCCCACGCCGACCCGGTCCAGCAGGGCCCGTGCCCGCTCCTCGGCCGCCTGCTTGTCCGTGCGGCGGACCTTGACCTGGCCCAGCGTCACGTTCTCCAGCACGGTCTTGTGCGCGAAGAGGTTGAAGGACTGGAAGACCATGCCGACGTCGGCGCGCAGCCGGGCCAGCTCCTTGCCCTCGGGGGGCAGCGGCTTGCCGTCGATCGTGATCGTGCCGGAGTCGATGGTCTCCAGCCGGTTGATGGTGCGGCACAGGGTCGACTTCCCGGACCCGGAGGGCCCGATGACCACGACGACCTCGCCGCGGGAGATCGTCAGCTCGATGTCCTGGAGCACGTGCAACGCGCCGAAGTGCTTGTTGACGCTCTTCAGGACGACCAGATCGCCGGTCGCGGCCACGTCTTCCTTGGCCACCGATACTTCGGTCATCGCTTTCAGGCTCCGTCCTCATCGGTTTCGCAGGACAGTAGCCACGCCGCGCGACCAGCGTCATTACATCTGAGGTACATCTGAGCATCACGATCCGATAGCAATCGGACACGCGTCGTAGCACGCCCCACGGGACGCGTACCGGCTGGATAACGACCGGCACCCGCGTCCGGCAGCCCCTTGACGGGGTCCTCGTCCATCGGCGTCACTGCCATGGTGCACCCACGCGCGCGTGCACACCGTTTCGCCGCGACCGACGCGGGACGACCACACGATGAACGGGAGGGGCCGGGTTGAGACTGCTCCTGGTCGAGGACGACAACCACGTCGCGGCCGCGCTGTCCGCCATCCTGGCCCGGCACGGCTTCGACGTCACCCACGCCCGCAGCGGCGAGGAGGCCCTCCAGGCGCTCGTCCCCGAGGGGACCTGCTTCGGCGTGGTCCTGCTCGACCTCGGCCTGCCCGACCAGGACGGCTACGAGGTCTGCGGCAAGATCCGCAAGCGCACCAGCACCCCGGTCATCATGGTCACCGCCCGCGCCGACGTCCGCTCCCGCATCCACGGCCTCAACCTCGGCGCCGACGACTACGTCGTCAAGCCCTACGACACCGGGGAACTGCTCGCCCGGATCCACGCCGTCAGCCGCCGCACCGCCCACGAGGACACGGGCGGCGGCGGTGAGGGCGACCTGCGGCTCGGCCCGGTCCACATCGAACTGCCCACCCGGCAGGTCAGCGTGGACGGTACGGCCGTCCAGCTCACCCGCAAGGAGTTCGACCTGCTCGCGCTGCTCGCCCAGCGCCCCGGCGTGGTCTTCCGCCGCGAGCAGATCATCAGCGAGGTGTGGCGCACCAGCTGGGAGGGGACCGGCCGCACCCTGGAGGTGCACGTCGCCTCGCTGCGCTCCAAACTGCGGATGCCGGCCCTGATCGAGACCGTCCGCGGCGTCGGCTACCGCCTCGTCGCCCCGGCCGCGTAGCGGGCACCGGTGCGCACCCGGCTGCTGCCGCTGCTGATCGTCCTGATGGCGGCGGTGCTGCTCGCCCTCGGCTTCCCGCTCGCCGTCAGCCTCGCCGCTGGCGAACAGCAGAAGGCCGTCGTCGACCGCATCGACGACACGGCGCGCTTCGCCGCGCTCGCCCAGTTCGTCACCGACCCGCCCACCGGCTCCCGCCGCACCGTCCCCGACGAGCGCCTGGAGACGCTCCGCCGCGAACTCGCCAGCTACCACGAGGTGTACGGCATCCGGGCCGGTGTCTTCTACCGCACCGGCATGCCCATGGCCAGCGCCCCCGCCGACTGGGCCCTGCCCGCCGGGGGCGAGGTGCGCGAGGCCTTCGACGAGGCCAAGCTGAGCCGCCGCAGCCACGACCCCGCGCAGGTCTGGCCCTGGCAGCGCACCCGGCTCGTCGTCGCCTCGCCCGTCATCCGCGACGGCGACGTCGTCGCGGTCGTCGTCACCGACTCGCCGACCGGGCAGACCCGTTCACGGACCCTGCGGGACTGGCTGATCCTCGGCGCGGGCGAGACCGCCGCCATGCTGGTCGCCGTCGGCGCGGCGCTGCGGCTGACCGGCTGGGTGCTGCGTCCGGTACGGGTGCTCGACGCCACCACCCACGACATCGCCACCGGACGGCTCAAGTCCCGGGTGGCGGTGGCCGGCGGTCCGCCGGAACTCCGGCGCCTCGCCCGGTCGTTCAACGAGATGGCCGACCACGTCCAGGACGTGCTGGAGCAGCAGCGCGCCTTCGTCGCCGACGCCTCCCACCAACTGCGCAACCCGCTGGCCGCCCTCCTGCTGCGCATCGAACTGCTCGCCCTCGAACTGCCCGAGGACAACGAGGAGATCGCCTCCGTCCGCACCGAGGGCAAGCGCCTCGCCCAGGTTCTGGACGACCTGCTGGACCTGGCGCTCGCCGAGCACGCCGAGGCGGATCTGCGGCTCATCGACATCGGCGCGCTGACCGGGGAGCGGGTGGCCGCCTGGGCGCCGACCGCCGAGGCCAAGGGGGTGCGGCTGGTGGGGGAGTGCCCGGCCACCACCGCCTGGGCCGACCCGGTGGCGCTGTCCTCCGCGCTGGACGCGGTGATCGACAACGCGCTGAAGTTCACCCCGGCGGGAGAGCGCGTCGACGTGGCGGTCTCCGGCGGCGGCGCCACCTCCACGATCGTCGTCGCCGACCGTGGCCCCGGCCTCACCGACGAGGAACTGGCCCGCGTCGGCGACCGGTTCTGGCGCAGCGGCCGCCACCAGAACATCAAGGGCTCCGGTCTCGGCCTGTCCATCTCCCGCGCGCTGCTCGCCGCGGGCGGCGGCTCCATCGGCTACGCGGCCCACCGCGCCGAGGAGCCGCGCGGACTGAGGGTGACGGTGACCGTACCGAGGACCGAACCGGCCGCCCGGCCCCGCTCCGGAGCGGCGGCGACCTGAGGAGACACGGGGCTCGCGGCGGAGGCGAACGCGGCTGCGGGCCTCAGGGCTTGACGGACCGGTAGTAGCGCCGGGCGCCCTCGTGCAGCACCAGCGGATCGGTGTAGATCGCGGTGCGCAGATCGACGAGCTGGGCGGAGTGCACATGCGCGCCGATGCGGTCGCGGCTGTCGATCACGGTCCGGGTCAGCCACTCGGTGAGCCGCGGGTCCACGTCCGCGCGGGTCATCAGCAGGTTGGACACGGCGATGGTCGGCACGGTCGCACCGTCCTGGACCGCCGGGTACGCCGACTCCGGCATGTTGGTCGCGCGGTAGTAGCGCGTGGCGCCGCCCTCCGCGTGCAGCCGCCCCACCAGACCGGCGTCGATCGGCACGAACCGGAAGGCGAACTTCGAGGCGAGCTGCGTGAGCCCGTCCGTGGGCAGCCCGCCCGACCAGAAGAACGCGTCGATCGCGTGCGTACGCAGCCGTCCGGGGCCGGTGTCGATGCCGTCGGCCACGGGCTCGATGCCGTGCTGCGGATCGATCCCGGCGGCGGCCAGCACCCGGTTCGCGATCAGCCGCACACCCGACTCCGGGGGCCCGACCGCGACCCGCTTGCCCCGCAGGTCCGCGACCGAACGTATCGGCGAGTCACGGGCCACCACGAGCTGCACGTAGTCGTCGTAGAGCCGGGCGACACCGCGCAGGTCGGACGCGCCCGGACCGTGGTCCAGGACGTACGTCTCCACGGCGTCGGCGGCGGCGATGGTGAAGTCGGCCTTGCCGGTCGCCACGCGCGTGACGTTCTCCTGCGAACCGTCGCTGGTCAGCAGCCGCACCTTCAGGTCCGGCATGTCCTTGGCGAACGCGGCGCGCAGCCGTACGCCGTACTCCTGGTAGACACCGCGGGTGGTCCCGGTGCTGAAGGCGATCGTCCCCCTCGGCGGGCCGTCCCCCAGCGGCATCAGCCACCACAGCAGCAGCCCGAGGACCACGGCACCGGCGGCCGCGCCCATGAGGCCGCGGCGCCTGCGGGTGGAGGAGAACAGCTTGGGCATGCGCGCGATCCTGCCAGCCGGGCGCCGCCCTGACCAGGGCCGGTCCGCCGTTCCCGTGGTGCGGGACGGACGCGCGGCGGCGGGGGCGCCCACCGGACACGCTCGGCGCGGGCGCTGTCACAGGTGCCGGTTAGAGTCGCCGTATGAGTTCTTCGCCCGCCGCCCTCGTCCGACAGTTCCACCGGGCCTTCGGGCTCGACGTCCGCAGCACTCCCGCCCAGGTCCCGCCGCAGCTGGCGGCCCACCGGGGCGAACTGCTCGCCGAGGAGGCGGCCGAGGTCGCCGAGGTCTCCGTCGGGGGACCGCTGGACCACCTGGCGCACGAACTGGCCGACGTGGTCTACGTGGCGTACGGCACCGCCCTGGTGCACGGCATCGACCTCGACGAGGTGATCGCCGAGATCCACCGCGCGAACATGAGCAAGCTGGGCCCCGACGGACAGGTCGCCCGCCGGGCCGACGGCAAGGTGCTCAAGGGCGAGCACTACCGCGCGCCGGACGTCGCGGCCGTCCTGCGCGCCCAGGGCTGGGACCCCGAGGCCGACGACCGGGACTGACCGGCCGAGTCGAGCGACCGGGGCTGATGGGCCGAGTCGAGTCGAGTCGGGGCTGGCCGGACCGCCGGGGGACCGGGCGGGCCGGTCGGCCGGTGCGAGCGGCCCGCAGCGATCCGGAGCGGCCCGCCGCGCGCTCGGCGCGGGCCCGGCGCGGGCCCGCGGCGATCAGCGACGACCCGTGCCGAGGCGCGCGGGCTCGGCCGCCGCCGGACCCCCGGCCCCGGCGGCCCCGGACACGCGCTCGCCGGGCCACGGGCGTACGCACCGCAGCGCCAGCACCAGCGCCAGCCCGCACAGGCTCACCACGTCCTTGAACGCCCGCCGGGTCGACGCCTCCAGGCCGGGGAAGGCGAACCCCGGCGCCTGCGGCATCAGCGCGGCCCAGAACCACGGCGAGCGCGCCGCCGCACCGGCCTCGAACACCCCGGCGACCAGCAGCGGCACCACGACCACCAGATAGTGCTCGTAGGACGGCCGGGACACCAGGTACGACGCGAGCATGAGCATGGCAGCGGTGTCCGCGAGCCGGGCCGGACCGGGATCCGCGCGCCGCCAGCGCCGCCCGGCACACACCACCCCGGCCGCGGCGGCCGCGAGCGCCACCGCCTCGGCCGCCGTCCGCGGCACCCCGAGCCGGGGCAGCACCGCGGGCAGGGAGCAGTCGAAGGGCCGCATCAGCGCGTCACCGCCCCTGAGCAGGAAGGGCAGGGTGCGGGTGAAGAACCCGCCCGGATCCGGCATGACCAGCGCCATGCCCGCGGACAGCGCCAGCGGCAGCGCCACCGTCCAGGCGAGGGCGCGCCACTGCCGGGCCAGGACCAGCAGGAGGGCGACGGGCACCAGCAGCGGTTTCACCGCCACGGAGAGCCCGAGGACCACACCGGCGGCACCCCAGCGCCCGCGGTCGGCCAGCAGCAGCGCCAGCGGCAGCGCCAGCGCGCCGACCGCCGTCCAGTTGCCGAGGTCGATCAGATGGCCGACCGGAGCCCAGCACAGGACGAGACCGAGCAGCCCCAGTACCGCGAACCGGCTGCGCGCCGGTACCCGGAACAGCCGCAGCGCGCACCACCAGCCCGCCGCGACCAGCCCCACGCACACCACCGGAGCGGCGACCCGCAGCACGGCGGCGGGCAGCAGCGCCTGCCCGGCCGCGAACAGCACCGCGCTCGGCAGATAGAGGAAGCGCCGGTCGCCGTACGGGGCGCCGCCGTGCAGCCACACCTGCCCGGCGTGGACGACGAAGGCGTTGTCCATGCCGCCCTGGGCGTCCGCCACCGCCACGTGCGCGGCGCGGGCCGCCAGAACCGCGGCGAGCAGGACGAACCACACCGCACCGGCCGGACGCAGCAGCCAGGCCCGTGGTGCGGCGGCCGGGACCGGGGCCGGGTCGGGGGCGGAGGTCCGCGGGGCGTCACGAAGCTGCATCACTGGTACCTGTCCGGGAGAGGCCGCCACGAGCCGGACGGCCCGGAGAAACCCGGTTCCTCCCGGTGGAACCGGTAGGAACCGGGAGGAACCGCGAGGAACCGATGGGCGTCTCTGGGCGTTTCTGGGGGCCTATGGGTGGGTTCGGCTGGCTGGGTTCGGCCCATTCTGGGTCCGCCGTCGCCGTCCCGGAGCCACCGGCCGCCCGCGCGCCGCTTGTGTCGCGCCGCGCGGCGGCGGCGCACAGGCCGCGCACGCGCCGTGCAGCGTGCCGTGCGCCCCTCGGCCCGCGCCGCCCGATCGGCCGTCCGGGTGTACTTCCGCGAGCGCCTACCCTTAGGGGCATGAGCAGCATCGACCGGAGCCGAGAAGTGGGCGTCACGCGCAGCTACGAGATCCGCACCTACGGATGCCAGATGAACGTCCACGACTCCGAGCGGCTGGCCGGGCTGCTGGAGGACGCGGGGTACGTGCGGGCCCCCGAGGGGGCGGACGGCGACGCGGACGTCGTCGTCTTCAACACCTGCGCCGTCCGGGAGAACGCCGACAACCGCCTCTACGGCAACCTCGGCCACCTCGCGCCGAAGAAGGCCGCGCGCCCCGGGATGCAGATCGCGGTCGGCGGCTGCCTGGCGCAGAAGGACCGCGACACCATCGTCAAGAAGGCGCCCTGGGTGGACGTCGTCTTCGGCACGCACAACATCGGCAAGCTGCCCGTCCTGCTGGAGCGCGCCCGCGTCCAGGAGGAGGCCCAGGTCGAGATCGCCGAGTCCCTGGAGGCCTTCCCCTCCACGCTGCCCACCCGGCGCGAGAGCGCGTACGCGGCCTGGGTGTCCATCTCGGTCGGCTGCAACAACACCTGCACCTTCTGCATCGTCCCCGCGCTGCGCGGCAAGGAGAAGGACCGCCGCCCCGGCGACATCCTCGCCGAGGTCGAGGCCCTGGTCGCCGAGGGCGTCTCGGAGATCACCCTGCTCGGCCAGAACGTCAACGCGTACGGCTCCGACATCGGCGACCGCGAGGCGTTCAGCAAGCTGCTGCGGGCCTGCGGCGCGATCGACGGCCTGGAGCGGGTCCGCTTCACCTCCCCGCACCCGCGCGACTTCACCGACGACGTGATCGCGGCCATGGCCGAGACGCCCAACGTGATGCCGCAGCTGCACATGCCCCTCCAGTCCGGTTCGGACACGGTTTTGAAGGCGATGCGTCGCTCCTACCGCCAGGAGCGTTACCTCGGGATCATCGAGAAGGTGCGCGCCGCCATCCCGCACGCCGCGATCACCACCGACATCATCGTGGGCTTCCCCGGCGAGACCGAGGAGGACTTCGAGCAGACGCTGCACGTGGTGCGCGAGGCGCGGTTCGCGCAGGCGTTCACCTTCCAGTACTCCAAGCGCCCCGGCACCCCGGCCGCCGAGATGGCGGACCAGATCCCCAAGGCGGTCGTCCAGGCGCGCTACGAGCGTCTTGTCGCCCTCCAGGAGGAGATCTCCTGGGAGGAGAACAAGAAGCAGGTCGGCCGCACCCTGGAGCTGATGGTCGCCGAGGGCGAGGGCCGCAAGGACGGCGCCACCCACCGGCTCTCCGGCCGCGCCCCCGACAGCCGCCTGGTCCACTTCACCAAGCCGGACCAGGACGTCCGCCCCGGTGACGTGGTCACGGTCGAGATCACCTACGCGGCCCCGCACCACCTGCTCGCCGAGGGCCCTGTGCTGGACGTGCGCCGCACCCGCGCGGGAGACGCCTGGGAGAAGCGCACCGCCGGGGCGGCCGCCGAGCCCGCCGGTGTGATGCTGGGCCTGCCGAAGATCGGCGTCCCGGAACCGCTGCCGGTCGCCGCGAACAGCGGCTGCGGCTGCGACTGACCCGGAGACCGGCCGCGGGGGCCGTCGGCCTGTCGCGACGGGCCCGGTGACCGTCCTGACCCCTGGCTCGGCCCGGACCGGGTTCGTGACCGGTCCCGGGGCCGTCCTGGACGGGCGGGCCGCGGACGGGGCCCGGCTGGTCCCGATCGCGTCCGGGGTGTGCTCGGAGCATGTCCGGACGGACCTGCTCCAGGGCGGCGCGCGAGCGTGTCCCACCGGGGCGCGCCGAGCGGGCGCGGTTCTGCCTTGCGCGCCCTGGTCGAGCCCGAGTGGGTCCCTGGCGGCTTCCGGGACGGTCCGTGGCCCCGCTCCGCTCCCGGGCGCCTGCTCCCGGGCGCCTGCTTCTGGGGCTGCTCCCGGGCCTCCCGGCACGCTGCGGGCCGTTCCGGCTTTCCGGCCAGAGGCGCGCCGCGTGGGCTGCGGGCCGCCACCCCGGCCCGGACCGGTCCGAGCCGGTGGGCGGGATCGACCGTCCGGAACGGGCTGCGGGAGCGGCACCGAGCCGCCCCGGACCGGCCGTGGCCGGTTCCCGTCCCCACCCGGAGCGCGCGCATCCCGACCTGGCGGGGACGGCCGTCCGGCGCCCGGTGCCGCGCGTTACGCTGCCGGGCATGCTTGTCGCCGCCGCAGTCTGCCCCTGTCCGCCCCTCCTCGTCCCCGCGGTCGCACAGGGAGCCGCGCCCGAGCTGGCTGCCGCGCGCGCCGCGTGCACGGACGCGCTGGGCGTGCTCGCCGCCGCCCGGCCCGACCTGCTCGTGGTCGTGGGCCCCGCCGAGCGGTCCGGCCGGGGCCCGCACCCCGAAAGTGCCCGCGGCTCCTTCCGGGGCTTCGGCGTGGACCTGGACGTCCGGCTCGGCTTGGACCGGGGTGAGGGCACCGGCGAGGGCACGGGCACCGGCGCGCCCGAGCGTGCGCTGCCGCCGTCGCTAGCCGTGGGCGCGTGGCTGCTGGAGCGGACCGGCTGGTCCGACTGCCCGGTCGAGGGGCTGGGGGTGGGAGAGCCCCTGGCGCCCGAGCGGTGCGTCGCGGCGGGCCGCGATCTGGCCGCGCGGTCCGCGCGGGTCGCCCTCCTGGTGATGGGCGACGGCAGCGCCTGCCGCTCGCTCAAGGCGCCGGGGTACCTGGACGAGCGGGCCGAGCCCTTCGACGCGGCGGCCGCCCGCGCGCTCGGCGCGGCGGACGTTCAGGCCCTGACCTCCCTCGACGCCGAGATGGCGTACGCGCTCAAGGTGTCCGGCCGGGCCCCGTGGCAGGTGCTCGCGGGCGCGGCCCAGGGCGCCGGGCTCGCCGGGACGCTGCTGTACGACGAGGCACCGTACGGCGTGGGCTACTTCGTGGCGGCCTGGTCCTGAGCGACCGCACCGGCGCGAGCGCCGCGTGCGCGGCGCGGTACGGGCGCGCACACGCGGGGCGCGGGGGCCGGGAGCGTACGTCTCCCGGCCCCCGCCCCCCGCGTGTGCGCTTTGCGCACTGTCCGTGTACTTCCGCGCGCTGTTCCGCGTCACGACGCGGGCGGCGGCCCCTGCGGCGGTGTCTGCGGGGGCGGTGTCCGGTCCGTGCCGGAGCCGGAACCCGGGGCCGTCCCCGGAGGTTCCTGAGCCGGAGCGGCCGGTTCGGACGCGGGAGCACCGGTGTCCGCGCCGCCCGGGTGGGCGAGCCGGTCCACGGCCTCCTTCGCCTTGCCCGTACCCGCGTGGATCTTGTCGCTGTACTTGCCCTTGGTCTTCTCGTCGACCATCTTCGCGGCCTTGTCGAGCCCCTGCTCGATCGAGCCCCCGTGCCGCTGCGCGAGGTCCGACACCTTGTCCCTGGCCGGGCCGAGCCTGGCCCTCACGTTGTCCAGCAGACCCATGGTTCACCTTCCCTGGCGGGGCAGTTACCTGCGGGCGCCCTCGCCGGCCGTGTGCTCGGCCGCCTCGTCGGCGGACTGCTGCTCGGGGATGCCGACGCCCTCGGCGGCGGCCTCCGCCGCCTCCTCGTCGGCGGCGCTCCCGGATCCGGCGTCCGGCGTCCGCGCCGACGGCGTGTCCGCCGGCTCCGCCGTGCCGACCGCGCTGTTGTCGCCGCCGCTCCCGGCCGCGTCGCCGTCCGTCCCGGGGGCGGCTTGCGCCGCCTGGGCCGCACCGGCCGGCTCCGCCGCGGACGACGTCTCCTCGGTGGCCTTCGACCTCCGGAGAAGTCGCGCAAAAACGCCCATGTCAACTCCATACGTTACTCGTGCGGGCGGCATCCCGCGTAGCCCGGTGTTCCGCTCGCGGCGCCCCGTACCACCGCCCGCCGGCGTCCGGCCGCGGGAACCTCGCAACGGGCAACGACCCGGCGCGCACGCCGTCACGTAACTCGTTCGAGGCGGCCGCCGGAGGTTTGCGAGACTGGTGCGGTGAGCAGCGCACCCCCCGCCCCCCGCGTCATCGCCGTCGTCGGCCCCACCGCGGCCGGAAAGTCCGATCTGGGCGTATTCCTGGCCCAACGCCTCGGCGGTGAGGTCGTCAACGCCGACTCCATGCAGCTCTACCGAGGGATGGACATCGGCACGGCCAAACTGACGCCCGAGGAGCGCGGCGGCGTGCCGCACCATCTGCTGGACGTCTGGGACGTGACCGTCACCGCCTCCGTCGCCGAGTATCAGCGGCTCGCCCGGGAGCGCATCGACGCCCTGCTCGCCGAGGGGCGCTGGCCGGTCCTGGTCGGCGGCTCCGGGCTCTATGTGCGCGGGGCGGTCGACGACCTCCGGTTCCCCGGCACCGACCCCGTGGTGCGGGCCCGGCTGGAGGAGGAGCTGACGCTGCGCGGCTCCGGCGCGCTGCACGCGCGGCTCGCCGCCGCCGACCCGGAGGCCGCGCGCGCCATCCTGCCCGGCAACGGCCGCCGCATCGTCCGCGCGCTGGAGGTGATCGAGATCACCGGCCAGCCCTTCACGGCCAATCTGCCCGGCCACGACTCCGTCTACGACACGGTGCAGATCGGGGTCGACGTCGCGCGCCCCGAGCTGGACGAGCGCATCGCGCGCCGGGTCGACCGGATGTGGGAGGCGGGGCTCGTGGAGGAGGTGCGCGCGCTGGAGGCGCACGGCCTGCGCTCCGGGCGTACGGCGTCCCGGGCGCTCGGCTACCAACAGGTGCTCACGGCGCTCGCGGGGGAGTGCACGCTCGAAGAGGCGCGCACGGAGACCGTGCGCGCCACCAAGCGCTTCGCGCGCCGTCAGGACTCCTGGTTCCGGCGCGACCCGCGCGTGCACTGGCTGAGCGGAGCCGCCGCGGACCTCGCGGAACTTCCGGACCTGGCGCTGGCGTTGGTGGAACGACCGGTTACAGCCTGATCACGTGATGGCATCGGGAAGCTCAGGCCGTCATCCGGGCCTTCGGCGCCGTGCCATCATCGAGCTCTGATCGACAAGTGAGTCCTAGTTGGGAGGGCGCGTGGCGATGGAGGCCGGCCCTCGCGACACCGCACAAGGCACCGAGAGCATCACCGTGCAGGGCACCGATCCGGAGCCCGAGGAGGACTCGCTGAGCCCCGACGGCCCCGACGAGTCCGAGGGCGGTGTGACCGCCGACGGACCGGAGCCCGAGGAGATGTTCGCTGGGCCCGAGGTGGAGGTCGAGCTGCGCCCGCAGCGGCGGCTGCGCATCTGGCAGCTCGCGCCCATCGTGGGCCTGGCGGCGGTCGGCTCCCTGATGTTCGCCTTCCCGCTGGCCTTCGACGGCGACAGCGGTGCGATGATCGCCATGCTGGGGCTGCTGATCTGCTTCTGCGCGGCCGGCTGGGGCACGATGGCCGCCCGCCGTGTCGGCTACACCTGGCCGGGACTGCCGCCGCGCGGCTCGGGACGGCGGCCCGCCTGGCGGCTCGTCGCCGCGTACGTCCTGCTCGTCGCCGTGGTCGTCGTCCTCGCCGTCTGGCGGGTCGCGAAGCTCCGCTGAGCGGCCCCCGCGAGGACGAGGCTGCGCCGAGCGGCCCCGCGAGGATGTCGGACCCACCCCGTACGATCGAGGCATGAGCACCGGTATCGCCTTCCTCAAGGGTCACGGCACGGAGAACGACTTCGTGATCGTCCCCGACCCGGAGAACGCCGTGGAGCTGTCCCCGGCAGCCGTCGCCGCCCTGTGCGACCGCCGCGCGGGCCTCGGCGGCGACGGCGTGCTGCACGTCGTGCGCTCGGCCGCACACCCGGAGGCCCGTGCGATGGCCGCCGACGCCGAGTGGTTCATGGACTACCGCAACGGCGACGGCTCGGTCGCCGAGATGTGCGGCAACGGCGTACGGGTGTTCGCGCGCTACCTCCGGCACGCCGGGCTCGTGGCCGAGGGCGACCTCGCCGTCGCCACCCGGGGCGGCGTCAAGAGCGTGCACATCGCCAAGGACGGCGACATCACCGTCGGCATGGGCAGGGCCCGGCTCCCCGAGGGCGACGTCGCGGTGAGCGTCGGCCCCCATGTGTGGCCCGCGCGCAACGTCAACATGGGCAATCCGCACGCGGTCGCCTTCGTCGACGACCTGGCGGACGCCGGTGACCTGCTCTCCGCGCCGCCGTTCCACCCGGCCGCCGCCTACCCGGACGGGGTCAACGTCGAGTTCGTCGTCGACCGGGGCCCCGGTCACGTCGCCATGCGCGTGCACGAGCGCGGGTCCGGCGAGACCCGCTCGTGCGGCACGGGCGCGTGCGCCGTCGCCGTGGCGGCGGCCCGCCGCGACGGCGCCGACCCGGCCGTCACCGGCACCCCGGTGACGTACCGGGTCGATGTGCTCGGCGGCACCCTCGTCATCACCGAGCGGGCGGACGGGGAGATCGAGATGACGGGCCCCGCGGTGATCGTCGCCGAGGGCGAGATCGACCGGGAATGGCTGGAAACAGCGGCAGGTTGACTGCGGGACCGCCCGGACATCGCAGGCCGCAAGCCGTCGCGACCGGCCAGGATCCACGTCGTCGGGACCGGTGCGGGTGGGAATCCACGGCCGCCCGCCTGTCCCATGACCGAAAACCGTAAACCTGACACGCCGTCGCTCGATGGGGTGATCCGTTTCACGCTCTCCGAGAGGCGGTCGGCTCGGTGTGCTGGGCTCGGTAGCATCAAGCACCGGCCCGGACGGGGGATCCGACGCCAACCCCTGAGCCGCGTACGCCCTGGGGCACCCCCGTCCACCGGTCGAGACAGCCGGAGGTGCCCATGAGTGCGGATGCCACAAACCCTGCGGCCCCGGGCCCGGTGGCGCCGTCGGCGCCCCGGCGCAGAGCCCGCCCGCGGATCGACCTGCGCCGTCTGGGCCGGGCCGCCCTGCTCGGCCCCACCGCCCGGGACCGGCTCCCGGACGCCATCGGCCATGTCGCCGAGGCGCACCGCGCCCACTTCCCCGACGCCGACCTCGAACCGCTGCGCCGCGCCTACCTGCTGGCCGAGTCCTCGCACCGCGGCCAGATGCGCAAGAGCGGCGAGCCGTACATCACGCACCCGCTCGCCGTCACCCTCATCCTCGCCGAACTCGGCGCCGAGACCACCACGTTGACGGCCTCCCTGCTGCACGACACGGTCGAGGACACCGAGGTGACCCTCGACCAGGTGGGCGAGGAGTTCGGCGCGGAGGTCCGCTATCTCGTCGACGGCGTCACCAAACTGGAGAAGGTCGACTACGGCGCCGCCGCCGAACCGGAGACCTTCCGCAAGATGCTCGTCGCCACCGGCAACGACGTGCGGGTCATGTCCATCAAGCTCGCCGACCGGCTGCACAACATGCGCACGCTCGGCGTCATGCGCCCCGAGAAACAGGCCCGCATCGCCAAGGTGACCCGGGACGTGCTCATCCCGCTCGCCGAACGCCTCGGGGTGCAGGCGCTCAAGACCGAGCTGGAGGACCTGGTCTTCGCCATCCTCCACCCCGAGGAGTACGCGCACACCCGCGAGCTGATCGCACAGAACGCGAGCCGCCCGCACGACCCGCTCACCGAGGTCGCCGAACAGGTGCGCGGCGTGCTCCGCGAGGCCGGTATCCCGGCCGAAGTCCTCGTCCGGCCACGGCACTTCGTCTCCCTGCACCGGGCGTCCCGCAAACGCGGCCGGCTGCGCGGCTGCGACTTCGGCCGCCTCCTGGTGCTGGTCCACGAGGACGCCGACTGTTACGCCGTCCTCGGCGAACTGCACACCTGTATGACGCCGGCCGTCTCGGAGTTCAAGGACTTCATCGCCGTACCCAAGTTCAACCTGTACCAGTCGCTGCATACCGCGGTCGCCCTGCCCGCGGCCCGGCCGGACACGTCCGAGGACGCGCAGGCGGACGGCCAGATCGTCGAAGTCCTCATCCGCACCCACCAGATGCACAAGACCGCCGAGGCCGGGGTCGTCGCGCTCGGCAACCCCTACGCCCCGCCCGCCGAGGACCCGGCGGCGGGCGACGGCGAGCGCGTCGACCCGACCCGGCCCGGCTGGCTCTCCCGCCTGCTCGACTGGCAGCAGGCGGCACCCGACCCGGACACCTTCTGGTCCACCCTGCGCGAGGACCTCGCCCAGGACCGGGAGATCACCGTCTTCCGCCCCGGCGGCGGCACCCTCGGCCTGCCCGCCGGTGCCAGCTGCATCGACGCCGCCTACGCCCAGTACGGCGAGGACGCGCACGCGTGCATCGGCGCCCGCGTCAACGGCCGCCTGGCCCGGCTGAGCACCGTCCTGAAGGACGGCGACACCGTCCAGCTCCTGATGGGCCAGGACCCCGCCTCCGAGCCGTCCAGGGAGTGGCTGGAGCACGCCCGTACGCCCGCCGCGCGCATCGCCATCCAGCGGTGGCTCACCGCACACCCCGCCCCGGCCGACGACGCGCCCGAGACCCGCGAGGACGCCCCCGACACGCACCCGGTCTCCTCGGCGGTCCCCGCCGGCTCGCCCGACACCGCCGCGGGCCGTCCCGGCCCGGCGGCGGCCGTGGCCGCCGACCGACCCGGCGCCACCGTACGGCTCGCGGGCTGCTGCACCCCCGTGCCGCCCGACCGCATCACCGCCTTCGCCGTGCGCGGGGGAGCGGTGACCGTGCACCGCGTCGAGTGCGCGGCGGTCGTGCGGATGAAGAGCACGGGGCGCGCGGAGCTCGACGTGCGCTGGGGCGACAACGCCGCGTGCCGGGTCACCCTGCTCGCCGAATCGTTCGGCCGCCCCCATCTGCTGGCCGATCTGACCGAGGCCATCGCCCTGGAGGGCGTCGAGATCGTCTCGGCCACCGTCGCCCCGCCCGCCCAGCAGCGCGTCCACCACACGTACACCCTGCAACTGCCCGACGCCGCGCGCCTGCCCGCCCTGATGCGGGCCATGCGCAACGTGCCCGGCGTGTACGACGTGAGCCGCGCCCGGTAGCGCCCGGTAGCGCCCGGTGGCGCCCGCGCGGGTCGGCGCAGAGCGTGCCGCCCCGGCGCGCGCCCGCGCGCGTCCCGCCTCCTCCGGCAGCGCGCCCTCCCGAGAGCCCCGTTCGGGTGGGCCGGGCGCGCGCCGCCGCCGCGGCGGGCCCGCGCGCTGATAGCCGTGGTGCATGCCGCGCACCCTCCGATCCCGCCTCCCGCGCCGTCGCAGGGCCCTCACCGGGACCCTGCTCGCCTCCGCCGTCTCCGTCTGCCTGCTCGCCGCGAGCGCACCGCCCGCTGCGCTCGGCCTCGGCGACCGGCTCTACCCGACCCTGGGCAACCCCGGGTACGACGTGACGTCGTACGACCTCTCCCTGACCTACGCCGGGGACAACAGCAAGCCGCTGCGGGCCGTCACCACCATCGACGCCCGGACGACCCGGGACCTGGACCGCATCAACCTGGACTTCACGCACGGCACGGTCGACTCCGTGCAGGTCGACGGGTTGCCGGCCGACTTCGCCAGTGCCGGGGAGGACCTGGTGGTCACCCCGCGGATCCCGCTGCCCGAGCAGAGCTGGGTGCGTGTCACCGTGCACCACACCAGCGACCCGGTGTCCGAGAAGGGCCGCGACGGCGGCTGGGTGCGCACCGCGGACGGCCTCGCCATGGCCAACCAGGCGGACGCCGCCCACCTGGTGTTCCCGTGCAACGACCACCCCTCCGACAAGGCGATGTACACCTTCCACATCACCGCGCCCGAGGGATACACGGCGGTCGCCAACGGCCTGCCCGCCGGGGTCACCCGCACCGGCGGCTCGGCCACCTGGACGTACCGCACCCGGCACCCGATGGCCACCGAGCTGGCGCAGGTCTCCATCGGGCGCTCGGCCGTGCTGCGCCGCACCGGACCGCACGGCCTGCCCGTGCGCGACGTCGTGCCCGCCGCCGATGCCAAGGCGCTCGAACCGTGGCTGGCCAGGACGCCCGGCCAGATCGCCTGGATGGAGAGCAAGGTCGGGCCCTACCCCTTCGAGACGTACGGCCTGCTGATGGCGTCCGCCACCACCGGCTTCGAACTGGAGACGCAGACCCTCTCCCTCTTCGAGAAGGAACTGTTCACCGACCCCGCCTGGCCCCAGTGGTACGTCGAGTCCGTCATGGTGCACGAGCTGTCCCACCAGTGGTTCGGCGACAGCGTCAGCCCCCGCTCCTGGTCGGACCTCTGGCTCAACGAGGGCCACGCGACCTGGTACGAGGCGCTGTACGCCGACGAGACGGCGCACAAGTCCATGGACGCGCGCATGAAGGCCGCCTACGGCGCCTCCGACGGCTGGCGTGCGGCCGGCGGCCCGCCCGCGCTGCCCAAGCCGCCCAAGGCCGGGCAGAAGGTCGGCATCTTCCGCGCGAACGTCTACGACGGCGCCGCCCTGGTGCTGTACGCGCTGCGCCAGGAGATCGGCAAGGACGCCTTCGAGCGCGTGGAGCGCGCCTGGGTCCATGACCACCGGGACTCCACGGCGGCCACGGCCGACTTCGAGCACCTGGCCTCCACCGTCGCCGGACGCGATCTGAGCGCCTTCTTCCAGGCGTGGCTCTACGGCGAGAAGACCCCGCCCATGCCCGGCCACCCCGACTGGAAGCAGGCGCCGCCGCCCGCCGCGGACAAGGCGGGCCGGACCGTGAAGGCGGCGGCGTCCGCGCGGCCGGCCGGGGCGGCGACGGCCCGGGGCTGAGCGAGCGGACGGGGCGCGAATAACGCCGTGACGAGACGGGCCGTGCCGTGCGACCATCGTCGGGTCGGCGCGGCGCGGTGCACGGGAATCTCCCCGGGTACCCGTGCGTTGTCACAGGTGACGGAAAGGCTGTGGCAGAAGTGCTGGAGCCCCGCCGTCACCGGCGCGGCCCCGTCGCCGCACCACGGATTCCCGACGACGTAAGGACCCAATGACCTCCTCTTCCGGCTCTTCTTCCTCCTCCCAGGCCACCAAGCGCCTCGCGCACACCCACCCCGATGGACTTCGGGCCGATGCCCTGATGGAAGAGGACGTCGCCTGGAGCCACGAGATCGACGGAGAGCGGGACGGCGACCAGTTCGACCGCTCCGAGCGCGCGGCCCTGCGCCGCGTCGTGGGTCTCTCCACCGAGCTCGAGGACGTCACCGAGGTCGAGTACCGGCAGCTCCGCCTGGAGCGCGTGGTGCTCGTCGGCGTCTGGACCTCGGGGACCGTGCACGACGCGGAGAACTCCCTCGCCGAGCTGGCCGCCCTCGCGGAGACCGCGGGCGCGGTCGTCCTGGACGGCGTGATCCAGCGCCGCGACAAGCCCGACGCGGCCACCTACATCGGTTCCGGCAAGGCCGGCGAGCTGCGGGACATCGTCCTGGAGACGGGCGCCGACACCGTCGTCTGCGACGGTGAGCTGAGCCCCGGCCAGCTCATCCACCTCGAGGACGTCGTCAAGGTCAAGGTCATCGACCGTACGGCCGTGATCCTGGACATCTTCGCCCAGCACGCCAAGTCCCGCGAGGGCAAGGCGCAGGTCGCGCTCGCGCAGATGCAGTACATGCTGCCGCGGCTGCGCGGCTGGGGCCAGTCGCTGTCCCGGCAGATGGGCGGCGGCAGCGGCGGTCTGGCGACGCGCGGTCCCGGTGAGACCAAGATCGAGACCGACCGGCGCCGCATCCGCGAGAAGATGGCCAAGATGCGCCGGGAGATCGCGGCCATGAAGACCGGCCGCGAGATCAAGCGCCAGGAGCGGCGCCGCCACAAGGTGCCCTCCGTCGCCATCGCGGGCTACACCAACGCCGGGAAGTCCTCCCTGCTCAACCGGCTCACCGGCGCGGGCGTCCTGGTCGAGAACGCGCTGTTCGCGACCCTGGACCCGACCGTGCGCCGGGCCGAGACCCCGAGCGGGCGGCTGTACACGCTGGCGGACACCGTCGGCTTCGTCCGGCACCTGCCGCATCACCTGGTCGAGGCGTTCCGCTCCACCATGGAGGAGGTCGGCGACTCCGACCTGATCCTGCACGTCGTGGACGGTTCGCACCCCGACCCGGAGGAGCAGCTCGCCGCCGTGCGCGAGGTGATCAGGGAGGTCGGCGCCACCGACGTGCCCGAGATCGTCGTGGTCAACAAGGCGGACGCGGCGGACCCGCTGGTGCTCCAGCGGCTGCTGCGCCGGGAGAAGCACTCGATCGCGGTCTCCGCCCGGACCGGTCAGGGCATCGACACACTGCTCGCCATGATCGACGCCGAGCTGCCCCGGCCCGCGGTGCAGGTCGAGGCGCTGGTGCCGTACACCCACGGCAAGCTGGTCGCCCGCGCCCACACCGAGGGCGAGGTGATCTCCGAGGAGCACACCGCGGAGGGCACCCTGCTCAAGGCCCTGGTGCACGAAGAGCTGGCCGCGGAGCTGGCGCCGTACGCACCGGTTCCCGCGCTCTGACCTCCGCGCCGGGTGCACGGCAGGTGCACACGGCACAGCGGGCCCGTCCCCTTCCGCGGAAGGGGACGGGCCCGCCGTCGTGCCGGGAGCGGCGCGGAGGTCACCGGCCGCCGTAGGTCCGGCTCATGTTCTGGTACAGCGCCTCGGCGCCCCGGCCGAGCTGCGGGCCCGCGAGCCAGGTGTTGTCGGACGGGCCGATCGAGGTGTTGGACACCAGGACGGTCTTCCCGCCCACCACGCGGAACCAGCCGCCGCCGGACGAGCCGCCGGTCATGGTGCAGCCGATCCGGTACATCGTCGGCAGGGACGGGCTGAGCGACAGCCGGCCGGGCCGGTCCAGGCACCGGAACATCCGGAGCCCGCTGTACGGCGGCGCCGCCGGGTAGCCCCACGCGCCCATGGTCGCGACCTGGGGTGCCTGCGGCGCGGAGAAGTCCACGTCGAGGGCGGCCCCGACCGTCTCCTCCAGCGACTTCGTCCCGGCCTCCGGCTTCACGTGCAGCACCGCGTAGTCGTACGTGGCGCCCGCGCCGCCCGTCTCCGAGCCGCCCTGGATCCACTGGCCCGAGGTGGACGCCCAGTCCGCCCACCAGGCGCCGTAGGGGGCGACCTCGGCGGGAGCGGCCTGGCTCAGCTGGTCAGCGGACTTGCCCAGGTCGTTGTAGGCGGGCACGAAGGCGATGTTGCGGTACCAGCCGCCGCCCTGACCGGCGTGCACGCAGTGCCCGGCCGTCCACACCAGGTTGGACCGGCCCGGGTGGTTGACGTCCTTGACGACCGTGCCCGAGCAGACCATCGCACCCTGGGGCGAGTCGAAGAAGACCTTGCCGACCGGGGCCGCGTGCTGGTGGTACGGGGTCTTCTCGGCCTGCGCCGGGACCGCGCGCGGCGCCGGGTCGCTGACCCCCTGGCCGGCGGCGTCCTGGGTGGTGACCGTCTTGTTGGCCTCCTTGGCGGACTTCATCCGCTCAGGCTTCCAGAGGCCCTTGATCACCGGGTTGACGAAGTCCTTGGCGGCGCTGAGCCACTTGTCCTTGTCCCAGTTCTTCCAGCCGCCGTCGCGCCACCGGTCGGCGTCGATGCCGTGTTCCTTCAGCTTGTCCGCGAGACCGGCCGGGATCTTGGCCTTCCCGTCGCCGCCGCTGCCCGCGTTCTGGGAGGCGGCGGCGGACGGCGTGCCGCTCGCGGCGTCGGAGTCCGAGCCGCCGCAGGCGGTGGCGGTGAGCGTCAGGGCCGCCGCGAGACCGGTGGCGGCGAGTGCGGTGCGCCGGCGTGCGCGCCGGGGCGTCTGGGACGTACGCAGTGAACGCATGGTGCGAGGAACCCCCGTTGGTTCGTGTCTGGGCTGCCCGGCCGGCGGTGCTCACCGGCGGGGATCGGTTGCGGGCGGCGGCGGGGTGGCGGGCGTGCCGGTCACCCCGCCGCCGCCCGGTTCAGCGGGTGCGCGGAGCCGCGCTCAGCGCCCGGCGAACTTCTTGCTGACGGAGTCGTACACGCCCTTGGCGACCGTGCCCAGCCGCGGACCGGCCAGCCAGCCCGAGGTGACCGGGCCGATCGAGGTGTTGGAGACCAGCGCCGGCTTGCCGTCGGCGCCCTGCTCGACCCAGCCGCCGCCGGAGGAACCGCCGGTCATGCTGCACCCGATGC
Organism: Streptomyces sp. PsTaAH-124; assembly: GCF_000373685.1. Classification (NCBI taxonomy): domain Bacteria; kingdom Bacillati; phylum Actinomycetota; class Actinomycetes; order Kitasatosporales; family Streptomycetaceae; genus Streptomyces; species Streptomyces sp. PsTaAH-124. The sequence continues at coordinate 453,236 of NZ_KB892157.1, read as the reverse complement.
GGTACATCGTCGGGTCGGCGGACGCCACCGACAGCCGGCCCGGCTTGTCCTGGCACTGGTAGAGGAGCTGCCCGTCGTAGGGCGGCGCGGCCGGGTAGCCGGTCGCGGTGATGCTCCGGACCTTCGGCACCGCGGGGGCGTTGAAGTTCACCGGGAGCGCCGAACCGACGGTCTCCTCCAGCGACTTGCCGTTCCCGCCCTTCTCCGGCGTCACATGGATGACGGCGAAGTCGTAGCTCGCGCCCTGCCCGCCGGTGGAGCCGCCCTGCTCGATCCACTGGTCGGAGGTCTGCGCCCAGTCGCCCCACCACACCCCGTACGGGGCGATCTGCTCCCGGGTGGCACCCTGGAGCTGGGCGGCGCTGCTGCCCGCGTCGTTGTACGACGGCACGAACGCGATGTTGCGGTACCAGCCGCCCTTCTTGCCCGCGTGCACGCAGTGGCCCGCCGTCCAGACGATGTTGGACTTGCCGGGGTGGGCCGGGTCCTCGACGACCGTGGCCGAGCAGACCATCGTGCCCTCGGGGGAGTCGAAGAAGACCTTGCCCGCCGTCGCGGCGCCCGTGTGGTACGGCGGCGCCACCTTCGCGGCGCGCACGGGCACCGGGGTCGGGTCGGTGACGCCCTGGTCACCGGAGATGTCGTTGTCGTCCACGCCCTTGTCCGGGTCGTTGGCGCGGCGCATCCGGTCCGGGTCCCACAGCCCCTGGATGATCGGGTTGACGAAGTCGTTGGCCTCGCGCAGCCAGTCGCTCTTGTCCCAGTTCTTCCAGGCGCCGTTCTTCCACTTGTCGATGTCGATCCCGTGCTCTTTGAGCTTCTTGCGGATGTCGTCCGGGATCGTGATCTTTCCGTCGCCCGTGGCTCCCGCGCCGCCGGTCTGCGCGGCGGCGGTGGGCCGGTCGCTCGCGTCGGTGTCGTCGCCGTTGCAGCCGGTGGCGGTGAGTGCCAGCGTCGACACCAGGGCGACGGTGGCCAGTACGGGGCCGGCCGTGCGCCGGGAGCGCCCTCCCCGGTGAGCGGTGGTGGACGGGCGTATGGATCGCATGCTTCGGTTCCCCCTGTGGTGAACGGACGTGCTGACGCGCTGCGTTCCGGCGCCGGACACGGGCGGACGGCGGACCGGTGACGGACCGGTGACGGAGCGTCGGCGGACCGGTGCCGGCCGCGTGGCGCGGCTGCTGGAACGGCACCACACACTATGCGCTCGCTGTGGGGGACTGCCCACGGAACGGCAACGGTTCGGCTACAAGCCGCCTGACCTGGACAACCGTCCGGCGGTCTACGGGCTCACGGACGGTTCGGCGCCGGACGGGCGGAAGCGGCGCCGGTACTCCGTGGGGGTCGTGCCGAGCCGACGGCGGAAGGCGCGCACCAGCGTGTCCACCGTGCCGAACCCGCACTCCGTGACGATCCGTTCGAGGGTGGCGTCGGTGGACTCCAGCCGGGCGCGCGCCCGTTCGACGCGGGCGGCCTCCACATAGGCGCTGGGCGTCATGCCGAGTTCGGACCGGAAGACGCGGGTCAGCTGCCGTTCGCTGAGATGGGCGTGCGCGGCCAGGTCCGCCACGGTCAGCCGCTCGCCGAGACGGTCCAGGATGTGATGGCGCAGCTCCTCCACGCGGCGCGTCCCGGAGACCGGTTCCAGCGGCACGCTGAACTGGCTCTGTCCACTGGGCCGTTTCAGATACATCACCAGCTGCCGGGCGACCCGCAGCGCCACCGTCTCGCCGTGGTCCTCGGCGACCAGGGCGAGCGAGAGGTCGAGGCAGGCGCTGATCCCCGCACCGGTCCAGGTGTCGCCCTCCCGGATGAAGATCGGATCGGCGTCGACCTGCACCGCCGGGTGCTCGTCGGCGAGTTGCCGCGCCGTCGACCAGTGGGTGGTGGCACGCCTGCCGTCCAGCAGCCCGGCGGCGGCCAGGATGTGCGCGCCGACGCAGACGGAGGCGGTCCGGCGGGCCCGTCCCGCGAGATCCCGCACCCGGCCGACCACGGCGGGCTCCGCGAGCGCCCGGACCCGCCCGGGGCCGTCCGTCTCGACCGAGCCGGGCACCAGGAGGGTGTCGACACGGCTGTCCGACAGCTCCTCGAAAGTGGTGTCGGGCACCACCCGCACCCCGGCGGAGGTGGTGACGGGATCCATGGTCTCCGCCGCCAGGACGACCCGGTAGCAGCCCGGGTCCGCCAGCTCCCGCCGCACCAGGGAGAACACCTCGGGCGGGCCGGTGACGTCGAGCAGGTCGACGCCCTCGAAGAGCACGACGACGACGAGGCGTCCGGTGGCGGCGCTCAAGGGATCTCCGTCCGTTCGGCAGGGCAGGCGATGTCCGGATCTGCGGGCTGGGCGACATTGCCGACACGCAGAGCATGATCGTACGTTCGTATCCGGGCCGGCCACCGCACCGGCGGCCCACGCACGACGACTCCGGGCACACGGCCCGGTGCTTCTCCCGAGGGGAACCCATGACCACGACGACGCTGCGCGCGCTCAACGGACTCGACGACACCCCGGCCTCGCTCGCGGACGCGACCCTGATCCTGGTCGACTACCAGAACACCTACGTCGGCGGAGTGATGGAGCTGACGGGCTGGCGGGCCGCGCTCGACTCCGCCGCCGCCCTGCTGGCGCGGGCCCGGCGAGCCGGGGCCACGGTCATCCATGTCGTCCACGACGGCGGACCCGGCAGCGCGTACGACATCAGGGAGGAGATCGGCGCCGTCCACCCGAGCGTGGCCCCGGCCGAGGGCGAGGCCGTCGTGGTGAAGCAGGCGCCGAATGCGTTCGTCGGCACCGAACTGGGCGACCTGGTCGACGCGGCCGGGCACCAGGACGTCGTCGTGATCGGCTTCATGACGCACATGTGCGTGCAGTTCACCGCCGAGGGCGCCTTCCTGCGCGGCAACCGGCCCACGGTCGTCGCCGACGCGTGCGCGACGCGTCCGCTCCCGTCCGGGGGCACGCTGCTGGACGCCGGCCAGATCCACGCCGCCGCGCTGGCGACGGTCGGGGATCTGTACGGGGTCGTCGTCGCGTCGGGGGAGGAGCTGGGCTGAGGACTGAGACGCTCCCGGCTGTTCCGGGCGGGGCCGCGGCTGTTCTCCGCCGGATCCCCGGCTGTTCCCCGGCGGCCGGCGCCGGGCCGCCGGAAACTCCCTCCGGGCGGCCCGTAACCGTACGGATCACCAGCGGTTGTACCGGTGGGGTTCCCGCTGCCCACGGCCAGGCCCACGCGCCCCGGCCGGGCAGACCACGGGCGAGCGACACCATGCCGCAGGGGCCCCGGAACGCGGCCCCTCCCTTCGGAGGAGGCCGCCGCCTCGGGACAGCGGGAGGGCAGGGAGCCGTGACGGTGGCCGCGCACGGGGGGTACGGGACGCACGGGGAAGCCGGGACCTCCGCGGAGCAGGGGGAGCGCGAGGAGCGCGAGGGACGCGCGCGGGAGCAGGAGAGGTGTGCGGAGGACGGCGCGCACGCCCTTCACGAGGGCATCCTGCGACGCCAGGGCGCGCGCGAGTCGGCGGCCCGCACCTACGCGCGCGCCCTGCCGATCGTGCCGGTCCGGGCGCGCGGCCTCACCATCGAGGGCGCGGACGGCCGCCGCTACCTGGACTGCCTCTCCGGTGCGGGCACCCTCGCCCTCGGCCACAACCACCCCGTCGTCCTGGAGGCCGTCCGCAAGGTCCTCGACTCGGGCGCGCCGCTGCACGCCCTCGACCTGGCCACGCCCGTCAAGGACGCGTTCGTCACCGAGCTGTTCCGCACCCTGCCCGCCGGACTGGCCGCACGCGCGCGCGTGCAGTTCTGCGGTCCGGCCGGGACGGACGCGGTCGAGGCCGCCTTCAAGCTCGTCCGGGCCGCCACCGGACGCACCGGCATCATGGCGTTCACCGGGGCCTACCACGGGATGACCGACGCGGCGCTCGCCGCCTCCGGGCACGCCCAGGACGTACGCGTCACCCGGCTGCCCTACCCGCAGGACTACCGCTGCCCCTTCGGCGTCGGCGGCCCGCTCGGCGCCGAACTCGCCGCCCGCTGGACCGAGTCCCTGCTGGACGACCCCAAGTCCGGGGTGCCGCTGCCCGCCGGGCTGATCCTCGAACCCTTCCAGGGCGAGGGCGGGGTGATCCCCGCGCCGGACGAGTGGACGCGCCGCGTCCGGCGGCTCACCGAGGACAGGTCCGTGCCCCTGATCGCCGACGAGGTCCAGACCGGCGTCGGCCGCACCGGCGCCTTCTGGGCGGTGGACCACAGCGGCATCACACCGGACGTGATGGTGCTGTCGAAGGCCATCGGCGGCAGCCTGCCGCTGGCCGTCGTCGTGTACCGGGACGACCTCGACGTCTGGGCACCAGGCGCCCACGCGGGCACCTTCCGCGGCAACCAGCTCGCCATGGCCGCCGGGACCGCCACCCTGGCGTACGTCCGTGAGAACCGGCTCGCCGAGCACGCCGCCGATCTCGGCGCCCGCATGCTGCGCCGGCTGGGCGAGCTGCGCGAGCGGTACGCCTGTGTGGGCGACGTGCGGGGGCGCGGGCTGATGCTCGGCCTGGAACTGGTCGATCCGGAGGCCGCGGCGGAGACCGAGACGGAGCCTGAGACGGCGTCCGGGGCCGGGACGGAGGCGGGGTCCGGGACGGGGGCGGGGTCCGGGGCGGGGGCCGCGCCGCTCGCCGCTCCCGGGCGCCGTCCACCCCCCGCCGCTCCCGCCCTGGCCACCGCCGTGCAGCGGGAATGCCTGCGGCGGGGCCTCATCGTCGAACTCGGCGGCCGCCACGGCAGCGTCGTCCGGCTGCTTCCGCCGCTGACCCTCACCGACGAGCAGTCCACCGCCGTGCTCGACCGGCTGGCCGACGCGGTCGAGGCGGTCGACGCGGTGGCCGGTGGGCGTCCCGCGCGCGTGGGCGAGCGGTCCGGGCCGCCCGGACAGGGGCGCCGCGCCGCCGGGCCGGTGCGAGGAGCGGGGGGCGCGGAATGACCGGGCCGGAGCCCGCCGCCGTGCCCGGTCGGCGGCCGGACGGCCGACCGCCCGGGACGACGCCGCAGCCCCCGGACGCCTCGGTCGACGTACCGGACGTCGTCCCCGTACCGGACGTCGTCCACGTACCGGACGTCACGGACCCCGCAGACGCCCACGCTTCGCCCCCACGCCGAGGAACCGCCGTGAACGCCACCCCCACCGTCTCCCGCCAGACGGGCGCCCTGCCCGCCCACCGGTCACCGGACCCGCGTCAGTCCCCGGCCGACGCGGTGTCCACGTCGGCCGACCCGCTCGACCACCCCGACCCGCACACGGCCGCCCAGATCGCCGGTGTCGAGAACCTGCTGCGCTGCTGGGTCCGCGAGACCGGCATGCAGGGCCCCGGCGACGGCACCCTCCGCGTCCCCCTGCCGAGCAGCGGAACGGCCCTCCTGGTACCAGTCCGCCACTGGTCGCCGACCGGCTGGCACCGCTTCGGCCCGCCGCGCCTGGCCGGTGCCCCGGAGTCCGCCCCACCGGCCGACGCCGTCACGGTCGCCGCGCTGCTCGCCCGCGAAGCCGCGGTTCCGGCCGCCGACAGCGACGGCACCAGCGGCTCCGGGCCCGGCGGCGGAGCCGAATCCCGCGGCGGCTCCGGCCCGGTGGACGCCACGGCCGGGGCCGACGCGGTCGACCTGGTGGCGCGCGTCGCCGACTCGGTCCGGCGCACCGCGCTCTTCCTCGCCGACCGCCGCGCGGACCCGGCCGACCGCCCCGACCGCTTCCTCTCCGCCGAGCAGGCCCTCATGCTCGGACACCCCCTGCATCCGGCGCCCAAGAGCCGCGAGGGCCTGTCGGAGGCCGAGGCACGGCCGTACTCGCCCGAATCCCGCGGCGCCTTCCCGCTGCACTGGATGGCCGTCGCCCCCGCCGTGCTCGCCACCGACTCCGCGTGGACCGAGGGCGGCCGCCGCGTCCCGGCCGACCGGATCACGGCCCGGCTCGCGGGCCCGGGACTGCCCCTGCCCGAGGGGTACGCGGCACTGCCGCTGCACCCGTGGCAGGCGCGCGAGGTGCGGCACCGCCCCGGCACGGCCGCGCTCCTCGACGCGGGACTGCTGCGCGACCTCGGACCGCACGGCCCGTCCTGGCACCCGACCTCCTCCGTACGCACCGTCCACCGCGGCGGCGCGCCCGCCATGCTCAAACTGTCCCTCGCCCTGCGCATCACCAACTCGCGCCGGGAGAACCTCCGCAAGGAACTCCACCGCGGAGTGGAGGTGCACCGGCTGCTGCGGGCCGGACTCGGCGCACGGTGGCGGGCCGCCCACCCCGGCTTCGACATCGTGCGCGACCCGGCCTGGCTGGCCGTCGACGACCCGGACGGCGGTCCCGTGCCCGGCCTCGATGTGATGATCCGGCACAACCCGTTCGCCCCGGCGGACGATGTCGCCTGCGTCGCCGGACTGGTCGCTCCCCGGCCGAGCCCCGGCGGCGCGCCCCACACCCCGGCAGACGGCGCACCCGCACCGTACGGCCCGGCCGGGAGCGCGGCGCACGACTCGACCGCGAGCCCGGCGTACGACCCGGACGGCGGCCGTCCCCGGACGGACAGCGGCCGGATCACGCGCTCCCGCCTCGCGGAGATCGTCACGCGGCTCGCCGCCCGCAGCGCCCGGCCGGTGGGCGCCGTCGCCGCCGAGTGGTTCCTGCGCTACCTCGAACAGGTGATCCGTCCCGTGCTGTGGCTGGACGGCGAGGCGGGCATCGCCCTGGAGGCGCACCAGCAGAACACCCTGGTCCTGCTGGACCCGGCGGGCTGGCCGGCGGGCGGACGCTACCGCGACAACCAGGGGTACTACTTCCGGGCCTCCCGGCACGCGGAACTCGACGCGGCACTGCCCGGGATCGGCGCCCGCAGCGACACCTTCGTCCCCGACGAGGTCGCCGATGAGCGCTTCGCGTACTACCTCGCCCTCAACAACGTGTGCGGCCTCGTCGGCGCCCTCGGCTCCCAGCGGCTCGCCGACGAACGGTTGCTGCTGGCCGCCTTCCGCCGCTTCCTGGCCACCGCGGCGACCGGGCCCGGACGCCTGCGCTCCACGCTGCCCGCCCGCCTGCTGGACGCGCCGGTCCTGCGCTGCAAGGCCAATCTGCTGACCCGGCTGCGCGGCCTGGACGAACTGGCCGGTCCGGTCGACACCCAGTCCGTCTACGTCACCGTCGCCAACCCCCTCCACTCCTGACGCCCTGACGCTCCGGCCCCCCGGCCGCTCCCGAGTGCCACGGATCCCTCCGAGAGGACCGCCCATGCCGTCCGCCGACACCGGCACCGCCCCGAGCCCCGCCCCCGACCGGACCCCCGCCGCAGGGGCGCCCGCCGAGGCGGGCAGCGACGGCGAGGACACGCTCGACCTGCGGCTGCCGGAGGAATTCGTCGCGCTCTTCGCCGACCCCGCCGGGACCGCTCCCACCGCCACCGGCGGCCCGGCCGACCTCCTGGACGGGGTGGGCGACTGGGGCCCCGTCGACACCCCCGTGGGGACCTTCCGCCTGGTGCCCGTCCGGATCGAACGGGACCTGCCGGTCGTCAGCCGCTGGATGAACGACCCCGCGGTCGACGCGTTCTGGCAGCTCGCCGGGCCACCGAGCGCGACCGAGGAACACCTGTGCGCCCAGGTGGACGGCGACGGACGCAGCGTCCCCTGCATCGGTCTGCTGGACGGCATGCCGATGAGCTACTGGGAGATCTACCGGGCCGATCTCGACCCGCTGGCCCGCCACTACTGCGCACGGCCGCACGACACGGGCCTCCATCTCCTCATCGGCGCCGCCGCCGACCGCGGCCGGGGGACCGGCGGCGCGCTGCTGCGGGCGGTGGCCGCGCTGGTCCTCGCCCGGCGCCCGGCCTGCGCCCGCGTCGTCGCCGAACCCGACCTGCGCAACGCCTCCTCGGTGGCCGCCTTCCTGCGCGCGGGATTCCGGCAGGCGGCCGAGGTGGAGCTGCCCGGCAAGCGGGCCGCCCTCATGGTGCGGGACCGGTTCCCGCAGCGGCCGCGATGACCGCGGACCGACGCCGGTGTCCGGCTTCGGGGCACCGGCTGTCAGTGCCGCCCCGTAGGGTGGTCGCGCTATGACGAAGCCCTCACTCCCCGAACTCCTGCATGCCGCCGTCGCAGCCGTCGGCGGTACGGAGCGCCCCGGCCAGGTGACCATGGCCCAAGCCGTCGGCGACGCGATCGACGACGGCTCACACCTGCTGGTCCAGGCCGGCACCGGCACCGGCAAGTCCCTCGGCTACCTCGTGCCCGCGCTCGCGCACGGGGAGCGGGTCGTGGTGGCGACGGCCACCCTCGCCCTCCAGCGCCAGCTCGTCGAGCGCGACCTGCCGCGCACGGTGGACGCGCTGCACCCGCTGCTGCGCCGCCGCCCGGACTTCGCGATGCTCAAGGGCCGGTCGAACTACCTGTGCCTGCACCGGCTGCACGAGGGCGTCCCGCAGGACGAGGAGGAGGGCCTGTTCGACCAGTTCGAGGCGGCGGCGCCCACCAGCAAGCTGGGACAGGACCTGCTGCGGCTGCGCGACTGGTCGGACGAGACCGAGTCAGGGGACCGCGACGACCTCACCCCGGGTGTGTCGGACCGGGCCTGGGCGCAGGTGTCGGTCTCCTCCCGGGAATGCCTGGGCGCCTCGAAGTGCGCCTACGGTGCGGAGTGCTTCGCCGAGACGGCCCGCGAGCGCGCCAAGCTGGCCGAGGTCGTCGTCACCAATCACGCGCTGCTCGCGATCGACGCCATCGAGGGCGCGCCGGTCCTGCCGCAGCACGAGGTCCTGATCGTCGACGAGGCCCACGAACTGGTCTCCCGGGTGACCGGTGTGGCCACCGGCGAGCTGACCCCCGGCCAGGTCAACCGCGCGGTGCGCCGCGCCGCGAAGCTGGTCGACGAGAAGACGGCCGACCAGCTCCAGACCGCCGCCGAGGGCTTCGAGCGGCTGATGGAGCTGGCCCTGCCCGGCCGCCTGGAGGAGGTCCCGGAGGACCTCGGCTACGCGCTGCTGGCGCTGCGGGACGCGGCGCGCAACGTCATCTCGGGGATCGGCGCGACCCGCGACAAGTCGGTCCAGGACGAGGACGCCGTCCGCAAGCAGGCCCTGGCCTCCGTGGAATCCGTGCACGACGTGGCTGAGCGGATCACCAACGGCTCCGAGTGGGACGTCGTCTGGTACGAGCGCCACGACCGCTTCGGCGCCTCGCTGCGGGTGGCCCCCATGTCGGTGTCGGGCCTGCTGCGGGAGAAGCTCTTCACCGACCGCTCCGTGGTGCTCACCTCGGCGACGCTGAAGCTGGGCGGCGACTTCAACGGCGTCGGGGCGTCGCTGGGCCTGGCCCCGGAGGGCACGGAGGGCGAGGACGTGCCGCAGTGGAAGGGCGTGGACGTCGGTTCCCCCTTCGACTACCGCAGGCAGGGCATCCTGTACGTCGCCAAGCACCTGGCGCGGCCCGCGCGCGACGGCGACCGCACGGACATGCTCGACGAGCTGACGGAGCTGATCCGGGCGGCGGGCGGCCGGACACTGGGCCTGTTCTCCTCGATGCGGGCCGCCCAGCTCGCCGCCGAGGAGCTGCGCTCGCGCATGCCGGAGTTCCCGATCCTGCTCCAGGGCGAGGAGACCCTCGGCGAGCTGATCAAGAACTTCTCGGCCGACCCGAGGACGTGCCTGTTCGGCACCCTCTCGCTCTGGCAGGGTGTCGACGTCCCGGGCGCCAGTTGCCAGCTGGTCGTGATGGACAAGATCCCCTTCCCGCGTCCCGACGATCCGCTGATGAGCGCCCGCCAGAAGGCGGTCGAGGAGGCCGGGGGCAACGGCTTCATGGCGGTCGCGGCGACGCACGCGGCCCTGCTGATGGCCCAGGGCGCCGGGCGTCTGGTCCGCGCCTCCGGGGACCGGGGCGTGGTCGCCGTACTGGATCCGCGGCTGGCGACCGCGCGCTACGGCAACTATCTGAAGGCGTCGCTGCCGGACTTCTGGTACACCACCGACCGCAACCAGGTGCGCAAGTCGCTCACGGCCATCGACGCGGCGGCGCAGGCCGCGGAGACGGAGCGGGCCGCGGCGGAGTGATCCCGGGCCGGAGGCCCGGCCTCCGGCCCGTGCCGCTCCACGCGTGAGCGGCACGCGGGCGGGCGGTGCCTGTATGGACGCCGCCCCTGTGAGCGAGCCCAGTCGCGCGGGGCATCGCCCCGCACCGCGCCCGCGCCCGTGCCGGGACAGCACAGGGCCCCGGAACCGGCGCAGAGGTTCCGGGGCCCGGTCAGGGGGCGGGAGGTGAGCCCGCCCGGCGGCGGTCTCAGACGCGCCGCAGCACCGCGACCACCTTGCCGAGGATGGTCGCGTCGTCACCGGGGATCGGCTCGTACGCGGCGTTGTGCGGCAGCAGCCACACATGGCCGTCCTCGCGCTTGAAGCGCTTGACGGTGGCCTCCCCGTCGATCATGGCGGCCACGATGTCGCCGTTCTCGGCGACCTGCTGGCGGCGGACCGTCACCCAGTCGCCGTCGCAGATCGCGGCCTCGATCATCGAGTCGCCGACGACCTTGAGGACGAACAGCTCACCGTCGCCGACCAGCTGCCGGGGCAGCGGGAAGACGTCCTCGACGGACTCCTCGGCGAGGATCGGGCCACCGGCCGCGATCCGCCCGACGAGCGGGACGTACGACGCGGCCGGCTTGCCGACGGTGTCCGTGGGCTGGAGCGTGGCCGCCTGGTCGGATCCGCGGACCTCGTACGCGCGCGGGCGGTGCGGGTCGCGCCGCAGGAAGCCCTTGCGCTCCAGGGCCATCAGCTGATGCGCCACCGAGGAGGTGCTGGACAGCCCCACGGCCTGGCCGATCTCCCGCATGGACGGCGGGTAGCCGCGCCGCTGCACGGAGTCCCTGATGACTTCGATCACTCGGCGCTGCCGCTCGGTGAGTCCCGAACTGTCCGCCCGGATGCCTGGAGGTCGGCCGGGCAGAGAGCGCTTGTGTGCCTCGGGATTCGCGGCTTCGTTCATCGCATGCACCGGCTCGAGTCGGCCCTGGGAGCGGTCCTGGGCGGTGATGGTGGCACTGTCTGCGGTGGTGGTCACGTCGGCCCCTCTCGATGGTCTCCCTCCGGCACAACGGTAATTGCTTTCGAAAGGTTGCGCCAAACACACGTTCGAGTGAAAAAACGAGGATGGCGTGACTTGATCATGTGTGTCGGTGTATGGGTGGTGCGGTGTCCGGCAGACAAAAGGGCCTATTGCTGTACTCTTCACCGCCGGGGCGCGGGCCCGTGGCGGCGCGGCCCCAGTCTGCCACCGGACGGCCCGCCCGCAGGGCGCCGATCCCTCTTCCGCCCGGGAGTCCCACGCGTCCTCCGTGCGGCGTTCACGGTATCTCCGTACCCCCGCGGCGGGCACGGGCGAGCACCGGAGTGTCCCGTTCCGCGTGTGCGGACGTACGGTGCGTGACCGTGTCCCGGCAGCGCTCCCGTGGCGGCCGTGCGACACGCGCGTATTTCGCAGCCCGTACGGGCCGATCCCTACATCTAGTGGTTGGATAGCTACAGCAGCCCAGAAGTTGTGGTGCCCCGGGTCTTGGACCCTCTCGTCATCGCCTATGCTGGGGGCTGCTTCGGCGGGGCCCATGAGGCCCGGCGAGGCCATCGAGTCTGCTGTGAGGAGGGTTGGAGCCCATGCACTGCCCCTTCTGCAGGCACCCCGACAGCCGTGTGGTCGACAGCCGTACGACGGACGACGGCACGTCGATCCGCAGGCGCCGCCAGTGCCCCGACTGCTCTCGCCGGTTCACGACCGTGGAGACGTGCTCGCTCATGGTGGTCAAGCGGTCGGGGGTCACCGAGCCCTTCAGCCGCACCAAGGTCATCAACGGCGTGCGCAAGGCGTGCCAGGGCCGCCCGGTCACCGAGGACGCGCTGGCCCAGCTCGGCCAGCGGGTGGAGGAGGCGATCCGGGCCAGCGGGAGCGCCGAGGTGGCCGCCCACGAGGTGGGGCTCGCCATACTCGGCCCCCTGCGGGACCTCGATCTCGTGGCCTACCTGCGGTTCGCGTCCGTGTACCGGGCGTTCGACTCGCTGGACGACTTCGAGTCGGCCATCGCGGAGCTGAGGGAAGACGCGCGCCCCCCCGGCGCGGAGGACGGCGACGGCGCCGTCACGGGGGGCCAGGAAGACGATCGCGGGCGCGGTGGGACGGCTGAGGTCCCCCTGCCCGCGCGCGCCGCCGACTGATCGGCGGGCCCGGTCCGGACCGCGCGTCCGGACCCGGCCGGGCGGCGGCGAGGAAGACGGCTGCGGGCGGCGGCGACACACGTGCCCGCGGCACCGGACAGAACACCGTGTCTCGGAACATTCGGGGCACTTCTGGGCGTTTTCGCCCGTATCAGGGAGGCGGCATGACAGAGACGGCGAGCGGTCCGGCACGAGGTTCCCGCGCCAAGGGCGGCAAGGCGGGGAACAAGGGACTGCACATCGAGCGCATCCACACCACCCCCGGCGTGCACCCGTACGACGAGGTGAGCTGGGAGCGCCGTGACGTCGTCATGACCAACTGGCGCGACGGCTCGGTCAACTTCGAGCAGCGTGGCGTCGAGTTCCCCGACTTCTGGTCGGTGAACGCGGTCAACATCGTCACCAGCAAGTACTTCCGGGGCGCCGTGGGCACCCCGCAGCGCGAGACCAGCCTCAGGCAGCTGATCGACCGCATCGTGAAGACGTACCGGAAGGCCGGTGAGGACCACAAGTACTTCGCCTCGCCCGCCGACGCCGAGATCTTCGAGCACGAGCTGGCGTACGCCCTCCTGCACCAGGTCTTCAGCTTCAACAGCCCCGTCTGGTTCAACGTGGGCACCCCGCAGCCCCAGCAGGTCTCCGCCTGCTTCATCCTGTCCGTCGACGACTCCATGGAGTCGATCCTCGACTGGTACAAGGAAGAGGGCATGATCTTCAAGGGCGGCTCCGGGGCCGGCCTGAACCTCTCCCGCATCCGCTCCTCCAAGGAACTGCTGTCCTCCGGCGGCAACGCCTCGGGACCGGTCTCCTTCATGCGCGGCGCCGACGCCTCCGCCGGCACCATCAAGTCCGGTGGCGCCACCCGCCGCGCCGCCAAGATGGTCATCCTCGACGTCGACCACCCCGACGTGGAGGACTTCATCGAGACCAAGGTGAAGGAGGAGGAGAAGATCCGCGCCCTGCGCGACGCGGGCTTCGACATGGACCTGGGCGGCGACGACATCACGTCCGTCCAGTACCAGAACGCCAACAACTCGGTCCGGGTGAACGACGAGTTCATGAAGGCGGTCGAGCAGGGCGGGAAGTTCGGTCTGCGCGCCCGGATGACCGGCGAGGTCATCGAGGAGGTCGAGGCCAAGTCGCTGTTCCGCAAGATGGCCCAGGCCGCCTGGGCCTGCGCCGACCCGGGCATCCAGTACGACGACACGATCAACCACTGGCACACCTGCCCGGAGTCCGGCCGGATCAACGGCTCGAACCCGTGCAGCGAGTACATGCACCTGGACAACACGTCCTGCAACCTCGCCTCGCTGAACCTGATGAAGTTCCTCAAGGACGACGGCAAGGGCAACCAGTCCTTCCAGTCCGAGCGCTTCGCCAAGGTCGTCGAGCTGGTCATCACCGCGATGGACATCTCGATCTGCTTCGCGGACTTCCCGACCCAGAAGATCGGCGAGAACACCCGCGCCTTCCGTCAGCTCGGCATCGGCTACGCCAACCTCGGCGCCCTGCTGATGGCGACCGGCCACGCCTACGACTCCGACGGCGGCCGCGCGCTCGCCGGTGCCATCACCTCCCTGATGACCGGCACCGCCTACAAGCGCTCCGCCGAGCTGGCCGCGGTCGTCGGCCCGTACGACGGCTACGCCCGCAACGCGCAGCCGCACCAGCGCGTCATGAAGCAGCACGCCGACGCCAACGGCACCGCCGTGCGCATGGACGACCTGGACACCCCGGTGTGGGCCGCCGCCACGGAGGCCTGGCAGGACGTGCTGCGCCTCGGTGAGAAGCACGGCTTCCGCAACTCCCAGGCGTCGGTGCTCGCGCCGACCGGCACCATCGGCCTGGCCATGTCCTGCGACACCACCGGTGTCGAGCCCGACCTCGCCCTGGTCAAGTTCAAGAAGCTGGTCGGCGGCGGCTCGATGCAGATCGTCAACGGCACCGTCCCGCAGGCCCTGCGCCGCCTGGGCTACCAGGAGGAGCAGATCGAGGCGGTCGTCGCCCACATCGCTGAGAACGGCAATGTGATCGACGCCCCCGGTCTCAAGCAGGAGCACTACGAGGTGTTCGACTGCGCCATGGGCGAGCGCGCCATCTCCCCGATGGGCCACGTCCGCATGATGGCCGCGATCCAGCCGTGGATCTCCGGAGCCATCTCCAAGACGGTCAACATGCCGGAGTCGGCTACCGTCGAGGAGGTCGAGGAGATCTACTACGAGGCGTGGAAGCTGGGCGTCAAGGCGCTCGCGATCTACCGCGACAACTGCAAGGTCGGCCAGCCGCTCTCCGCCAAGACCAAGGACTCCGGCAAGAAGACCGAGGCCGCCGTGGACGCGCAGCCCAAGGTCGAGAAGGTCGTGGAGTACCGCCCGGTCCGCAAGCGCCTCCCGAAGGGCCGTCCCGGCATCACCACCTCCTTCACCGTCGGCGGCGCCGAGGGCTACATGACCGCCAACTCCTACCCGGACGACGGTCTCGGCGAGGTCTTCCTCAAGATGTCCAAGCAGGGCTCGACCCTGGCGGGCATGATGGACGCCTTCTCCATCGCGGTCTCCGTCGGCCTCCAGTACGGCGTGCCGCTGGAGACCTACGTCTCGAAGTTCACCAACATGCGCTTCGAGCCGGCCGGTATGACCGACGACCCGGACGTGCGGATGGCGCAGTCGATCGTCGACTACATCTTCCGCCGCCTGGCGCTGGACTTCCTGCCGTTCGAGACGCGCTCGGCGCTCGGCATCCACTCCGCCGAGGAGCGTCAGCGCCACCTGGAGACCGGTTCCTACGAGCCGATCGACGAGGACGTCGACGTCGAGGGCCTGGCCCAGTCGGCGCCGCGCCAGACCGACCTGAAGGCCGTCGCCACGCCGAAGGCCGCGGCCGAGGCGGCCCTGCCCGCCCCGCAGCAGGCGCACACCAGCGCCGAGCTGGTCGAGATGCAGCTGGGCATCCAGGCGGACGCCCCGCTCTGCTTCTCCTGCGGCACCAAGATGCAGCGGGCCGGCTCCTGCTACATCTGCGAGGGCTGCGGCTCGACGAGCGGCTGTAGCTGAGCCGACAACCGCACCATGAGGTGAAGTGTAAGGGGCGCCGGCCATTGGCCGGCGCCCCTTACACATGTGCCCGTGCCGCCTGGCTACGGCCGGTCCGCGCCCATCACGGCGGTGAACCGCGCCGGGTCGCCCTCGTAGCCGCGGATCCCGGGACGGAACTGCCAGCTTCCGGAGCCGTCGCGGGCGAACTCCGCGACGACGGCCGCGGTCGCGCCCAGGACACCGCCGAAGTCGTCCTCGGCGAGCACGGTGTAGCCCTCGCGGATACGCAGCCCCGGGTCGAGCACATCGGCGAAGGGCCGGTGCGCACCCGTCTGCTGGATGACCACACCGACCACCACGCGCGCGTAGCGCTCGGAGAGCCGGTCCAGCTCCAGGGTCATCACCTCGTCCCAGCCGAAGCCCTTGCCGTCCGTGCTGTCCCGGTTGAGAGTGATCGTGCCGTCGGGCGACCGGCTGTCGAAATGCACCAGATAGTCCGGAGCGCCGTACGGATCGCCCGCCAGGTAGGTGCCCGCCACTATGTCCAGATCGGTGGGCGGCTGCCCCGTGGGACTCGGATCCCACTTCAGCGCGACCTCGACCTTGCGGATCCCCTTGCTGAGCCCGCTCACCGGACCTCCCCTTCCCCGTCACCGTGCGCCCTGACTGTCCCAACCACCGGACTGCGCACGCTCGTTGTCCATCGTGCCACGGAGTCGGGGGCGCACGCGCGGGCGCTGTCCGCGCGAGAGTGACCGGCGCCACGCCCCAGGGCCGTACCATGGCGCGGTGCTGGTCAAGTGGATTCGCTGCACCGTGGTCGACCGCCGTGGGTTCGAGCGCGGGCAGCGGAAATGGGCGGGGCTTCTGGGGGAGCCGGGGTTTCGGGGGCAGGGGGGTGGCTGGAGCCGGGGACGGCAGGGGGTGGCGCACATCTTCGCCTTCTGGGAGAGCCGCGCCTTCTACGACTCCTTCATGGCCCGGTCCTACGACCGGCTCGCCGCCGCCCAGGCCGGGACCTTCAAGGACATGCAGGTCCGGCTCTTCGATCACCGGTTCGATGTGAAGACGGGCTTCGAGCCGCGCTTCACCGACGCCGACCTGGTGCGGGTGGCGCTCTGCCGGGTCCACGAGGAGCGCGCCGAGCACTTCACCCTGATGCAGGAGAAGGTCTGGAACCCGGCGATGGCCGGCTCGCCCGGCATGACCCGCGGGCTGTTCGGCGAGGCGCCCGGCAGCGAGTTCCTGGTGCTGTCCATGTGGCAGTCGGCCGCCGAGCACGGGAAGTACCGCACCGAACGGGTGGAGCGCCTCGCCCTGCGCGCCCAGACGGAGGCCGACGTGGCCGCCATGACCGGTGACATCGTGGAGCTGGAACCCGCCTGGACCGTGTGACCCCCGTCGTACGAGGGCCGCTCGATTCTCCGGTCCGCCCTCCTCCGATCTAGTGTTTTGGCATGGCACGACCACGGCGCATCGTTCTTGTCCGGCACGGAGAGTCGACGGGCAATGTCGATGACTCCGTCTACGAGCGCGAGCCCGACCACGCGCTCGCGCTGACCGAGCGGGGCCGGCAGGAGGCGGAGGAGACCGGCAAGGAGCTGCGCGACCTGTTCGGACGGGAACACGTCAGCGTGTACGTCTCGCCCTACCGGCGCACCCACGAGACCCTCCGCGCCTTCCACCTCGATCCCGGCCTCATCCGGGTCCGCGAGGAGCCGCGGCTGCGCGAGCAGGACTGGGGGAACTGGCAGGACCGCGACGACGTACGCCTCCAGAAGTCCTACCGGGACGCCTACGGCCACTTCTTCTACCGCTTTGCCCAGGGCGAGTCCGGAGCCGACGTCTACGACCGGGTCGGCGGCTTCCTGGAGAGCCTCTTCCGCAGCTTCGAGGCCCCCGACCACCCGCCCAACGTCCTCCTGGTGACCCACGGCCTGGCCATGCGGCTGTTCTGCATGCGGTGGTTCCACTGGACCGTGGCCGAGTTCGAGGCCCTGTCCAACCCCGGCAACGGCGAGACGCGGATGCTCGTCCTCGGGGACGACGGCCGCTACACCATGGACCGGCCCTTCGAGCGCTGGCGGGACCCGGAACCGTACGGCATATCCGGATAGACCGTACGGCATCTCCGGATAGAGTGGCCGGACGATGACCTCTGACTCCTCTTTCCCCGGGCGCCTGGAGCGCGCCCTCGCCAGTCTGCGCGGACTCTCGGTCGGTGACGCGCTCGGCTCGCAGTTCTTCGTACCGGCCGTCTATCCGCTCCTGCACCGCAGGGAGCTGCCCCCCGGCCCCTGGCAGTGGACCGACGACACGGAGATGGCCTGCTCCGTGGTGGCCGTGCTCACCGCACACCACCGCGTCGACCAGGACGCCCTGGCCGAGTCCTTCGCCCGGCACCACGACTTCGACCGCGGCTACGGCCCCGCCGTGAACCGCCTGCTGCGCCTCGTCCGCGAGGGCGGCGACTGGCGCGAACTGGCCTCGTCCCTCTTCAACGGCCAGGGGTCCTGGGGCAACGGCGCCGCGATGCGCATCGCCCCCCTGGGCGCCTGGTACGCCGACGATCCCGAGCAGGCCACCCATCAGGCCGAGATCTCCGCCTACCCGACGCATCAGCACCGCGAGGCCGTCGTGGGCGCCATGGCGGTCGCCGCCGCGGCGGCCCTGGCCGCGGCGCCCGGCGGACCACCGCGGCCCGAGGCGCTGCTGGACGGTGTGATCGCCCTGGTGCCCGCGCGCAGCGCCGTCGGCGCCGGACTGCGCCGCGCCCGCGACATGCTCGACTACGACGACGCGAACACGGTCGCCGCCGTCCTCGGCTGTGGGCGGCGTACGACGGCGCACGACACGGTGCCCTTCGCGCTCTGGTCGGCCGCGCGGTGCCTCGGCGACTTCGAGGAGGCGTTCTGGCGGACCGCCCAGGCCGGCGGTGACGTGGACACCACCTGCGCCATCGTCGGCGGGATCCTCGCCGCGGCGGAGCCCGGACGCCCGCCCGCCGAGTGGATCCACGGCACGGAGGCGCTGCCGGGCTGGCTGCCGGTGCCCGCCTGAGCGGGACTGCCGGACCTCGCACTTTCCTTCGCGCCTTCCTTCGCGTTCCTTCGCGCAGCGATTCACGAATGCGATCCAGGGGGGTGGGGGTGGGGGTGGGGTGCGGGCCGGAGCGGGAGGTGCTGCGGTGCCGGACGGCGGGCTGCGGGGGCGTCGCCCGCCGTACCCCGGCGACGTTCCGGCCCGGTGCTGCTCCCGGTGCTGCTCCCGGTGCTGCTCCCGGTGCTGCTGTCGGTGTCGCTCTCGGTCGCGCCCCGGCCTGACGGTGCATCGGTCCTGCGGTGAGTGGGGGGTGTGCGTCCGGAGCGCAGGCGTACGCCGGTTGCACAGCTGTGCGCGTATGTGAAGACGGCGGCCTCCACCGCGCGCCCCCGGATGCCATGGCGACGGCCCCGCCGGTCCGCTGCGCCGGGCCTCGGCGGGGCGTCCGCGGCGGCGGTGCGGGCGCCGGGGGAAACCGGGGTGTCGCACCGGGTTCCGGGCGGCGTACGCTAAGGGCGCCATGCCGTACGAACCACCCACTCACACCGTCGAGCGCTCCCTTCGCGCCACGACCGGAGCGAAGGTCATCGCAGGTGTCGACGAGGTGGGGCGCGGCGCGTGGGCCGGGCCCGTCACCGTCTGCGCCGCGGTCACCGGACTGCGCCGGCCTCCCGCCGGTCTCACCGACTCCAAACTCCTCACCGTCAAGCGGCGGACCGAACTCGCCGTGGTGCTGGAGAAGTGGGTGACGGCCTACGCCCTCGGGCACGCCTCGCCCGAGGAGATCGACGAGCTGGGGATGACGGCGGCACTGCGGCTCGCCGCCGGCCGCGCGCTCCAGGACCTGCCGGTCCGTCCGGACGCGGTCATCCTCGACGGCAAGCACGACTATCTCGGCACGCCCTGGCGGGTCCGTACGGTCATCAAGGGCGACCGGTCCTGTGTGGCCGTCGCGGCGGCCTCGGTGATCGCCAAGGTGCGTCGCGACAAAATGATGGCCGAACTGGGTGCCGACCATGCAGACTTCGGATTTGCGGCCAACGCCGGCTATCCGTCGCCTGTGCACAAGGCCGCGCTGGAGGAGCGGGGGCCCACCCCGTACCACCGGCTGTCGTGGGCGTATCTTGATGCGCTGCCGCGTTGGCAGCACCTCAAGAAGGCCCGGATCTGGGCGGACGGAAGCGTTCCGGAGATCGAGGGCCAGCTCGGCTTCGACTTCTGACGGGACCGCCCGCCCGGAGGTGCCACCCGCCGCCGCGGGCCGCACCGACGTTTGATAGATATCAGCTCATGCCTCTCATTCCCGAGGAGCCTCAGATTCACGAGAGTGCCCAGGGTCCCCGCGTCACTCCGGCCACCGGCCGCACCGCGCCGACCCCTCGTCCCGTACCCGGCCCCCGTCCCGCGGCTCCGCCGCGTCCCGGTCGTCCCGGCCCCGTGCGGCCCGCTCCGCCGGCGCAGCGCACGCCGCGGGACACGGCCGCCACCAAGCCCGCCCCTTCGGGGCCGGCTGTCCCCGCCGCCCCGGCGGCTCCGCAGATCCAGCTGATCCCCGCCTCGGCCGAGGGAGCGCTCGACGCCGCCGAGGAAGCGGTCGACCTGCTCCTGGAGTCGGGTCGTGCCCCCGGGGAGGTGCTGGTGATCACCACCGGTGACCCGCACCCGTGGGCCACCCACGAGCTCACCTTCGGTGAGACGTCCTACTGGGCGCAGCACGACGCGGGCGACGACGTCTTCTACACGGACGCCGCCGGAACCTCCCGCGCCGCGTCCCGTGCCGTCGTCGTGGTCGCCGTCAACGGCGGCACCGGTGACGGCGTCGCCACCGCACTGCCGCTGGCCCACGCACGGGCCGGTGCCCTGCTGATCGTCTGCGGTGACCCGCAGCAGATCAACTCGGTGCTGGGCGTCGGCGTCTGAGACGTCCTGTCCCCGGCGCACGCGTCGGCCAGGACGTCCTGATCACGGGGGACGCAGGGGGGAGCGCAGGGCGACAGCCGTCGTTGCGGAACATCGCACGACGGCTGTTTCGGCGTACCCGGAGGCCGCGTGGGCGCCGCATGGGCGTCCGGGGGTAGGTGTCTGGGGGCGTGCGGGGCGTGCGGGGCGTGCGGGGCGTGCGGGGCGTGCGTGGGCGAACGCGGGCGTGCGCGAGCCGAGCGGACGTGCGGGCGGGACGGATCCCGGGCGGCCCGGTCCGCTCAAGGGCGGTGCCGGGAGCGGCTGCGGGCGTCAGCGGGCCGCCGCGCGGCTCAGCACCTCGGAGGCCGGGCCCCCGGTGCGTGGCGACGGCGGCCGGCTCTCCGTCGTACCGAGAGCCTCGGGCGCCGAGACGGCGCTCGGTCTGCGGCCGCCGCGACCCTCGCCGAGCACCTGCCACCCGTCCCGGGTCAGCGTGATGTACGCGCCGCAGCGCAGCCCGTGCAGGGTGCACGCGTCACGCAGCCCCCACATCCAGGCGCCGTCCTCCTCCGTCCACCGTGCGTCGCCCTCACGGCAGTAGAGCAGCACAGCGGTGCGCACCGGGGTGCGGCGCCGCAGGTCGTGCGGTATCACGCGGCGGAGCTGGGCGAGCAGGGCGTTGCGGAACATCCAGCCGTCGGCGGGCGTGGCACGGCGCACGAACGAGGCGCTGGCGCGCAGCCGCTCGTCCGGATCGAGCACGGCGACCACGGCGGTGGCCGGCCCGGGGCGGTGCCGGGCGTGGAGTCCGCTGACGACCTCACGGGGGTTGCGCAGCAGGGGGATTCCCGCGGCGGCCCACTCCGCGGGTTCGAGCACGCGATGGGCGGAGGCAGGGGACGTCGACAGCGAGGCCGCCGAGGACAGAGCGAATCCGAAGGTCACGTTCCTCCCTTCGGCTACGCGCCCATGACTGCGGGCGGGGCGGATGCAGGAGAGCGCACACCGCAGCAGAGCACTGCCGGGGTCACGGCCGAGCCGAGCGGGGAGCGGACTTCAATTCTTCCTGTCGAACTGGAATGCGGCAACGAGCAATTGAGGCCGCCGACCCTTTTCGGCTGACCCGCGCCTTATATCCCTACCCAGCGGTCCACCGCGTGACGCCCGGGGAGGCCGGTCGGACACCTTACTGTCGTCTTCCCGTCATCACTGTCGTCTTCCCGTCATCCGCCCGCCATCTCTCCACCGCCGTCCTCGCGTGTCCACCGCCGTCCTCGCGCGGGTGCACCCCTCGCCACGCCCGTGCCACGCCTCCTGCCAGGCCCTCCGCGGCCGCCGGTCGTCGGCGCGGCTACCGTGCGGGTCCGGCCGGTCCCGGTGGGTGAAGTGGCCCGTTGTCAGTGGCATCGGGTTGCATGGAGGCATGGAACAACTGGACCTCCGCGCCGAAGCCGATGCCGTCCTCGCCGAGCTGGTCGGCGATCCGGGCGGTGCGGCGCGGCTGCGGGAAGACCAGTGGCAGGCTGTGGCGGCCCTGGTGGAGGATCGGCGCCGTGCCCTCGTGGTGCAGCGCACCGGCTGGGGCAAGTCGGCGGTGTATTTCGTGGCCACCGCTCTGCTGCGCAGACGCGGCGCCGGTCCGACGGTGATCGTCTCGCCGCTGCTGGCGCTGATGCGCAACCAGGTCGAGTCCGCGTCGCGGGCCGGCATCCGGGCGCGCACCATCAACTCCGCCAACCCGGAGGAGTGGGACACGATCTACGGGGAGGTCGAGCGCGGCGAGACCGACGTCCTCCTGGTCAGCCCGGAGCGGCTGAACTCGGTGGACTTCCGCGAGCAGGTGCTGCCCAAGCTGGCGGCCACGACCGGTCTGCTGGTGGTCGACGAGGCGCACTGCATCTCCGACTGGGGACACGACTTCCGCCCGGACTACCGGCGGCTGCGGTCGGTGCTCGCCGGGCTCGCCCCCGACGTGCCCGTCCTGGCCACCACCGCGACGGCCAACGCGCGCGTCACCGCGGACGTGGCCGAGCAACTGGGCACCGGCGCGGGCGAGGCCCTGGTGCTGCGCGGCTCCCTGGAGCGGGAGAGCCTGCGGCTGGGCGTGGTCCGGCTGCCGGACGCCGCGCACCGCCTCGCCTGGCTGGCGGAGCATCTGGAGGAGCTGCCGGGCTCCGGGATCATCTACACCCTCACGGTCGCCGCGGCCGAGGAGGCCGCCGCCCATCTGCGCCAGCGCGGCTTCACGGTCGCCTCCTACACCGGTCGTACGGAGAACGCCGACCGCCTCCAGGCCGAGGAGGACCTGCTCGCCAACCGGGTCAAGGCACTGGTGGCGACCTCCGCGCTCGGCATGGGCTTCGACAAGCCGGACCTGGGCTTCGTGCTCCATCTCGGTTCGCCGTTCTCCCCGATCGCCTACTACCAGCAGGTCGGGCGTGCGGGGCGCGGTGTGGCACACGCCGACGTACTGCTGCTGCCGGGCAAGGAGGACGAGGCGATCTGGCGGTACTTCGCCGACACCGCCTTCCCGCCCGAGGCCCAGGTCCGCCAGACGCTCACAGCCCTCGCCGACGCGGGGCGCCCGCTGTCCGTCCCGGCGCTGGAGGCGGTGGTGGACCTGCGGCGCAGCCGACTGGAGACCATGCTCAAGGTGCTGGACGTGGACGGCGCGGTCAAGCGGGTCAAGGGCGGCTGGATCTCCACCGGCGAGCCGTGGAGCTACGACGCCGAGCGGTACGCCTGGGTGGCACGGCAGCGGGCGGCCGAGCAGCAGGCCATGCGCGACTACGTGAGCACGTCGGGCTGCCGCCTGGAGTTCCTGCGGCAGCAACTGGACGACGAGGGAGCGGCTCCGTGCGGCCGCTGCGACAACTGCGCGGGACCGTGGGCCGACATCTCCGTCTCCGACCAGTCGCTGACGACCGCCGCGCAGGAGCTGGACCGCCCCGGTGCCGACATCGAGCCGCGCCGGATGTGGCCGACGGGCATGCCCGCGCTGGGCGTCGACCTCAAGGGCCGCATCCCGCCCGGCGAGCAGTGCTCGGCCGGGCGCGCCCTGGGACGGCTGTCCGACATCGGCTGGGGCAACCGGCTGCGCCCCCTGCTCGCGGAGAACGCGCCGGACGGCGCGGTCCCCGACGATGTCCTGCGGGCCGCCGTCGCGGTCCTCGCGGACTGGGCGCGCTCTCCGGGCGGCTGGGCGACAGGCGCACCGGACGCCCCGGCCCGCCCGGCGGGCGTCGTCGCGATTCCGTCCACGACCCGCCCGCGGCTCGTCGGCTCCCTCGCCGAGGGCATCGCGACCGTGGGCCGCCTGCCCTTCCTCGGCACCCTGACGTACACCGGACCGGACGGCGGCCGCGCGGTGCGCCGCAGCAACTCCGCACAGCGCCTCAAGGCGCTGTCCCAGGCGTTCACCGTCTCCGGGGAACTGGCGGACGCCCTGAGCCGCTCTCCCGGTCCCGTCCTGCTCGTGGACGACAGCACCGACTCCGGCTGGACCCTGGCGGTCGCCGCCCGCCTGCTGCGCCGGGCGGGCAGCGGACCGGTCCTGCCGCTGGTCCTCGCGACGGCGGGCTGATCCGGCGGCGGGGACCTGGACCTCGCCGCCCGGTTCCCGGGTCGGGCGACGCGCCTCCACCTCTACGCCACGAGCCACGCGGGAGGGGAGGCGGCGGGAGAGGAGTTGACGGGGCAGGGGCAGGGGCAGGGGCAGGGGCAGGGGCGTGGGCGTGGGGATGGCGGTGTCGGGTGGCGCCCCGCTCCCGGCGGCCTCGGCGCGGTTCGGCGAGGTCCGGCGAGGTCCGGCCGGGGTGAAACGGGTTGGGTTGACGTGTCCCTGGCCCGACTTATCCACAGGTGAAAGCGAAATGCTGGATTCCGCGAGATCGTCGGGGCATGACGAATCACGGCGAAACGACTGGATCGCACGGAAGCGGACCTTCTTTCGGAAGCGGACCTTTCGGTGGGGAGACCTTCGGGGTGGGCCCTTCCGGGACCGAGCCCTTCGGAAGCGGGTCCCTCGGCTCCGGTGACATCACGTACGACGGAACCGGACCGAACCACCAGATCACCCTGCGCACCCCGGCCGAACTGGCCGACGCCCTGCCGTATCTCCTCGGCTACCGCCCCGAGGACAGCATCGTCCTGGTCGCCCTGCACGACCGGGACAGCCGCGGCAGGTTCGGCGGCAGGGCCAGGGTCGGCATCCCGGCGGACCGCGACGACTGGCCGGAGGCGGCCCGGCAGTTGGCGCGGGGACTGATCAGGGGCAGCGAGCGCAGGGGAGTGATGCCCGAGCAACTGGTCGCCTTCCTCTGCCAGGAGCCGGCGAACGGCGAGACGGCGCGGGAGGTCGCGCGGCGGTTGCAGCCACTGGCCCAGACGCTGCGCGAGGAGTGCGGCTTCCTCGACGTCCCGGTGATCGAGGCCCTGTGCATCTCCGACGGCCGCTTCTGGTCCTACTGCTGCCCGACCGACCGATGCTGCCCCGACGAGGGCTGGCCCATGGGTCTGCCCGGCACGTCGGTACTGGCCGCGGCGGCGGCGTACGCCGGACTTCAGGTGCGCGGCAGCCTGAAGGAGCTGCGGGCCAGGCTGCTCCCCTGGGAGACCTCGGCGGCACGCGCGCAGGAATCCGCGCTGGACGCGGCGGGCCGGGCCCTGGTGCCGAGGATCCTCGACGAGGTGAGCCGTGCCGGAGTCGCCGAGGAGACACTGGAACTCGCCGGGCGCGTCCTGGGCCGCTTCGCCGACGCACCCGCCGTCTCCGGCGCGGTCGCCGCCGACCTCCGCGACGACCGGCTCTTGGACGACGGGGAAGCGGCCTCGCTGATCCTCGGCCTACAGGACCGCACGACGCGTGACCGCGCGGCCGAGTGGATGGAGGGGGACGAAGCGGCCCCTGCGCTCCGCCTCTGGCGGGCCCTGGCCCGCCGCTGTGTCGGCCCCTACGGAGAACACGCGGCCGCGCCGCTCACCCTCGCGGGCTGGGTCGCCTGGTCCTCGGGCGACGGCCTGGAGGCCCGTGAAGCCCTCGCCATGGCGCTGGGCGCGGACCCCGACTACCTCTTCGCCCGCCTCCTCCACCAGGCGTGCAACGAGGGACTGGACCCGGAATCGGTCCGCCGCTGCCTCCGCGCGGAGCGCACGGGACGCCTGCACCCGGCCGAGCAGGAAGCAGAAACCGGCGAGGAGCCGCCCGAGACGGCTGCCCCGCGATCGTCCGGCGAGCAGAACGGCCCGGAAGCGGAAGCGGAAGCGCAGGGCGCAAAGGACGTAAAGAGCGCAAAGGGCCCGGAGGCCCCGGAGGGCGTGGCGCCCGGTACCGGCGCGGAGCGGCATCCGGCGCCCGGCCCCCGCAGCAGGTGCGCACCGGCGGTGGTGGCGGCCCCGTCCGGTCGTCGGCGTCGCGTACGAGGCACCGCGGCGGCGTCCGGCCCCGGCCCCGCCAGGCCGCCCGGCCGCACCCGCCCGCGTGCCACGGGGGCGACGGGCGCGACGGACCCGGGCCGCCGCGCCCGGCGCCGGCCGACCCATGAGCCACAGCCCGACCTCTCCGGAGACGACGCATGAACCCCCCGTCTGTCCCGAACCGTCGCACCTCTAGCACTCCTCCCACTCCTCCCACTCCTCCCACTCCTCTCACCTCGCGCGCCTCCACCTCTCCCACCTCTCCCACTTCTCTCGTCTCGCCTCTCGACCCTCCGTACCGCCGCCATTCGGTCGGCTTCACCGGTCCCGGGCGTGACCCGGCCCCGCTCCGCGCCGTTCACCTGAGTGGCGGAACACCTGCCCAGGCCACCCCGCCACCCCAGGTCGCTTCGGAGCCGCCGCCGGTGTCGGGCGCCGTACACGCCGAGGCCCCCAGAGCGCAGAGGAAGCCGTCCCATGCACCAGCCGACTCCGCCCTGCCCCACCGGCGGCGCCACGGTCTTCAGTACGCCCGTGAGCCCCGTGGGGCAGCGCCCGGCCGCGCCCGCGCGGTACGCCGCGCTCGCGCCGGGTGACTCCCGGACCCGGGCGCCGCGCTCGCTCCCCGGCAGTCCCGCGGAACTGCCCGCAGCCCATGACGCCATGATCTGCGTGGCCCTCCCCGGGCTGGCGATCTCCTCCGCCCAGGGGCAGTTGAGCGGGCGCGGCCTGGAGGGCTTCTACCGCTCCGGACGGCGCCTCCTCTCCCGCTGCCAGGTGCGCGTCGCTGGACGTGAACCGCTCGGCGTCCAGGCCCTGATGACCGCCGCCGACCGGGTCCGCTTCGTCGGCACCCTGCGCGCCTCTCCGGGCACGGGCCCGGACCCCGACGTGCTGGTGGAGCGCGTACGGGACGCGGACGGTACAGAGCGGATCACCCTGCGCAGCACCTCGCCGCGCCCGTTGCGGCTCCCCGTGGAGGTGGCTCTCGGCACCGACCTCGCGGACCTCGGCCAGATCGCCCGTGGAGGCGCGGGCGAGGAACGGCCCGCGAGCGTGCGTGGCTCGGGGCTGCGCTGGTCCCGCGGTGCCACCAGCGCGTCGGTCACCGCGGACCCGCCGCCCGCCGAGGCACTGGCCTCCGCGGGCCTGCTGCGCTGGGAGTTCGAGCTGTCCCCGGGCGGCACGGCCACCGTGGAACTGCGGGTGCGGCAGGACGGCGCGGGACCCCTGCGGGCCGTGGGCCGCACCGCCACGAGTCCGCTGGCGCCCGCGCAGGCCACCGGCGACACCCCCGGGGTGGCGGAACTGCTGCGCACCGGCATCGACGACCTGCACGCCCTGCTGCTGCGCGACCCGGCCTCCCCGTCCGACCTGCACCTGGCGGCCGGGGCCCCATGGCGGTGCGGCCTGGCCCCGGCCGAGGCGCTGGTCGCCGCCCGGATGGCGCTGCCCCTGGGGACCCGGCTGGCTGTGAGCACCCTGCGCACCCTGGCCCGCACCCAGCACACCGGACCGGGGCGGCAGACCGGGATGGTCCCCGGACCGCGCCGCGACGCGGGCCCCCACCTGCCGCCCGGCTGCACCGGCACGGAGGCGACCCTGCTCTTCCCCGCGCTGCTCGCCGAAGCCCGCCGCTGGGGCCTTCCCGAGCGGGAGGCGGAGGACCTGCTGCCCGCGGCCGAGGGCTGCCTCACCTGGCTGCGTGCTGCCGTGGGAGACGGCACATATCTGTGCGATCACCTGCCCGGCAGACCCGTGCGCTGCGAGATCCAGGCGCACGCCCACCGGGCGGCGCTGCTCGGAGCGGACCTGCTCGACGCGTACGGCAGACCGGGCGCGGCCGAACTGCGGCAGTGGGCCCAGCATCTGCGCACGGCGTTCCGGGACGACTTCTGGGTCGACGACCGCGGCGGCGGCAGACCCGCGGCCGGCCGGGCCCCCGACGGGCGGCTGCTCACGCACCTCGACGCCTCCGCCGTGCACCTGCTCGACACCGGCCTGCTGGGCGGCGGACGGCAGGCACCCGGACTGCTCGACGAGGCGCGGACCGGTCAGCTCGCCCGGCTGCTGCGCGGGCCCACGATGGACTCGGGCTGGGGACTGCGCGGGCTCGCCGCCAGGGAGGCCGGCTACAACCCCTTCGGGCACCGCGCCGGGGCGGTGCGGGTGGCCGAGACGGCCGTCGCCGTCGCGGGCCTGGCGGCAGCGGGCCACGAGGAGGAGGCCGGTGGCCTGCTGCGGGGCATCCTGGCGGCGGCCGGGGCCTTCGGACACCGGCTGCCCGAGATGTTCGCCGGAGAGCAGCGCACGGACGGCGGCGCGCCCGTTCCGCACCCGGCGGCCTGCCGTCCCTCGGCGACGGCCGCGTCCGCCGCGGTCCTGCTGCTGACCGCGCTCGTCGGCATCCGGCCCGACGCCCCCGCCGGGACGGTCACGCTGCGGCCGGTGCGTGCGGCGCCGCTCGGAGAGATCGGCCTCACCGGGCTGCGGGTCGCGGGCGCCCCCTTCTCGGTACGGGTCAGCCGGCTCGGTCTCGCCCTGGTCGAGGAGGCTGCCGACGGGCTGCAACTGGGGGTATGACCTCGTACGACATGGTGCGGGGAACGGCCGCGACGCGAGCGCGGGGAGTCCGGCGCGGCCGTGCGGACCGCTCGTCGCTGCGACCGGCGAAGGGAGTGTTTATCGTCAGGCAGACGACTATGATCACGGCATGCCCTACGACCCGTCAGCCTTTCCGCCCTTCGCTGTCACCGTGGACCTGGTCGTGCTGACCGTGCGCCGCCACGCCCTGTGCGCGCTGGCGGTGCGCAGGGGAGAGCCCCCGTTCCAGGGGCGGTGGGCGCTTCCCGGCGGTTTCGTGCGGGAGGACGAGGATCTGGCGCAGGCCGCGGCGCGTGAACTGGAGGAGGAAGCGGGCCTGTGCGTCCATGATCCCGCCGCACCGGTCCAGGACAACGGCGCGCACCTGGAGCAGCTCGCGACCTACGGCGACCCGGGCCGTGATCCGCGGATGCGCGTCGTCAGCGTCGCCCACCTCGCCCTCGCGCCCGATCTGCCCGCGCCCCGGCCCGGTGGCGACGCCGGTGACGCCCGCTGGGCGTCCGTGGCGGAGCTGCTCCAGCAGGACGGCTACGGCCGGGACGGCGAAGCGGTGGCCCCGCTCGCCTTCGACCACGCCCGGATCCTGGCCGACGGGGTCGAGCGGGCCCGGTCGAAGATCGAGTACTCGTCGCTGGCGACCGCGTTCTGCCCGCCGGAATTCACCGTCGGTGAACTGCGGCGCGTCTACGAGGCGGTGTGGGGAGTGGCGCTCGACCCGCGCAACTTCCATCGCAAGGTGACGGGGACGCCGGGCTTCCTGGTGCCGACCGGGGGCACGACCACGCGGCAGGGTGGCCGGCCCGCCCAGCTGTTCCGGGCGGGCGGGGCCACGTTGCTCAATCCGCCCATGCTGCGCCCGGAGGTCTGACACGGGAACCGAGGGCGGCGGTGTCGGCCGTACGCGCGTTGCAAACCGGGAAAAAGGTACATAACGGCTATCTTGCTGCGGGTGATCCAGGCCTTCGGATTGACCAGCGACTCCCGCAAGGGCCGTTCGCCCGCCGTCGACGACGTCTCCTTCGAGGCGCACTCGGGGTGTGTCACCGCGCTCCTGGGGACCGCGGGCGCGGGCAAGACGACCACGCTCAGACTCATGCTCGAACTCCAACAGGGCCGGGGAATCACCTACTTCAAAGGGCGGCCCCTGCATCGCATCGCCCATCCGGCGCGTGAGGTCGGTGTGCTCCTGGGTGATGTGCCCGGCCATCCCTCCCGCTCGGTCCGGGGTCATCTGCGGATGCTGTGCGCGGCGGCGGGACTTCCGGCCCGGCGGGCCGACGAAGTGCTGGAGGCGGTCGGACTCGTCAGCTTCCGCGACGAGCGTCTGGGCATGCTGTCGCGCGGCATGGACCGGCGGCTCGGCCTGGCGTGCGTCCTGCTGTCCGACCCGCACACGCTGGTGCTCGACCATCCGGCGGGCGGCGTCTCCCCGCGGGAGGGCCGCTGGCTGCACGGCATGCTGCGGGCCCACGCTGGCCGGGGCGGCACGGTGCTGTTCGCCACGGACGACCCCAAAGAGGCCGCGCGCACCGCAGACCGGGTCGTCACGCTGGAGCGCGGCAGCGTCGTGGCCGACCAGGCGGCGACGGACTTCGCCCGCCACCGGCTGCGCCCGCGCGTCGCGGTCCTCAGCCCGCACGCCGCCCGCCTCGCCGCCCTGCTGGCCAAGGAGGCCCGCACCGCCCAGCGCTCCGTGGAGGTCGTACGGGAGGACGGCAATCGCCTGTCCGTCTACGGCAGTACGTGCGCCGACGTCGGGGAGACCGCGTTCCGCCACGGCATCCTCGTCCATCAACTCGCCGACGAGGTGGGCGACATGGGTGCCGGAGCCGGAGCCGGGACCGAGCATGCCACCGCGGAGCACCCGGTCGCCGAGCGGGGGCACGCCGGGGAGCCCGGCGTCCCCGCCGCCGGAGAGACTTCGGCTGCTCCGGCTTCGGGACAGGCCCCGGGGCCGGGGACCGTCACCTCCGTTCCCTCCGCCTCCGTGGTGCGCGACGACGGTGGAGCGGTCGGCGCGCCCGGCGGGAACACACGTGCCGCGGCGGACCGGGGCGGAAACGTCGCCGCCACCGCTCCGGGCGGGTCCGGCACCACGCCCCGGAAGGAGGCCGAGGAGACGGTCGCCGCCGCTCTCCTCGACCACGGCCGCCCCGCGGCCGTCTCCGTCGCCGCGCACCCAGACGGCTCGACGGCCGCCGCCGCACACGTCGACAGCGTGCCCACGGCGGCACGCCCGCACGTCGGTGGCGTACGGGCCCGTTCCGGCGACGCGTCCCGCACCGGCCACGGGGACCGCGCCGACGCACCGGAGCAGTCCCCGGACGGCCCTCCCGGTGCGCGGTCCTCGGCGCGACGGCGCCCCGGCCCGCACCCGGACCCCCAGCCGCAGGGGACAGCTCGGGCGCCGAGCCCGCAGGCATCCACCACGCACCCGGCAACCACGCACCCGGCCACCGCGCAGCCCTCGATCCCCACGCCCCGCCCCGCCGAGGTGGTCACGGCGGACGCCTCGTCGCCGTTGCCGCCCCCCATCGCGGTCCGCCCCGGCGCGGGACCGTTGCGCCCCCTGCGCTACGAACTGCGCCGCGCCCTGGGCATCGGCACCGGATTCGCCGTCTGCGCGGCCGTTCTGGTCGTCTCCGCCCTCACGGCCCTGGTCATGGGGCACATCGGCCATACGCCGCAGCCCCGGTTGCTGGCGGCGTGGCCGCAGCAGTTGCCGCTGCCACCGGCGGCACTCGGCGCGGGACTGCTCGGAGCGCTCGCCTTCGGAGACGAGTTCCGGCACCCCGCGCTGGCGGCGGACCGGGGCACCGTGCCCCGCCGCCTCGGACTGCTCGCCGCCAAGCTCCTCGTCGCCACGGCCACGGCGGCGCTGCTGGCCTTCCTCACCATCGGCTGCGACGCCGAGTTGCTGTACCTCGTCTACGGAGGAGAGCTGACACAGGTCCCCGGTGACTGGCTCACCCCGGCCGCGAGTTGGACCGGCCTCGTGATCGGCTGCGGCTGGACCGGGGTGCTGGCGTCGGGGGTGTTCCGGTCCGCGACCGCGGGGCTGGCCGCGGTGCTCGCCGTGCCGGTCGTCGGCGTACCGCTGGTGCAGGAGGCGCTGGGCGGGGCCGACTGGGACGCCGCCGGACTGCCCGCGCGACTGCACGAGACGTTCCTGCTGCCGTGGCCCTTCGGCGGGGACCGCTGGCTCGCCGCCGCGGCCCGTGTGGTCGCCCAACCGGTGGGCAGCGCACTGGTGTTGTCGCTCGCCGCGCTGCTCGGCGGGTATCTGCTGACGGTCCTGCGCGGCAGGGTCCGGTGAGCAGGGTTCGCGCTCATTCGATCGCGCATCGGGCGCAACTCCCCGCGGAAAGCACATTTCTTTCCGATAAGGCGTCAATTGCGACGGAGTGAGCGATCACCCTTTCGTGTGCTTTTCACCAAAGACCTCAAGGGAGTTGAAGGCAGCGCCGACAAAGGATCCGTGAGTACCCTTGCGCACACCATGATGACCGCCGCCCGCTCCACCGACTCCGGTCTGGCCGGACCGGGCGGACTCGACCGCTACCCCTACGCCGAGGCACCCGTCCCCGACCGCGTCGGAAGTCCTGCCTGGGAGGGCGCGGACCCCGAGCTGGGGCGTGTCGGCCGGCGCGCCGCCGGCAGCCGCGGCCGCGGCCTGCACGGCCAACTCGTCCAGCAGCTCGGTCAGATGATCGTCTCGGGCGACCTGGGCGCCGACCGCCCGCTGGTTCCCGAGGAGATCGGCCAGCGCTTCGAGGTCTCCCGCACCGTCGTCCGGGAGTCGCTCCGCGTGCTGGAGGCCAAGGGCCTGGTCAGCGCACGTCCCAACGTCGGCACGCGGGTGCGCCCGGTCAGCGACTGGAACCTCCTCGATCCCGACATCATCGAGTGGCGGGCCTTCGGGCCGCAGCGCGACGACCAGCGCCGTGAGCTGAGCGAGCTGCGCTGGACGATCGAACCGCTCGCCGCGCGCCTCGCCGCGGGACACGGACGCGAGGACGTCCAGCAGCGCCTCGTCGACATGGTCGAGATCATGGGCCATGCCCTTGCGCAGGGTGATGCGCTGACCTTCTCCCGGGCCGACACGGAGTTCCACGGCCTGCTCATCCAGGTCGCGGGCAACCGGATGCTGGAGCACCTCTCCGGGATCGTCTCGTCCGCCCTGCATGTGTCGGGCGGCCCCGTCACGGGCTGCGACCGGCCGAACGACACCTCGGTGGGACAGCACGCCCGGATCGTCGACGCGCTCGCGGCCGGCGACGGCGCCGCGGCGGAGGGCGCCATGCGCCAGCTCCTCACGGTGCACCCCGAGATCGAGCGAGTGGTGCCCGCGCCGCGCGAGCACTGAGCCGCGGGCGACGCGCCGGGGCGCGGGCGGCACGGCCGGAGTCCTGCCGCCCTCCCGTGCCCCTGGACCGCGGCCCGCTTCCCTCCGCTCCGCCGCTCCAGTCCGTCCCTCCGCCGTCCTCTCGTCGTCCTCTCGCCGTCCGGTCGTAGTCCCGTCGTAGTCCCGCTCGTCCTGTGTTGTCCAGGCGGTCGCGCTCGTGCTGTCCTCGTGCCGTCCTCCCGGCGCCCCGGCCGGCGAGCGGCCCCCGGCGGACGAGTGGCCCCGGCGGACGTGTGGCCCCGGCGGACGTGTGGCCCCGGCGGGGACCCGGCCGGACCTTCCGTCTCCGCCGTCCCGTGCCCGGCGGAGTCGCTCGACGGGCGGGCGGCGCCGTGTGAGAGCCTATCCACCCCGACTGATCTCATGTGTCCACTTCTGACCGTTTTTAAGCGCTTACGGGGTGTGACTCGGGCCACGCGGATTGGGCGTAACGCTCATGGGAACAACGCGATGACCTAAGAGGTGACAGCCGCGGAGGGAATACGGACGCCGTTCATGGCGCTGTGCATCTCCCCGGCCCCCGCCCGTCCCGTCGGCCCAATCCCCAGGCCGGTGGTCGGCTCCTGTCCATCCGAGGACGGGGCCGGAAGCCGTTTTCCAACGTTCCGAGAGGTTGTTCGTGTCGGCCAGCACATCCCGTACGCTCCCGCCGGAGATCGCCGAGTCCGTCTCTGTCATGGCGCTCATTGAGCGGGGAAAGGCTGAGGGGCAGATCGCCGGCGACGATGTGCGTCGGGCCTTCGAAGCTGACCAGATCCCGGCCACTCAGTGGAAGAACGTACTGCGCAGCCTCAACCAGATCCTCGAGGAAGAGGGTGTGACGCTGATGGTCAGTGCCGCGGAGCCAAACAAGCGCACCCGAAAGAGCGTCGCAGCGAAGAGCCCGGCCAAGCGCACCGCCACCAAGACGGTCGCGGCGAAGGCGGTGACCACCAGGAAGGCCACCGCCACCGCCACTCCGACGGCGCCGCCCGCCGCCGACACGCCGGTCGAGGACGACGCTCCCGCCAAGAAGGCCGCCGCCAAGAAGACGACCGCCGCCGCCAAGAAGACGGCGGCGAAGAAGACGACCGCCGCCGCCAAGAAGACGACGGCCAAGAAGACCGCGGGCAAGAAGGACGACGCCGAGCTCCTCGAGGACGAGGTGCTGGAGGACCCCAAGGGCGCGACGGAGGAGCCGGAGGGCGCGGAGAGCGCCGGTTTCGTGCTCTCCGACGAGGACGAGGACGACGCCCCCGCCCAGCAGGTCGCCGCGGCCGGAGCCACCGCCGACCCGGTCAAGGACTACCTCAAGCAGATCGGCAAGGTCCCCCTGCTCAACGCCGAGCAGGAAGTCGAACTGGCCAAGCGCATCGAGGCGGGTCTCTTCGCCGAGGACAAGCTGGCCAACTCCGACAAGCTGGCGCCGAAGCTCAAGCGCGAGCTGGAGATCATCGCCGAGGACGGCCGCCGCGCCAAGAACCACCTCCTGGAGGCCAACCTCCGTCTGGTGGTCTCCCTGGCCAAGCGCTACACCGGCCGCGGCATGCTCTTCCTGGACCTCATCCAGGAGGGCAACCTCGGTCTGATCCGCGCGGTCGAGAAGTTCGACTACACCAAGGGCTACAAGTTCTCCACGTACGCCACCTGGTGGATCCGGCAGGCGATCACCCGCGCCATGGCCGACCAGGCCCGCACCATCCGTATCCCGGTGCACATGGTCGAGGTCATCAACAAGCTCGCGCGCGTGCAGCGCCAGATGCTCCAGGACCTGGGCCGCGAGCCCACCCCGGAGGAGCTGGCCAAGGAACTCGACATGACCCCGGAGAAGGTCATCGAGGTCCAGAAGTACGGTCGCGAGCCCATCTCGCTGCACACCCCGCTGGGCGAGGACGGCGACAGCGAGTTCGGTGACCTCATCGAGGACTCCGAGGCGGTCGTCCCGGCCGACGCGGTGAGCTTCACGCTGCTCCAGGAGCAGCTGCACTCGGTGCTCGACACCCTGTCCGAGCGCGAGGCGGGTGTCGTCTCCATGCGCTTCGGTCTCACCGACGGCCAGCCCAAGACCCTCGACGAGATCGGCAAGGTCTACGGCGTCACGCGTGAGCGGATCCGCCAGATCGAGTCCAAGACCATGTCGAAGCTGCGCCACCCGTCGCGCTCGCAGGTGCTGCGCGACTACCTCGACTAGGACGACTCGTAGGACGACTCGCCAGGACCCGCGCGACACCGTGAGGCCCGGTTCTCCCCGTGGGGGAACCGGGCCTTCGTGCTGCGGCGCGCGCCCCTGTGCCCGACTCTGGGTGTTCGATGATCACCACAGAGTGAGGAGTGCGTATGCGACGCCGTATTGCCCGCGCCCTGGCCGGGCCGCTGGTGCTGGCGGCCACCGGGGCCGCGATACCGCTGATGAACGCCGCCCCCGCCGCCGCTGACAGCGTTGTCGTCGGGGGTTTCCCCGTCGATGTGGCCCAGAGCCCGTGGACCGTGGCGCTGTCCAGCCGTGACCGGTTCGGAGGTACGCGCGCGGGACAGTTCTGCGGGGCCGTGGCCGTCGCCCGCAACGCCGTGCTGACCGCCGCGCACTGCCTGTCCGGTGAGGTGGTCGGTGCGCCGCCGACACGGGATCTGAAGATCATCGAAGGGCGTACGGACCTGCTGTCCGGACAGGGCAAGGAGATCCGCGTACGCGCCACCTGGGTCAATCCGCGCTACGACCGGGCGACCAACTCGGGCGACTTCGCGGTGCTCACGCTGGCCGAGCCGCTGCCCCGCAGCGCCGTCATCCCGATGGCGGGCGCGGGCGACCCCGCGTACGCGCCGGGGACCGGTGCCCTCGTCTACGGCTGGGGCGACACGACCGGCGGCGCGGCCTACCCGCACAGCCTGCACGCGGCGCGGGTGCATGTGCTGCCCGACGCCCAGTGCGAGCGGGCGTATCCGGGCAGTGCGAACGGCACGTACGTGCCCGGGACCATGCTGTGCGCGGGCGAGAGCGCCGGGGGGCGGGACGCCTGTCAGGGCGACAGCGGGGGACCGCTGGTGGCACAGGGGCGCCTCATCGGGCTGGTCTCCTGGGGGGACGGCTGCGGGGAGGCGGGGAGTCCAGGCGTCTACACGCGGGTGTCCGATGTGGTGCGGACGCTGCGTGCCGCGCGGGGGTCCAAGGGCCTGCGGCAGTCCGTGGACGGGGCCTGAGCGGTCTCGGGCGGACATGACGACGGGCGGTCGCTCCTGTGGATCAGGAGTGGCCGCCCGTTTCGCCGGCCTGTGCCGGAGCTGGCTCGTCGTGCGAGATGGTCAGCGCTCTTCGTCGGGCGTGGTCGCAGGCACGGAGGTGAGGCGCTCCGTCTCATCCTGTATCTCAGCGGCGATCTTCTTGAGTTCCGGCTCGAACTTGCGACCGTGGTGGGCGCAGAAGAGCAGTTCTCCGCCGCTCAGCAGGACGACGCGCAGGTATGCCTGGGCGCCGCAGCGGTCGCAGCGATCAGCGGCCGTCAGCGGGCTCGCGGGGGTCAGAACAGTAGTCACGTCGCCTCTTCTCTAGCTCGACGAGCTGTCGTACCAGGGTCAACATCCAACCAGCCCCAAACGTTCCCGCTCGCGGCTTTTCCTCGAAAAATCTTCCCGAGGTGGCTGTCCGTTGCCGGTTTGGCGGCGAATGTGCCGTATTACGTTTCTGTGTGTCTTACGGGTTCGCGCTGTCGGTCATGGTCGGTCCTCCCCGGCCGGCTTGCCGGTTGTTCATGAGGACGTGCCCGGAGCCTAAATGGTTCATGCCCCGAAGGGAACGTGATATGTGCTTCACTCCATCGAGGGATCGAACGTACATGCGACGCCTCGACTAGTCTGAAGCGCCGCCGAGGGTTGCGTTACAAGGGCTCTACCAGGGCTCGGTACCCTCTGAGCGGCAACCCAAGCCGCGCCCTTACCCATCAGGGCCTCACCTGAAATTCAGCGAGGAGCGAACCGCGTGACCGCCGATACGTCCGTGCCGTCCACAGCGCTGCTGGCAGGAGCAGACCGTGACGGCTCCAACTACACCGCGCGGCACCTGCTCGTCCTCGAGGGACTCGAGGCCGTGCGCAAGCGCCCCGGCATGTACATCGGGTCGACCGACAGCCGCGGTCTCATGCACTGCCTGTGGGAGATCATCGACAACTCCGTGGACGAGGCCCTGGCGGGCGTCTGCGACCACATCGAGGTCGTCCTGCACGACGACGGCTCCGTGGAGGTCCGCGACAACGGCCGCGGCATCCCGGTCGACGTCGAGCCCAGGACCGGCCTGTCCGGTGTCGAGGTCGTCATGACCAAGCTGCACGCCGGAGGCAAGTTCGGCGGCGGCTCCTACGCCGCCTCCGGCGGTCTGCACGGCGTCGGCGCCTCCGTCGTCAACGCGCTGTCCGCCCGGCTGGACGTCGAGGTCGACCGCGGCGGCCACACGCACGCGATCAGCTTCCGGCGCGGTGTGCCCGGGGCGTTCACGGGCAACGGCCCCGACGCCAAGTTCGAGGCCGGCAGCGGGCTGCGCAAGGCCAAGAAGATCCCCAAGTCGCGCACCGGTACGCGCGTGCGCTACTGGGCCGACCGCCAGATCTTCCTCAAGGACGCGAAGCTCTCCCTGGAGAACCTGCACCAGCGCGCCCGGCAGACCGCCTTCCTGGTGCCCGGCCTGACCATCGTCGTGCGCGACGAGTACGGCCTGGGCGAGGGCGGCAGCAAGGGCGAGGAGTCCTTCCGCTTCGACGGCGGCATCAGCGAGTTCTGCGAGTACCTGGCGAGCGACAGGCCCGTCTGCGACGTCCTCCGCCTCAGCGGCCAGGGCACCTTCAAGGAGACGGTCCCCGTCCTGGACGAGCACGGCCAGATGACGCCCACCGAGGTCACCCGTGACCTCGGCGTGGACGTCGCCCTGCGCTGGGGGACCGGCTACGACACCACGCTGCGGTCCTTCGTCAACATCATCGCCACGCCCAAGGGCGGCACCCATGTCGCCGGCTTCGAGCAGGCCGTGACCAAGACGATGAACGAGGTGCTGCGGGCCAAGAAGATGCTGCGCGTCGCCGAGGACGACATCGTCAAGGACGACGCCCTGGAGGGCCTCACCGCCGTCGTCACGGTCCGCCTGGCGGAACCGCAGTTCGAGGGGCAGACCAAGGAGGTCCTCGGCACCTCGGCGGCCCGCCGCATCGTGAACAACGTGATCACCAAGGAACTCAAGGCGTTCCTGACCTCCACCAAGCGGGACGCCGCACAGCAGGCCCGCGTCGTCCTGGAGAAGGCCGTCGCCGCCGCCCGCACCCGCATCGCGGCGCGCCAGCACAAGGACGCCCAGCGCCGCAAGACCGCTCTGGAATCCTCCTCGCTGCCCGCCAAGCTCGCCGACTGCCGCAGCGACGACGTCGACCGCAGCGAGCTGTTCATCGTCGAGGGGGACTCCGCGCTCGGCACCGCCAAGCTCGCCCGGAACTCCGAGTTCCAGGCGCTGCTGCCGATCCGCGGCAAGATCCTCAACGTCCAGAAGTCGTCCGTCACGGACATGCTGAAGAACGCCGAGTGCGGCGCGATCATCCAGGTGATAGGAGCGGGCTCCGGCCGGACCTTCGATCTGGACGCGGCACGCTACGGCAAGATCATCATGATGACCGACGCCGATGTGGACGGCTCCCACATCCGCACCCTGCTCCTCACTCTCTTCCACCGCTACATGCGGCCCATGGTCGAGGCGGGCCGGGTCTTCGCCGCCGTGCCGCCGCTGCACCGGGTCGAACTGGTCCAGCCGAAGAAGGGCCAGGACAAGTACGTCTACACGTACTCGGACCGCGAGCTGCGGGACAGGCTGCTGGAGTTCCAGAGCAAGAACATCCGGTACAAGGATTCGATCCAGCGGTACAAGGGCCTCGGCGAGATGGACGCCGACCAGCTGGCCGAGACCACGATGGACCCGCGCCACCGCACCCTGCGCCGGATCAACCTCTCCGACCTGGAGGCTGCGGAGGGCGTGTTCGACCTGCTCATGGGCAACGACGTGGCCCCCCGCAAGGAGTTCATCGCCAGCTCGGCCGCGACGCTGGACCGCTCGCGCATCGACGCGTAGCGGTCGGCAGGGGCTTCACGGCACCCTGGCTGTGGCTGTGGCTGTGGCTGTGGCTGTGGCTGTGGCTGTGGCTGTGGCTGCGGTCGCCGGACCGTGCCGCGGTCGTGGTCGCGGTCGCGGCCACGACGCCGTTGTGCCGTCGGGGCGGGTGCCCCCGGCGGGCACGGCGGTGGGACGCCGACGAGGTCCGGGGGCCCGGGGGCCGGAGGCCGGAGTCTGGTGCCCGGAGTCTGGTGCACGGGGGCCGGGGCCGGGGGCCCGGTTGTCCACCCGTGGGTGGAGAATTCCGGCGCCGGGGATCCACCCTCGATCCACCCCCGGTCCGATCAGTCCGCCCGTGATTTTCCGTAGCGTCGAAGGCGTCGGCGGTTCTCGCCGCCGGCCTCTCCTTCCCGCTCATGGAGGCTCTGATGTCCGGGCTCGTCAACGTGCTGGTGATCGTCGCGGTCGCCGCGCTCGTGATCTCCAGGCAGTTCCGCGCCCGCCGGGTCGACGCGGACCGGCGCTGGTGGCTGCTGCCCGCGATCCTCGCCGTCGTCGCCCTGCGCGACCCGCACCTGATCGACGCCCACCATCAGGGCGAGGCCGTCGCGCTGCTCGTCGCCGAGCTGATCATCGGCCTGGGGATCGGAGCCGGCTGGGCCTGGACCTCCCGGATATGGGTGGAGGCGGACGGCGCCGTCTGGACCAGGACGACCAAGGCGGGGATCGCCGTCTGGACCGGAGGCATCGTCCTGCGCGCCGGTCTGTTCGGACTGGGCGAGCTGCTCGGTGTGCGCCAGGGCAGCCCGGCGCTGATGCTCGCGCTCGCCGCCACGCTGCTGGTGCGCTCGGGAGTCCTGGTCCAGCGCACCGGCGCCCTGGCGGCGGCGGACGACCGGACCGCGGCGTACGGTGACGGCAGGCCCCGGCCCGCGTGGAAGGAACACGCATGACGGAGAACGTCTGGACGCGCTGGCCCTCCCCGGAAGCGCTCGGCCGCGAGGGCATCTCACGGCCCCGGCGCCTCCTGGGCTGGGGGGTGCGGCTGCTGCTGGCCGCCATCCTGCTGTGGGGCGCCTTCCGCAACAGCCACGTCCACGCCTGGGGAGCCGCGGCGGCCGCGGCGGGCGTGCTGGTGGCCGCAGGCGCGTCCTGGGCCTTCTTCCGGACCACGCTCGCCCACCGGCTCGGACCGTCCCTGGCGCTCTTCTCGCTGCTCCTCGGAGTCGGCGCCGCCGCCCAGGCGGGGAGCTTCCACGATCCCGCCCTCGTCATCTGGTGCGCCTGCGCGGTCGCCGCGCTGGAGAGACTGCCGCTCGCGGTGGCCACCCCGCTGACGGGGATCGCGCTCGGCGCGTTCGCCACGTCCAACGACGACCGGTGGCTCACCACCGTCGTCACGGCGGTCGGTCTGGCACTCGCCGGCTATGTCCTGCGGCTCGACGCCGAGGCCCGCGCCGGTGCCCAGCGGCTGCTCGCCCAGGAGCGGGCCGCGCGGGCGGCGGAGGCGGAGTCGGCGGCGCTGGGGGAGCGGGCCAGGATCGCGCGGGAGATCCATGACGTGCTGGCCCACAGCCTCTCCGCCCAGCTCGTGCACCTGGAGGCCGCCCGGCTCCTCGTCGAGCGGGGCGCGGACCGGGACCAGATCCTGGAGAGGGTGGTCGCCGCCCGGGGCATGGCCCGCGACGGCCTCTCCGAGACCCGGCAGGCGCTGTCCGCGCTGCGCGGCGAACTGACCCCGCTGGAGGACTTCCTCGGCCAGCTCGTGGCGGCGAACGACGGGGCGGAGGTCACCGTCTCGGGTGAACGCAGACGGCTTCCCGCCGAGGCGTCCCAGGCCGTCCGCAGGGTCGCTCAGGAGGCCCTGACCAACGTCCGCAAGCACGCTCCGGGCGCCCGGGTCAGGCTCAGCCTGGACTACCGCGACGACCAGGTGGTGCTGGACGTGCGGGACTCGGGCGGTTCGCCCGGCGAACTGGCCGGGGCCGGCGGCGGGTACGGTCTGCTGGGCATGCGTGAGCGCGCCGAGCTGCTGGGCGGCTCGCTGGAGGCAGGGCCGCACGAGGAGGGGTTCGCGGTGACGTTGAAGGTGCCGGTATGACCGAGGAGGCTGTCGGGAAGCCCGCGCGGGTGGTGGTGGCGGACGACCAGACGGTGGTCCGGGAAGGCATCGTGATGCTGCTGGGGCTGCTGCCGGGCGTCGAGGTGGTGGGGTCCGCGGGGGACGGCGAGGAGGCCGTGCGGCTCGTCGCGGAGGTCGCGCCGGACGTGGTGCTGATGGACCTGCGGATGCCGCGCTGCGACGGTGTCGAGGCCACCCGGCGGATCCGCTCGCAGCACCCGGGGACACAGGTGGTGATCCTCACGACCTACGCGGACGACGAGTCGCTGTTCCCCGCGCTCAGGGCGGGGGCGCGGGGCTATCTGACCAAGGACGCGGGGGGTGACGAGATCGTCCGGGCGGTGCACAGCGTGCTGTCCGGGGACGCGGGGCTCTCGCCCGGCATCCAGCGGCGGCTGCTGGAGCGGCTGTCCGAGCCCGAGTCCCGCCACACGTCCGCCGATGAACCGCCGGACGGGCTCACGACGCGGGAGTGCGAGGTGCTGGTGCTGATCGCCGAAGGGCTGAGCAACCAGGAGATCGCCCGGCGGCTGCATGTCTCCACGGCGACTGTGAAGACGCACATCAACAACCTGTTCGCCAAGACGGGGCTGAAGGACCGTGCGCAGGCGGTGCGGTACGCGTACACGAAGGGCCTGGCGCGTCCTCCGGCGAGCTGAGTCACCTGATGGGGTGAAGCACGGGGAGAAGCGAGGCGGAGGGTCCGGCGGTTCTGACCATGCTGGGGCATGGAGTCGAACAACGGCCGTCCCGGCGGGGGCGGGAGCGGTCCCGGGGACCGGTTCGGGAGCGGCCAGGGACAGGGACGGCCGGAGTCGGGGCAGGACCGGGAGCGGGCGGCGCCCGAGGATCTGCGGCAGCGCGACCCGTGGTCCGACGAGCCCGGGACCGGCCGGGGAGAGGGAGAGGGGGCCGGGGCCCGTGGTGTGCGGGTGCCGGCGGCGCGCGGGGCCCGGTCGGACCGGGACGGTGACGGGGACGGTGCGGCGGCGGGCGAGGTGTATCTCGCGGTGCAGCGCAGCGCGGCGTTCCAGGAGGTGCGCAGCCGCTACCGGCGCTTCGTGGTACCGGCGGTGGTGGCCTTCCTGGGCTGGTACCTGGCGTACGTGGTCACCGCGACGTCCGTGCCCGGGTTCATGGCGCGGCCGGTGGCGGGCGCGGTGAACGTGGCGATGGTCGCGGGGGCGGGGCAGTTCCTCAGCACGTTCCTCCTGGCGTGGGCGTACGCGCGGCACGCTCGGCTGCGCAGGGACCGGGCCGCACTCGAACTGCGCTGGGAGACACAGGAGCTGACGCGGAGCGCGGTGCAAGGGGGTGGCGGGGCGTGACCGGTGATCATCAGAGGCTGGCGCTGGTGCTGTTCGGCGTGTTCGTGGCCGTCACGCTGGCCATCACCACCTGGGTGAGCCGCGGGCGGCACGGCTCGGCGGAGGAGTTCTACGCGGGCGGGCGGCTGTTCTCCCCGATGGAGAATGGTTTTGCCATCGCGGGGGACTACGCGTCGGCCGCCTCCTTCCTCGGGGTTCCCGGGCTGATCGCGCTGTTCGGCTACGACGGGGTGCTGTATGTGGTGGGCTTCCTCGTGGGCTGGCTGGTGGTGCTGTTCCTCGTCGCCGAACTGGTGCGCAACTGCGGGCGGTTCACGCTGGCGGACGTGGTGGCGGCGCGGCTGCGCGAGCGGCCGGTGCGGATCGCGGCGGGCACGTCCTCGGTCATGGTGTCCGTGCTGTACCTGGTGGCGCAGATGGTGGGCGCGGGCAGCCTGGTGGCCCTGCTGCTGGGCAGGACGGGCGCGGGCGGGGCGGCGCAGGGCTGGACGGTGATCGGCGTCGGCGCGCTGATGGTGGTCTATGTGTCGCTGGGCGGGATGCGGGCCACCACCTGGATCCAGATCGTCAAGGCCGTCCTCCTGCTGGGCGGGACCGTGGTGCTGACCGTGCTCGTCATGGTCCGCTTCCACGGGGACCTCGACGAGTTGCTGCGCGCCGCGGCCGGGCGCAGCGGGCACGGGGACGCCTTCCTGGCACCCGGACTCAGGTACGGCGGCGACTGGACGGCCCGGCTGGACTTCATCAGCCTCGGACTCGCGCTGGTGCTCGGCACGGGCGGGCTGCCGCACATCCTGTCGCGCTTCTACACGGTGCCGACCGCGCGGGCGGCGCGGCGTTCGGCGCTGTGGTCCATCGGGCTCATCGGCGGCTTCTATCTGATGACGATCGTGCTCGGCTTCGGGGCCGCCGCGATCGTGGGCCCGCAGGCGGTCCGCGGGGCGAACGCCGCCGGGAACACGGCGGTGCCCCTGCTCGCGCTCGATCTGGGCGGCGGCGCGGACTCCACGGGCGGCACGGTGCTGTTCGCGGTGGTCGCCGCGGTCGCGTTCGCCACCATCCTCGCGGTGGTCGCCGGGATCACCCTGGCCTCCTCGGCGTCCGTCGCCCACGACCTGTACGCGTCGCTGCGGCGCAGGGGTGGACGGGGGCCGGGCGAGGTGGCCGTGGCGCGGATCGCCGCCGTGGGCGTCGGTGTGGCCGCCATCGCCCTCGGCCTGCTCGCCCGCGACCTCAATGTCGCCTTCCTGGTGGGTCTCGCCTTCGCCGTGGCCGCCTCGGCGAACCTGCCGGTGCTGTTGTACTCGCTGTTCTGGCGGGGGTTCACCACCCGGGGCGCGGTCTGGGCCGTGTACGGCGGGCTGGTCCCGGCGCTGGGGCTCGTCGTGCTCTCCCCGGTGGTCTCCGGCAGCCCCGACTCGCTCTTCCCGGGGGTGGACTTCCAGTACTTCCCGCTCCAGAACCCCGGCATCGTCTCCATCCCGCTGGGCTTCCTGGCCGGCTGGCTGGGCACCGTCACCTCCGCCGAGCCGCCCGACGAGGCCCGGCACGCCGAGACGGAGGTGCGCTCGCTGACCGGGGCGGGCGCCGTGTGAGCGGCCCCGGACGCGTCGCACCGCTGGGTCCGCGGTCGTACCCCTGTGTCTGCGGTCGTATCCCTGCGCCCGCGTCGGCACCCGGGTACGCGCCGGTCCGCCCCCGCCCCCGCCGCCGCGACGGCTACGGCGCCACCCAGGCGTAGCGGTGCTCCGGGCGGCCCGTGTCGCCGTACCTCAGGGACAGGCGCAGCCGGCCGGCCTGTTCCAGGTGGCGCAGATAGCGCTGGGCGGTGGAGCGGCTCAGACCGGTGCGGGCGGCCACCTCGTGGGCCG
Source organism: Streptomyces sp. PsTaAH-124 (assembly GCF_000373685.1). Classification (NCBI taxonomy): domain Bacteria; kingdom Bacillati; phylum Actinomycetota; class Actinomycetes; order Kitasatosporales; family Streptomycetaceae; genus Streptomyces; species Streptomyces sp. PsTaAH-124. The sequence continues at coordinate 409,217 of NZ_KB892157.1, read as the reverse complement.
ACAGGGGCCGCGCCGCGCCGTGCAGCACACCGCAGATGAGATCCGTCGTCGGTTCCGAGTGGCCACTGGGCAGGCCGGGCGAGGCCGGTGCGGGCGCGGTGCGCAGCGCACCGAAGATCCGGTCCACCTGCTCCTGCCCGGCCACGCCCCGGCCGCCGACCCGGTCGACGGTGCGGCGCAAGGCGGCGTAGGAGTCCAGGCGGACGCGGAGCGCGGCGAAGGTGAAGGGCTTGACCAGGTAGTGCAGCGCGCCCAGGCGCATCGCCTGCTGCACGGTCGCCACGTCACCGGCCGCCGTGATCATGATGACGTCGGTGCGCAGGCCCTGGTCGCGCATGCGGTGGACGAGTTCGAGGCCGGTGCGGTCGGGCAGGTAGTGGTCGAGCAGGACCAGGTCGGTGCCGCCGCGCTGCACGGCGGCCAGTGCCTGGTCGGCACTGTGCGCGCGGGCGGTCACCCGGAATCCGGGAACCTTCCCCACGTATCTCGCGTTGATCTCAGCGACACGGAAGTCGTCGTCGACCACCAGGACGTCAATCATCGGGCCTCTCTCCGTCAAGGCCGGGCCGGTGTCGAGCCCGTGTTCCGGCTCCGATGTTGTAGCGCGAGCAAAACGAGCACAACAGGTGCCTGCGAGCAAAAGAACAGGTTGCGCCCAGAAGACTGCTGCCGTGGCGGGGGTCACACCTACCGTCCCGGGGCATGAGCGCAGACACCAGCCCCGCCATCGAGCTGCGGGGCGCGAGCAAGATGTTCAGGACCCCGTCGGGGGGCCTGCACACCGCGGTCAGGGATCTCGACCTCACCGTGCGGCGCGGTGAGTTCGTCGCCGTGGTGGGTCCGACCGGCTGCGGCAAGTCGACCACGCTGACGCTGGTCAGCGGCTTGGAGGAGCCCACCGAGGGCGAGGTGCTGGTGGCCGGGGAGCCGGTGGCCGGTGTCGGCGGCAAGGTCGGCTTCGTCTTCCAGCAGGACGCCACCTTCCCCTGGCGCACAGTGCTGTCCAACGTCACGGCCGGGCCGCGCTTCCGCGGCGTCCCCAAGGCGGAGGCGAAGGAGAAGGCACGGGCGTGGCTGGCCCGGGTCGGGCTCGCCGCGTTCGAGGACCGCTATCCGCACCAGCTCTCCGGCGGCCAGCGCAAGCGCGTCGCGCTCGCCGCGACCTTCGTCAACGACCCCGAGATCCTGCTCATGGACGAGCCGTTCTCGGCGCTCGACGTGCAGACCCGGGCGCTGATGTCGGACGAGCTGCTGGAGCTGTGGGAGGGCACCGGGTCCTCGGTCGTCTTCGTCACCCACGACCTGGAGGAGGCCATCGCGCTGGCCGACCGGGTCGTCGTGATGACGGCGGGACCCGCCACCGTGAAGCAGGTCTTCGACATCGGGCTGCCCCGGCCGCGCAAGGTCGAGCAGGTCCGGTTGCGGAGCGAGTTCATCGACATCTACCGCGAGATCTGGGAGTCCCTGGGCGAAGAGGTCCGCATCACCCGTGAAAGAGGTGCCGCCCATGTCGCCTGAGGTGCTCAGCACACCGGTCGCCGAGACCGCGAAGACATCCGGCCGGGCGCACTCCCGGGCCCGTGCCGCCCGCAGGCGGAAGGTGATCGTCACCGCGGGCCGCGCCCTGCTCCTGGTGGCCGTGCTCGGCCTGTGGGAGGCGCTGTCGCGGGCCGAGGCCATCGACCCGTTCAACTTCTCGATGCCCTCGAAGATCTGGGACCAGATCTGGACCTGGATCACCCACGGCACCGCCCTCGGCTCGCTCGGCGAGCAGATCTGGTACACGCTCTACGAGGCGCTGCTCGGCTGGGTGGTCGGCGTGGTGGCCGGTGTGGTCCTCGGGATCGCGCTCGGGCGCGTCGCCTTCCTCGCCGACGTCCTCGGCCCGTACATCAAGGTGCTCAACTCCATCCCGAGGATCGTGCTCGCCCCGATCTTCGTGATCTGGTTCGGGCTCGGCCCGGTCTCCAAGATCGCCTCGGCCGTCGTCCTGGTCTTCTTCCCGGTGTTCTTCAACGCCTTCCAGGGCGCCCGCGAGGTCGACCGCAACCTCGTCGCCAACGCGCGGATCCTCGGCGCGAGCGACCGCAGGGTCACGCTCCAGGTGGTCATCCCGTCCGCCACCTCCTGGATCTTCACCAGCCTCCACGTCAGCTTCGGCTTCGCGCTGATCGGTGCCATCGTCGGCGAGTACATCGGCGCCACCAAGGGCATCGGGCTGCTCGTCGCGCAGTCCCAGGGCACCTTCAACGCGGCCGGTGTGTACGCCGCGATGGTCATCCTCGCCGCCGTCGCCCTGGTCGCCGAGGGGCTGCTCACCTTCGCCGAGCGCCGCATCTTCCGCTGGAAGCCCGCCGACTCCGGTCACTGAGCCGCCCTCGCCCGTACCCCGCCTGTACTCGCCCCTCCGTACGGACGCACCCGCACCCCGCCGCCGTACCGGCCTCCCCAAGGACGTGAATCCGCCATGCGCACAACCACCAGACTCGCGGCGTCGGCCGCCGCCGGACTGCTCGCCCTGTCCTCCCTCACCGCCTGCGCCAACGACGCGGCCGGCTCGGCGTCCGGCAGCGGCGGCGGGGGAGACGGCAAGGGCGAGCACGTCAAGATCATGGTGGGCGGCCTCGACAAGGTCATCTACCTGCCCGCCATGCTCACCCAGCGCCTCGGCTACTTCTCCGCCGAGGGCCTGAACGTGGAACTGCTGAGCGAACCCGCCGGGGTCCAGGCCGAGACCGCGCTCGTCTCCGGCCAGGTCCAGGCCGCCGTCGGCTTCTACGACCACACCCTCGACCTCCAGGTCAAAGGCAAGGACATCGAGTCCGTGGTGCAGTTCTCGCACGCGCCCGGCGAGGTGGAGGTGGTCTCCGAGAAGGCGGCGGCCGACATCACCTCGCCCAAGGACTTCAAGGGCAAGAAACTCGGCGTCACCGGGCTCGGCTCCTCCACCGACTTCCTCACCAAGTACCTGGCGGTCAAGAACGGCGTCGGCGTCGGCGAGTTCTCCCCGGTCGCCGTCGGCGCCGGACCGACGTTCGTCTCCGCGCTCCAGCAGGGCTCCATCGACGGCGGTATGACCACCGACCCGACCGTCGCGACCATCCTGGCCAAGAAGGCGGGCCGGGTCCTCGTGGACATGCGGACCCCGGAGGGCTCCCGGCAGGCGCTCGGCGGCCCCTACCCGTCGTCCAGCCTCTACATGCAGTCCAGCTGGGTCGACGGCCACAAGGACACCGTGCAGAAGCTCGCGAACGCGTTCGTGAAGACCCTCCGCTGGATGTCCGCCCACAGTGCCGACGAGATCGCCGCCAAGATGCCCGCCGACTACTCCCAGGGGGACAAGAAGCTCTACGCCGACTCGATCCGCAGCACCCTGCCGATGTTCACCGAGGACGGCGTCATGCCGGCGAACGGCCCCGAGACCGTGGAGAAGGTCCTCAAGGCGTTCAACCCCGCCGTCAAGAACGCCACCGTGGATCTGAGCAGGACGTTCACCACCGAGTTCGTCGAGAAGGCCGCGGGCTGAGCCCGTACCGGTACAAGAGCGCCGGGCCCGTACCGGCGCACGAGCGAGGACACGGCCCGCGCCGCACACCGGCGCGGGCCGCCACGGCTCAGCCCGGGGCGGCCGCGGGCTCCTCCAGCGCCTCGGGCAGTACCACCGTGAACTCCGCGCCGCCGCCGTGCGCCGCGCCCGCCGTCGCGGAGCCGCCCTGCCGCTCGGCGAGCCTGCGCACCAGGGAGAGCCCGATGCCGCGCTTGCCGTGCGCCGGGGGCCGCTTGGTCGACCAGCCCTCCGTGAAGACCGATTCGCGCAGCTCGGGCGGGATCCCCGGCCCGGTGTCGCGGACCCGGAGGACGGCGCTGCGCCCGCGGGTGCGCAGCTCGACCTCCACGCGCGCGTGCGGGGTCGCCGCCACGGCGTCGAGCGCGTTGTCCACCAGGTTGCCGACGACCGTCACCAGGCCCCGGGGATCGACCAGCCGGTCCGGCAGCCAGGTGCGGTCCGAGATCCACAGCGCCACCCCGCGTTCGGCGGCGACGGTCGCCTTGCCGACCAGCAGCGCGGCGAGCAGCGGGTCCTGGATCCTCTCGGTGACCTGTTCCGCCGTGGCCCGATGGTCGCCGACCACCTCGCCGATGAACTCCGCCGCGTCGTCGTACATCTCCAGCTCCAGCAGGCCGAGCAGGGTGTGCATCCGGTTGGCGTGCTCGTGGTCCTGGGCGCGCAGCGCGTCGATCAGACCATGGGTGGAGTCCAGTTCCCGGCCCAGCTGCTCCAGTTCGGTGCGGTCGCGCAGGGTGGCGACGGCGCCTCCGTCGTCGGTGGGCATGCGGTTGGCGACCAGGACGCGCTGGCCGCGCACGGTGAGCAGGTCCGTGCCGGTCACCCGCCCGGCCAGCACATCGGTGGTGCGGCCCGCGCCGAGCGCCTCGTCCGGTGACCGGCCGAGCGCCTCGTCGCCGATGCCGAGCAGCCGTCGCGCCTCGTCGTTGAGCAGCCGGACCCGCCCGCCCCGGTCCAGGGCCACGACGCCCTCCCGTATCCCGTGCAGCATGGCCTCCCGCTCGGCGAGCAGCCCCGCGATGTCGGAGAACGCCAGGTCCCGGGTCTGCCGCTGCACCCGGCGCGAGACCAGCCAGGCGGCCAGCGCCCCGACCGCGAGCGCGCCGCCCGCGTACGCGAGCAGCCCGGGGATGGCGTCCACCAGCCGGGCGCGCACGCTGTCGTAGGCGATGCCGACCGAGACCGCGCCGACGATGCGGTGGTCACCGTCGTAGAGCGGCACCTTGCCGCGGGCGGAGCGGCCCAGGGTGCCGGTGTCGATCTGCATCACCTCCCGACCGGTGAGCGCGGCGCTCGGGTCGGTGGAGACGGGCTCGCCGATCTGCTCCGGGTCGGCGTGCGACCAGCGGGTGCCGGCCGTGTCCATCACCACGACGTACTCGGCGCCCGTCGCCCGCCGGATCGCCTCCGCCCGCCGCTGCACGGGCCCGCTGACGCTCGGGGCGGTGTGCAGGAGGTCGTGGACGATCTGCGGGTTCTCGGCGGTGGTCTCGGCGATGGCCAGCGCGCGGCGCATCGCCTGGTCGTCCAGCTGATGGCTGAGCGGGGCCAGGAACAGGCCGGTCGCCAGGACCGCGACCGACGCGGCGATCGCCAGTTGCGTCAGCAGGACCTGGGAGAACGCCCGCCGGGGCAGACCCAGGCGACGGCGGCGTACGGGGGCGGTGGTGCTCATGGCGACGACCGTACGGTGCGGTGCGCGGCCGTCCCAGGGGTCGTGCGCCGCGGATCCGGCGGATTCAGCGGGGTGCGTGGGGCAGGGACAGTTCGCGGACGGCCAGGACGTCCATGCGGGCCGGGGTGCCCAGGACCGCGGCGCCGCAGCTCTCCGGGCGGGGCGGCCCGGCGGCGCCGCGCGCCACGGTGACGTGCCAGCGGCGGCCGTCGGTGTGGGCGACGGTCACCTCCCAGCACGGCGTGCCGTCCTCGGCCGCCGGTGCGCCGTGCGGGCCCGGTGCGGCCGGGGCGGGCAGCGCATCGGTGCCGACGACGCTCAGCGCGTCCGCGCCGTGCTCGCCGCTCAGGGCGCGCACGGCCAGCTCGGCGGCCTGCGCGGGCCGCTCCCACGCGCTGCGGCCCCGGCAGCCGTCGAGGCTGATCCGGCCCTCGCGCAGCCCGCGCAGGGCGTCGCGGACCGCGCCGGTCTCGGCGCGGCCGTACGCGTAGCCGTGCGGGAGCAGGAGCAGCGTGGGGGAGAAGCGGTGGCCGCCGAGGTGGGAGACCTCCCAGACGCCGTGCTCCCCGGCGGCGGCCAGTTCCGCGGCCAGCGGCCTGCCCAGCAGGGCGCAGCAGCGGTCGCGCTTGCCGTTGGTGCAGACGAGGGCGAGCGGGCCCGCGGTGTGCGGCACGCCCCGCAGGACCGTGTCGAAGGTGTGGTGTTCACCCCTGCCCAGCGCAGCGAAGTCGAGACGCAGCAACTCCTCCGGTGCGGCGGTATATGCGGAGCGCACCCAGCCGTTGCCGGGCAGGGTGTGCGCGGCGTACACCTGTCGTACGGACTGCGTACGGCAGTCGGCGTGCCGTCCCGGGCGCCGGACCAGGGCGATCCGTACGCCGGTGCCCTCGGCCGCCCGCTCCAGCGCGCGGCCCAGCTCCGGGTCCAGATGGCTGGAGGTGAGCGCCTTGGCGCCCCAGGGGCCGGGCTGTTCCAGCAGCAGCCAGGTCGTCGCGGTGGGCGCGGTGGCGCCCTGCGCTTCGCCGAGCTGCCGGGAAACGGTCGTGCACGTACTCACAGGGGCGAGCCTACTGCGGCCCGCGGGCCGTCGATCGCCCGGCACCACCCGCGCCCGGCACCGGCGCCCGGTACCCGCGCCCCCATGGGCGTCCCGCCGAGGGCCCGCCGAGGTCCCGCCGGAGGTCCACAGGGCGTTCCGCCGAGGTCCGCCGGGTGGGCCCGGTCCGCCCTGACATGTCAGCTCCTGTCAGAGTCGGGGGCCCCGGCGCGGTGGTCTCACTAGGGTGACGGAGCAGGCGTGGGCGGCACGTCGGTTCCGTTCGCCACGGGGTGGGCCGTGGTGCTGAGTTCCTTGGATGAGGGGGGCGACCGGGGCGGCGGACCGATCCCCGCACGATCGACGACGTGCCGGCCACGCCCGCCGTGAGGGTGCGAGGAGTCAGCCGTCCTGCCGAAAGGGAACAGCCATGAGCACTGCCCCCGCCGTCCCGAGCACCGCGCTCGTCACCGGCGCGTCCTCCGGGCTCGGCACGGAGTTCGCCGCCCAGCTCGCCGCCCGGGGCCACGACCTGGTCCTGGTGGCCCGCTCCCGGGACCGGCTGGAGGAGGTCGCCGCCGAGCTGGCGCGCGTCCACGGCGTCAAGACCCACGTGGTGGTGCAGGACCTGGCCCGGCCCGACGCCGGACGGCAGGTGGCCCGCGAACTCGCCGACCGGGGGATCCGCGTCGACCTGCTGGTCAACAACGCGGGCTTCGGCACCGGCGGCCGGTTCGAGGAGATCGAGCCGGAACGCGACCACGACCTGCTGATGGTGAACGTCGTCGCGCTCGTCGACCTCACCCACGCCCTGCTGCCCGGCATGCTGGAGCGCGGCACCGGCGCGGTCCTCAACGTGGGCTCGACCGCCGGCTACCAGCCCAGCCCCTACCTGTCGGTCTACAGCGCCTCGAAGACGTTCGTGCTGAACTTCTCGATGGCCCTGCGCGAGGAGGTGCGGGGGCGGGGCGTGCGGGTGACCGCGCTGTGCCCCGGACCGGTCGAGACGCGGTTCTTCGAGGTCCTCGGCACCCGCGACGCCGCCGTGGCGGGCAGCTTCACCACGCCCGAGCCGGTGGTGCGCGCGGCCCTGGCGGCGCTCGACCGCAACCGTGCCTATGTGACGCCCGGCCTCGGCAACGCGCTGATGGCGCATCTGACGCCGCGCCGCCCCCGCACCCTGGTGGCCCGGGTCGGCGAACGGATCTGCCGCAAAGTGCTGGGGACGGCGCCGCGCCCGGCCGCGCCCGCTCCGCAGAGCCTCACCGGCTGAAGCGCGGGTGCGTTCCCGACACTCCCGCCCCGCGCGCGGCCCACGGGGCGGGGTCCGGCAGCCCGGCGCCGTGCGGCGCTCAGCCGAAGCGGTCCGGCGAGAGGAAGTCCAGCCCGGCGGCGCCCGCCGCGCCCTGCACCAGGTCGGCGAGGGCGTCGCCGACACCCGGCGCGTACGCCGCGCTGTCCGCACCGCCACCGCCCGCGACGACCAGGCGCGGATCGCCGCCCGGACGGCCGCACACGAACAGGCCGTCCGGAGTACGGGTGCGGGTGCCCACCGCCGTACGGACGGGCAGCGTCTCCAGGCCGGGCACCTTGGCGGGCAGCACCCGCGCCAGGTCCGACCAGTCGTCGGCGGTCACCGAGCGGTCGGTGTCCTCGGGGTCGACCGGCTTGGCCGCCCCGCCGTCCTCAAGACCCAGACCGACGTCGTCGCCGCCCTGCGCGCCGCTGCCCCACAGGATCCGGCCGTCGTCCAGCTCCCGCCGGAACACCGGGAAGCCCTCCAGGTCGAAGCCGCTGTCCGCCACGTCCAGCGGACGGAAGCGGGAGAAGGGTGCGCGGACCGGCTGCACCGGCAGGCCGGGCACCAGCCCCGGCAGCCACGCACCCGCCGTCAGCACCGCCTGGCGCGCGGTCACCGAACCCGTGGCGGTGTGCAGCCGCACCCCGCCCGGCACCCGTTCGACCCGGACCACCCGCGAGTCGGTGTGCACCCGGGCACCGGCGCGCTCGGCCAGCGCCACCGCGGCCCGTACCGCGCGCCGCGGCCGCACCAGTCCGGCGGAGGGCTCCCACACGCCGATGTGGTGGGCCGGCACCCCGGTGTGGCGCGGGAAGCGGAAGCGCAGCGCGGTCGCCGTGAAGGTGCGCACCGGGACGCCGTGCGCACGGGCCGTGCGCAGCGCGCCGCCCGCGAGCGGGCCGCTCTCCGGGCCGATCAGCAGTCCGCCGCAGGGCGTGAACAGCCCGTCCTGCCCGGCGCGGGCCAGCTCCGCCCACAGCTGCCTCGATCTGCGCGCCAGCGGCAGCAGGCCGGGATGCTCGGCGCCCGTCAGGCGGACCATGCGGGCGCCGCCGGACGAGGAGCCGAGCGCGTGCCCCGGCGTGAAGCGTTCCAGACCGATGACGTCCACGCCCCGGGCCGCCAGCCGCCATAAGGCCGACGCCCCCCAACTTCCCAGACCCACCACCGCGGTCTCGGCATCCCAACGTGTCATGTCCGCCTGCTCCCTGGGTCGTGTCACGGTGCCCGGCCAGCCGAACACGGCCCCGTGCGCCCGCGCATGAGTAACCGTCACTCAGCTCGCTGCCCCGCGCGCCCCCGGCACGGTCCCGGCCGGGGCCGCCCGGCCCCGTGCCCGGCCCGGCGGCGGCCCCGGTTTGGAGTACCTGAGTACTCATGCGCCCGGGGCGGCGCGCGTGATCACCTCGGAGTGCGGCGTGGTCCGGGCCGCGACGACTGGTGGAGGTTTCGATGCAGTTCCGGGTACTGGGACCCCCAGGGATCTACGACGACGTCAGGCGTGCCAGCGTGCAGCTGACCAGTCCCAAGCAGCGGGCGCTGCTCGGGGCTCTGCTGGTGCGCCTGGGGACCCCGGTGCCCACCGAGGAGCTGATCCGTGAACTGTGGGGGAACAACGCACCGGACAAGGCCGGCAACGCCCTCCAGGCGCATGTCTCGCGGCTGCGCCAGCAGCTGATCGAGGCGGAGCCGTCCCGGGCGAACACCCCCCGCCTGGTGGTGCGCGGGCCCGGCTATGTGCTCCAGGCGCGCCCCGAGGAGCTGGACAGCGTGCAGTTCCGGCTCCAGGTGACCCGGGCCAAGCGCCTGCTGGCCGCCGACCCGCGGGCCGCCGCGCTGCTGCTGCGCAAGGCGCTCGGGCTGTGGCGCGGACCGGCCCTGGACGGCGGCTCCCACGGGCCGCTGTGCGCGGCGGCCGCCGCCCGCCTGGAGGAGGAGCGGCTGACCGCCCTGGAGGACCTGTGCGACGCCTCGCTGCGCATCGGCAGGCACGAGGAGGTCGTCCGCCGGCTGGAGGAACTGGTCGTCGCCCATCCGGCCCGCGCGCGCTTCCGCGACCAGCTGGCGCTCGCGCTCCAGCGCTGCGGACGGCAGGGCGAGGCGCGCGCGGTGCGCCGGGGCGCCGCTCACCAGGCGGAGGACCGGACTCCGGTGCGTACCGGCAACGTCCGGGTGCTGCGCGAACCGGGCAGCCTGCGCGCCACGGAGCCGGTCCCGGCGGAGCCGGGCGCGGCCGGGAGCGGCACGGCCGTCGCGACGATGGAGCCCGCGCCCGGGTGGCCCGCCGAGGGGGACCTCGTCGACGGCCCCGGCACCCAGGGACACGAACTGCACCGGCTGCGCGTACGGGTGGAGGAGCTGACCTCCCAGCAGCTCGCGCTCCGCTCGGAGCTGCAACGCCTGACGGCGCTGCTGGAGGAGCGGGTCCCGGCGCGCCGGCGGGACTCCGCGTGAGAGCCCGCTCCCGGCGGGCCCCGGCCCGCCGGGAGCCGCGGGCCACGAGACGTACGTGATGCGAGATGCGCAAACGGCGCAAGGAATCACGGGATTCAGGGATCGAGTGAGGATGAGTTCATGCATGTAGTGCACAGCACATGCCCCGGCGCCGGTACCGCGGACGCCGTGTGGAAGGTGCTCACGGACTGTGAGGCGTTCCCCGACTTCATGGAGGGCGTCAACGAGGTCACCGTCAAGGACGAGGACGGCGACCGCCGCACCAGCAGCTGGCTCGTCGAGCTGAAGGGCTCGGAGATGGAGTGGGACCAGGAGGACGTCCTGGACCCGGAGCGGCGCCGCTGGGAGTTCCGCCAGAGCGACGGCGACCTCGCCCACTACGAGGGCTACTGGCAGGTTGTGGAGGACGGCGGCACGGTCGCCCTCGAACTCAAGGTGGAGTTCGACGTCGGCCTGCCCATGGTGGCCGAGATGATCCACCCGGCGGTGGCCAAGGCGCTGGAGCGCTACCAGCGGGACATCGTCGAGCAGAGCGCGTAGGGGCGGGGACAGACCATGACTGAGACGCACCCCGTCGACGCCAAGGAGACCTTCCGGCGGGTCAGACGCCACTTCTCGCCCGCGCTCGCGGTGGCCGGGAAGTTCACCGGGCAGGGCGCCGTCGAGGCGTCGGCCGAGGGCTCCCGGGTGACCCTCTCGGACGGCCGGAGCATGCTGGACTTCGGCTCCTACGCGGTCGCCCTGCTCGGCCACCGCAACCCCGAGGTCGCGGACGCCGTCCGCGCGCAGCTCGACCTGATGCCCGCCTCCACCCGCTCGGTGCAGACGCCCGTCGCCCCGCTGGCCGCCGAGCGCCTGGCCGCGTACGTGGGCGGCGGCCTCGGCCGGGTCTACTTCGGCTGCGGCGGCGCCGACGCCGTCGAGGTGTCCGTCAAGCTCGCCCGGATGGCGACCGGCCGCACCACCGTCGTCGCGGTCGACGGCGCCTTCCACGGCAAGACCCTCGGCGCCCTCGCGCTGACCGACAACTCCCGCTTCCGGGCCGGTCTCGAACCGCTGCTCCAGGGCGTGGTCCGGGTCAGCGGCGACGACCCGCAGGCCGTCGCGGACGCGCTGCGCGAGCACGACGTCGCCGCCGTGGTCTTCGAACCGGTCCAGGCCGAGAACGGTGTGCGGATCCTCGACACCGAGGTGCTGCGCACCTGGTGCCGGGACGCCCACGAGCACGGCGCGTTCGTCATCGCCGACGAGATCCAGGTCGGTCTGCGCCGGTGCGGCGAACGGTCGGTGGCGCTGGCCGACGGCCTCGACGTGGACGCGGTGCTGCTCGGCAAGCCGCTGGGCGGCGGCGTCCTGCCGGTCTCGGCCGCGGTGAGCAACGACCGCCTGTTCGCCCCGCTGCTGGCCGACCCGATGGTGCACACCGCGACCTTCAGCGGCCACCCGCTGTCCACGGCGGTCGTCCCGGTCGCCCTCGACCTGATCGAACGGCACGCGGCGGACGGCGAGCGGATCGCCCAGGCCATGGAGGACGGTCTGGCCGAGCTGCGCGCCGAACAGCCGGACAAGGTGGTCGGGACGCGCGGCCGGGGTCTGCTGTGGGGCGTCGACTTCCGCTCGCCCGAAGTGGCCGGCGACGTCCTGACCGGTCTCGCCCAGCGGGGCCTGGTCGTCTCGCCCTGCCTGAGCCGTCCCACCACCATCCGCCTGCTGCCCCCGATCGTCGCCACCGACGCCGACGTCAAGGAGGCGATGAGCCTGCTCTTCGACGCCACGGCCGCCGCCGGCGACGCCTAGCCCGGACACGGATTCCGGAAGGACCACAGATAACTGATGAGTTCGACGATACCCATGGAGATCTCCGAGGAGTTCGCCGCCGATGTCGTGCTGGCCGACGACATCACGGGCTACCGGGCACCGGAGCCGGGCGCGGTGTCCGAGGTGTTCCTCACCGGCGCGACCGGGTTCCTCGGCGCGTTCCTGCTGAGGGACCTGCTGCGGCAGGGACTGGTCGTGCACTGCCTGGTGCGGGGTGCCGACACCTTGGCCGCCCGTGCCCGGCTGGAGGAGAACCTGCGCACCTACGAACTGCTCGACGACATCGACCCGGACCGCGTCCAGGTGCACACCGGGGACATCACCCGGCCGCTGCTCGGCATGGAGCGCGACGAGTACGACGCGGTCGCCGGGCGGGTCGGCGCCGTCTACCACTCCGCCGCCAAGGTCAACTTCCTGACCATCTACAAGTGGCTGCGCAAGTCCACGGTGGAGGCGACCCACGGCGTGCTGCGGTTCGCCCAGGCGGCCGGCGCCACCCTGCACCACGTCTCGACCACCGGCGTGTTCGAGCCCGGCGCCGACCGGGAGCCGCGCGGCGAGCTCGACCCGACCGGACCGCCGGAGAACCTGTCGCTGGGCTACACCAAGAGCAAGTGGGTGGCCGAGCAGCTCGTGCGCGAGGCGGCCCGCCGGGGCGTGCCGGTGACCATCCACCGGCCCGGCCAGGTCTGGGGCGACTCGGTCACCGGCGCCTGCCAGCCCAACGACTTCGTGTGGCGCTTCATCAAGGGCTCGCTCCAGGTGGGCCTGTACCCGCGCAAGTTCCGGCTGGCGATGAACATGGTCCCGGTCGACTACGTGTCCGCCGTGATCGTCGCCGCCTCCCGGCACCCGGAGGGCACCGGTGGCACCTACCACCAGGTCAGCCCGGACACGCTGGACTCCGAGCGGATCCTGCGGCTGCTGCGCGGCGCCGGGTACGACCTCAAGGAGGTCAGCATCCTGAAGTGGATGAAGGCCGTCGCCGCCGACCTCACCAACTCCATGGCGCCGCTGCTGAGCATCCTCGTGGAGTCGGAGAAGGTCGAGGTCGCCGAGTTCGCCGACGAGCTGACCCGCGACCTGCTCAAGGACACCGGGATCGTCTGCCCCGACATCGACGAGAAGGTGTTCGGCGGCTACATCGCCTACTTCGTGCGGGCCGGTGTGCTGCCGGCTCCGCAGGAGTGACGGACCGCCCCCCGAGCACGCCCCGTGACACGGCGGTGCCCCGCGAGAGCCGACCTCGCGGGGCACCGCCGTGTGCGCCTGCCGTACGTGTTGCCGTACGCGTCGTACGCGCTGCCGTACGCGCCTACGCCACGTGCTCGGAGCCGCCCTCGTACAGCCGCAGCGGTGCCATGCGGTTGGTCTCCCGCGGGCGGCCGATCAGCTTGTCCAGGCCGCGCTGGAGGTCGTTGCGGGCGGTGATGCCGAGCTTGTGGTAGATGCGGTGCAGATGGTTCTCCACGGTGCGCACCGACACCACCAGCCGGTCCGCGATGTCGCGGTTGGACATCCCGGTCGCCGCCAGTACGGCGACCTCCCGCTCCCGGGGCGTGAGCGAGGCCGAGTCCCGCTCGGGGCGGGTGTCCGCCTCCACCCACGGCGGCAGCGCCACACCGGAGCCGGGCAGCAGCTCCCGGCAGGCGGCCTGGGCCTCACGGCCCTTGCGGTGCTGCCCGGAGGCGCGGAACGCCCGCGCGGCCTGGGCGGCGGCCTCCCCGGCCAGCGGCAGCGCCCCCATCTCCACCAGGCGGTCGCAGACGTCGGTGAGCGCGGCGCCGTCGCCGTCGGCCAGCGCCTCGGCGTAGTCGGCCAGCACCCGGGTCAGCCCGCCCGCGGTCCGGGCCGCCCGCAGCAGCGCCCGGTGCGGGAAGCGGACCGCGGCGCCCTCGGTGACCCGGGCGGCCAGCAGCAGCGCGTTGGTGGCGCGGACCGTGCGTCCGGCCGCGCCCGCCCGCTCGGCCAGGGCCACGGCCTGGGCGGCGGCGCTGGAGTGGTCCCCGGTGTAGGCGAGCACGAGGGCGCTCTCGTAGGCGATCTCGTCCTCGCTGATGGGGAAGCCCAGCACCTCGCCGCGCAGCGCGCGGACCTCGACCAGGGTGCGCAGCGCCTCCGAGTGGTTGCCCGACTCGGCCAGCGCTCCCGCGAGCTGGGCCAGCGGCCAGGCGCTGGTCACCGGGTACTCGTGGGCGGCCTCGGAGGCGATCGCCCCGCGCAGCAGCGCGACGGCCTGCTCGGACTGCCCCAGCATGCGCAGCAGCCGGCAGCGGTCGAGCAGCGCCTGGAGCAGGACGGGGCGGCCGTGCCCCGGGTCGTAGCGGTGCACCGCGTCGAGTGCCTCGGCGGCGCTCCTGAGGTGGCCCAGCAGGGAGGAGCAGCGCGCCGAGACGGAGTTGGCGAGGAGCTGGGCGTCGGTGTCCCACTCGTCGCACACGTCGCGGTAGCGGTTCAGCAGGTTCAGCGCGCCCGCCGGGTCGCCCAGTTCACTGCGGGCGAAGGCCACGGTCGGCACCACCGACTGGGCCAGGGGCAGTTCGGGTGCCGTCGCGTCGAGCGCGGTGTCGCCGAGGGCGACCGCCTCCTGGAGCCGGTCCGACATCACCGCGATCAGCACCCGGGTGCCGTGCAGCAGCCCGGCCCGGTCCGCGCCGACCTCGGCGACCGTGTGGTCCAGCAGCTCCCCGGCCTCCTGGACCCGCCGCAGGCTCCAGGCCAGGTTGGTCACGCGGGTGTGCACGGCGCCGACGTACTCGTCGAGCGGGACCGCCACGCCGGACTCCAGCGCCGCCTTCAGCACCGTCTCCGCCTCGGCGGGCCGGTCCCTGCCGACGAGCACCTGGCCGAGCAGCAGGGCCGCGCGGACCCGGGGCACGGCCTGCTCCGGGTCCCGCACTACGCGCGTAACCAGACGGCGCAGATCGGCGCCGAAGAGCGCGGAGTCCGGGACCGGGCCGTGCAGCGCGGGCGTGTCCAGGTCGCTCGGCTCCTCCTGGAGGGCGAGCAGGCACAGGCGCTCCGCGAGCGGGAACTCCCGCCGCCTGAGGGCGATCCGGGCCGCGCCGAGCAACTGCTCGCGCTCGGGGACGAGCCCGGCCTCGGTGCGCAGGGTGACGATGCGCAGGATGTCGTCCTCCCGGCGCGCGCCGGTGCGCTCCAGGGAGTCGGCGACCTCGCGGCGCAGCCGGGCGGCGGTCAGGTCGGACATCCGGGAGGCGATGACCACCCGGCTGAGCGGGACGGCCAGCCGCAGCCGGACCCGGGAGCGGCTGCGCTCGACGGTGACGATGCGGCGCAGGTCGAGCGCCTCGGCCGCGCGGGAGAGGCCGGCCGCGGCGACGATCTCCGCCTCCAGCGGTTCGGCGACGGCGAGCATCTGGACCAGTTCGTGCTCCTCGTGGCTGAGGTCGCGCAGGCCGACGCGGATGACGTCCGAGAGCCGTTTGCCGGGCCGGCGGGTCAGGCCGGGCCAGCGCCAGGTGCCGTCCGCACACGTCAGGGAGCCGTCCTCCAGCGCGTGTTCGACGAGTTCGCGGAGCATCAGCGCGTTGCCGTGCGTGGCCGCCCACAGCCGTTCCAGTGTGGCGGTGTCGGTGTGGCCGCCGAGCCGGGCCCGCAGCACGGTGTCCATCGCGGTGCGGTCGAAGGGTGCCACCTCGACGTGCTCGACGAGCCGCTCCACCCAGAGCTTGTCGATGCCGGTCGGGGTGGGCGCGTCCTGGCGGGCCGCGGCCAGGACGCTGAGGCGTCCCGCGGCGACCAGGCGGTGCAGCCGGACGCTGACGGCGGTGTCGAGCAGGTGCACGTCGTCGACGGCGACGAGGGGCCGGTCGGCGGCCGTGCCGTCCGCCGCGGCGGGCCGTACGGCCTCCAGGCACTCGGTCAGCGTGCCGAAGCCCCGGATCCGGGTGCCACTGCTCCAGCCCGCGCCGCCGACGCTCAGGACCGTGCGGCCCTCGTCGGCCGCCCGGCGCAGCGCGGTGGCCAGCAGAACGCTCTTGCCGACGCCCAGCGGACCGACGAGCAGCGCGCCGCCACGGCGCTGCACGGCGTTCCGGAGGGTGCGCAGTTCGGTGTCTCGCGCAGTTATCGGCCAGTCGAAGGAATCACTCGTTGACATCTTTTTACGCCCCCGCGGTCGAATGATTTCGGCCATGTTGCCATGCGTGTCCTGAACGTGCCGCCTTGGTTCTTCCCTGAATATTTGAACGCTTGATCAATTCGAGGTGAAGGCGGTCCTCCGGAGAGGTTTCCGGGGGTGCCCATGAACCGGTCGCATCCCGTCAGGCCGAGATGTTCCAAGCGGGCTGTTCGCTGGACTTTGGCCAGTATAGACCGGCAGCTCGTAGGTCAATCTGTATTCCCGGAACATTGAGTAAAAAAGTTAAATGCCCAGGTCGGGGCCTGGGCAGTTCGGTGAACTCGCGAGTAAGCGGCAGCTCTCACCGGCAATTCTGACATCGGGTCGGCGCTGCTATGAATAAAGCGGACCGGCTGGTTTTATTCCATGCTCCAGGATCGCCGAAGGGCCTCCCCGGGATTACCCCGTGGAGGCCCTCACCGGCCTTGCGTCAAGAATTCTGTCCGGCCAGACTCCAGTCGCGTGCCCGGCTGCGCCGGGCCCAGAACGACGCGTACCGGCCGTCCGCCGTGACGAGTTCGTCGTGCGTGCCGCGTTCCACGATCCGGCCCTCGTCGAGGAACAGGATCTGGTCGGCGGCGGCGACCGTCCGCAGCCGGTGGGCGATCACCAGCAGGGTGCGGCCGGCGGTCAGCGCGCTCAGCGCGTCCTGCACCGCCTGCTCGTTCTCCGGGTCGAGCGAGGCGGTCGCCTCGTCGAGCAGCACGATCGGCGCGTTCTTCAGGATGGCGCGGGCGATCGACACCCGCTGCCGCTCCCCGCCGGACAGCAGCGCGCCGCCCTCACCGACCCGGGCGTCCCAGCCGTCCGGCAGCCGGTGCACGATCTCCTCCACCCGGGCGAGCCGGGCCGCCTCGCGGACCTCCGCGTCCGTCGCCGTGGGACGCCCGACCCGGATGTTGTCCGCGATGGTGCCCTCGAAGAGGTACACGTCCTGGAAGACCGCCGAGACGCGCGACATCAGCACCTCCGGGTCGATCTCCCGGACGTCCACGCCGCCCACCCGGACCGCGCCGCCGTCCACGTCCCAGAACCGGGGGACGAGCTTGCTCACCGTGGTCTTGCCGGAGCCGGACGGGCCGACGAGCGCGGTCATCGTGCCCTCGGCCAGCGTCAGCGACACCCCGGAGAGCACCGGCCTGCCGTCGTCGTAGCCGAAGGTGACGTCCTCGAACTCGACCCGGTTGCCCTCGGGCACGCGCGGCGAGACCGGCGCGGGCAGCGTGGGCTGCGCCAGCAGGTCGGCGACCTGGGCCAGCGCGGAGCGCGCCGTGCCGAGCGTCGAACCGAGGATCGCGGTCTCGGCGATCGGCTCGGTGAACCGCACCGCCAGGACCAGCAGCGCCAGCAGCTTCGCCGCGTCCAGACCGCCGTGCAGCGCCAGATAGGTGCCGGTCAGCAGGACCGCGGTGAACGCGGCCTGGATCACCAGGCTGAAGCCGATCAGTCCGGGCACCCCGGTGACCAGCACCCGGCGCGACGCCTCGCGCTGGGTGCGCAGCGCCTCGCCGAGCCGGGCCCCCGAACGGGCCTCGCCCCGGCCGAACACCCGCAGCACCGGCTGGAGCTGCGCGAACTCCACCACCCGGCCGCCGGTCACGGCCCGCGCCGCCGTACGCTCCCGGTCGGCCTGCCGGCTCAGCGCGGTGCTCCACCGGTACACCAGGACGATGACCGGCACGGTGAGCGTGGCCGCCAGCGCGAGCCGCCAGTCGAACAGGTACATCAGCACGGTCACGGTCGCGGGCGTCACGAAGCTGGTCACCAGGGGCCGCAGCAGATGCGCCGGTACGCCCATGATGTCCATCACGCTCTTCGTGGTGAGCTGGCCGAGCTGGCCCACCCGCTCCGGCGCGAACCAGCCGAGCGGCAGTTCGGCCACCCGGTCGCCGATCCGCTGGCGCAGGCTCCTGGCCAGGCCGGCACCGGCCTCGAAGCCCGCCAGCAGGCTCCAGTAGTAGACCGCGCAGTACAGCACGGCCACCGCGACCAGCGTCCACAGCCACGGCCAGACCTCGTCCGGGTCGGAGTCGAACAGCGCCTCCAGCACGGGCACCAGCAGGGCGAAGGCGATGCCCTGGAGCACCGCGCCCGTCACCAGCGCGACCAGCATCCGGCGCACCGGGCGCGCGTGCTCGGGCCCCAGCACCTCCAGGAGTCGACGGATCATCAGCTCACTCCTCCGGTCGCGGCGACGTCCGCCGTGACATCCGCCGCCGACTCCGCGGCCGGGTCCCGGGGCACCGGTCCCGGTCCGTGCGGGCGCCAGCGGGCCGTACGTTCATGGGCCTGCCACATCCGGGCGTAGCGGCCGCCGGCCGCGACCAGTTCCGCGTGCCGGCCGCGCTCGACGATCCGGCCCTCGTCCAGCACCACGATCTGGTCGGCGTCGACGACGCTGGACAGCCGGTGCGCGATCATCAGCACGATCCGGCCCCGGGTCAGCTCCGACAGCGCGTCCTGCACGGCCGCCTCGGAGTGCGGGTCGGCGTGCGCGGCGGCCTCGTCCAGCACGATCACCGGGGCGTCGGCGAGCAGCGCCCGCGCCACGGACACCCGCTGCGCCTGGCCGCCGGAGAGCCGCGCGTCCTCGCCGATCACCGAGTCGTAGCCGCGCGGCAACGCCTCGATGACGTCGTCCACGCAGGCCGCGCGGGCGGCGGCGCGGACCTCGTCCGCTCCGGCGTCCGGGCGGCCCATGCGGATGTTGGCCGCAATGGTGTCCTGGCTCAGGCGCACATCCTGGAAGACGAACGCGACCCGGCCGTACAGGTCGTCGAGGGCCATGTCCCGGATGTCGGTGCCGCCGACGCTGACCGAGCCGCCGGTGACGTCCCAGAACCGGGGCAGCAGGGCCGCCAGGGTGCTCTTGCCGGAACCGGAGGGCCCGACCAGCGCGGTGACGGTGCCCGGCGCCAGCTCCAGATCGATCCCGGACAGCGCGTCCTGCTCGCCGTCGTAGGAGAAGCGCACGTCCCGGTAGACGACCCGGTCGCCCTCGGGGCTCCCGGGCGCCTCGGGCACCGGGAGTTCGGGGGTGTCCAGGATGCCCGCGACCCGGTCGGCCGCGCCGCGGGCCACGCGCAGTTCGTACCCGGCGTAGAACAGGGACAGCACCGGCGCGGTCAGGCCGATGCCGAGCAGGGCGAACGGCAGCAGGTCCACGGCGTCGAGCCAGCCCCGCGTCACGAAGAGGGCACCGCCCGCCAGGGTGGCCACCAGCACCGCGATCGGGGACAGCACGATCTCGGCCGCCGCCTTGGAGTACTGGGTGGAGCGCACCCACTTCAGGAAGAACTCCGAGAAGTCGTCGGCCGCCTCGCTGAACTCGCGGTGCGCGCGGCGGGCCTGGCCGAAGGTCTTCACCACGGCGATGCCCTGCACGAACTCCACCGCGCTGCCGTTGATGCGGCCCATCGCCCGGTCGTACTCGGGCAGGTTCTTCGCCAGGCCCGCCATGGTGGCGCTGTACAGCGTCAGACCGATGAGCAGCGGCGCGATCACCACCAGGGTCATCCGCCAGTCCACCCAGAACAGATACGCCAGGGAGGCGGCCGGGACGACCGTGGCCGTGGTGATGTCCAGCAGCGAGTGGGCGATCAGATGGTGCATCGCGTCGACGTCGTCCTGCACGGCCTGTTTGACCTGGCCGGAGTTGCGGGACGAGAACCAGCCGAGCGGCACCCGGCCGAGCCGGTCGACGAGCCTGCGCCGGATGTGGATCTGAAGGTCGTTGTCGGCGAGATGGGAGATCCCGCCGGCCACGAGCGCGACGATCAGCCGGACCAGCAGCGCTCCCGCGCCGATCGCGGTGACCGTCCAGGCGCGGTCGGTGCGGTCCTCCCCGTCGCCGAGCAGCACCCGGCCCAGTTCGGCGACGGCGATGAACGGCACCACGCCGGCGGCGGCCGAGACGGCCTGGGCGGCGATCGCCCAGCGCAGCTTTCCCCTGACCGGGCCGAGAATCGCGCCGAGTGCGGTCTTTCCCGCGGGCATGCGGGCCTCCAAGCGCTTCGATTGGACGGCTGTTAGACGCTGTCTAACGCCGGGACGACTGTACCCGCCCACCGGCGTTTCATGTCAAGCGCGCAAGGGTGCCCGAAGGTGAGCGGGAGATGAACAGTGGCGCCGAAGTGCCTTGCGAGCCAAGGCACTTCGGCGCCGAGAGGGGGCGTCAGCCCGCGACCGGCACCGGCCGCTTGACCTCCGGAGCCTCGTCGGACTCCTTGATGCCGTACTTGCTGTAGAACCTGGCCAGCGGCCCGGGGGCCCACCAGGCGGCCCGGCCCATCAGCTTCATCGCCGCGGGCACGAGCAGGATGCGCACGATCGCCACGTCGGCGAGGATCGCGAACACCATGCCGACGCCGAACAGCTTCATGGTGAGCACCCCGCTGGTCGCGATCGCCGCGAGCGGCACGCACATCAGCAGCGCCGCGTTCGCGATCAGCCGGCCGATCTTCTGGAGCCCGGACGCCACGGCGGCGGTGCTGTCGCCCAGCAGGTCGTACTGCTCGCGGATGCGGGAGACCAGGAAGACCTCGTAGTCCATGGAGAGGCCGAAGATCAGCGCGAACAGCATGATCGGCATGTTCGGCTCGATGTTGCCGGTCGAGTCGAAGCGGATCAGGCCCTCCAGATGGCCGTCCTGGAAGACCCACACCAGCACACCGAAGGTGGCCGACAGCGACAGCAGGTTCATGACGATGGCCTTGAGCGGCAGCAGCAGCGAGCCGAACGCCAGGAACAGCAGCAGATAGGTCGCCACCGCGATGTACAGCAGCATCCACGGCAGCGTCTCGCCGAGCGCGTCCAGCGTGTCGTCGAAGACCGCCGTCTCACCGCCGAAGTACGCCTGGGCGCCGGGCGGCGGCGGCACCGCCTTGAGCCGGTTCACCAGGTCGCGCGCCGGGGTGGAGACCGCGGGCCCGTCGAAGGTGACCGAGATGCGCGCGTTCGTGCCGGTGGCGCCGCTGATCTGCGCGCCGGTCGCGCCCTTGGTGGCGGCCAGCCGGTCGGTGTAGGACTTGAGCGCGGCACCCTGCTGGGGGGAGGTGGCGTCCCCCTTCAGCACCAGCAGCGAGTCGATGGACTTGGTGGCGTCGCTGTCGAAGTCGCGGTCCAGGGCGTTGCCGACCTGCCGTCCCTCGGCGCTGTTGGGCAGCTGGCGGGCGTCGTTGGCGCCGAACTCGATCCGGGTGAAGGGCACCGCGAGCGCCAGCAGCACGGCCAGCGTGCCCACCGCCACGATCGCCGGACGCCGCATCAGGCCCTGCGCCAGGCGGTACCAGCCGCCCTGGCCGTCCTGGCGCGGCGCCTTGTTCCGGCGCAGCGACAGGGCGTTGACCCGGGTGCCCAGCACGCCCAGCACCGCGGGCAGGGCGATCAGCGAGAAGAAGACGGACAGCACGACCGCGGCCACACCGCCGTAGGCCATGGACTTCAGGAAGCCGAACGGGAAGAACGTCATGCCGGCCAGCGCCACCGCGACCGTGGTGCCGGAGACCACCACCGTGCGCCCGGCCGTGGCGACCGTGCGGGACAGTGCCTGCTCGCCGGTGTGGCCGCGCTCCAGCTCCTCGCGGTAGCGGCTCACGATCAGCAGCCCGTAGTCGATGGCGACCGCGAGACCGAGGATCGTCACCAGGCTCATCGCGAACACCGACACGTCGGTGAGCTGCGCGATGACCCGCAGCACCGCCATCGAGCCCAGGATGGACAGACCGCCGACGAACAGCGGGAGGCTGGCCGCGGCCAGACCGCCGAAGACGATCACCAGCAGGATGAAGAGGATGGGGAAGGACAGGCCCTCCGCCAGGCCGAGGTCCTTGCCGATCTCGTCACTGGCCTGGTGCCCCGTGGGGACCGGACCGCCGCGCAGGGTCTCCAGGCCCGGCGCCGCGAGCTTGTCCTTGATCGCCTTGTACGAGACCTCCTTGGCGTTGTCGTCGGCGCCCTGGAGGTTGATCGCCACATAGGTGGCGTGCCGGTCGTGGCTGACCTGCGCCGGCATCTTGGTCATCCAGAAGGTGGAGAAGCCGCTGACCGAGGACTTCGGCAGGGCCTGCACCGTCTCGGTGACCGACTTCCGGAAGGCGGGGTCGTCGACCGTGCGGGTCTTGTCGCGGTAGACCACCAGGGCGTCCGGCGCCCGCTGCGGGAACGCCCGCTCGGCGATCTGGGCCGCCTTGCGGCTGTCGGATCCGGGGTCCTCGAACCCGCCGGGTTTCATGTCGCCGAAGACGCCGACGCCGTAGGCACCGGACAGGACGGCGAACAGCAACGTCAGGACAAGGAGCGGTTTGCGCCTGCGGAAGAGGAATCGCCCCAGCGCCTCGAACATGGTTCTCCCTAGGGGTAGTAGGCGGGCGCCGCAGGCCTGCCAGGGTCCGGCGCCGCGCCAACCGTAACAGCGTTTTGAATGCCCCTTCCAGGGCTCTTGCACACTGTCTAACCGGAAGGACTCCGGGTTACCCCTTGTGACCTGCGGGTTCACTGGAAAAAACTTCTTCACAGGGGCTTGCGCCTGAGGGCGTGGTCGGTTCTGACATGAGACTGACGTGATGTCAGGGGCCATTCATAACGCTGTTGCAATACGGTGGGACAATGGCCAGGCTCAAGACACATGACGAAGCGCTCCGGCAGCGGCTCATCAACCGCGCGGCCGCCACGGTGTTCGACCGGGGCACCGCGGCGCTGAGCCTTCGACAGCTCGCGGCGGACGTGAAGACCTCGACCACGGCGGTCTACTCGCTGTTCGGCAACAAGGCCGGGCTGCTGGCCAGCCTCTACGAGGAGGCCGCCCGCCTCTTCGTGGTGCGGCTGGCCGGTGTGCCCTCGACCGACGACCCGGCGCGCGACGTGATCCGGCTCGGCATCGCCTACCGCGCGTACGCGCTCGCGAACCCGCACCTGTACGCGATCCTCTTCCTGGAGAGCCTCGCCCAGTTCGAGCCCGCCCCCGAGGGGCAGCGCGAGATGCTGGAGATGTACCAGCCGCTGGTCGACGCGGTGCGCCGCGGACAGCGGGCGGGGCAGTTCACCGAAGCGCTGGAACCCGAGGTCGTGGCCCTGGCGTGCTGGGCCACCGCCCACGGCCTGGTCTCCCTGGAGCTGTCCGGCAACGAGCCGCCGGGCCTGCCCATCGCCGACTCCTACGAGCGGATGCTGGACGCCGTGGTGACCGGCTGGCGGGCCGTCTGAGGGGGCGCGCGGGCGCCGCGCGGGTGGCGTTCGGGTGTGTGCGGGCGGGAAGCGCGCGGCTCCGGCCGCGCCCCCCGCCCGCACCTCTGCGGGCATGACAGCGGCCCCCCGGATCCGTGGGGCACACGGAACCGAGGGGCCGGTGAGCGGCTCAGGCGGCGGGCCCGGTCACGGCCGCCGCGCCCGGCAGCCGCAGCCGGGCCGGCTCGGGTCCCGGCGTCTCCACGGCGAGGGCCACGGTGTGCTCCGCGGTGGGCCGGAACAGGCTGAAGTGCCAGGAGAAGGTGGTGTCGTGCAGGGGGTCGCGCACGCGCGGGGGAGCCGTGCCGCGCGGGGTGAAGGTGAAGGTGTCGAGGTCGCGGCGGACGCCGGTGCCCAGGCCCTTGAGGTACGCCTCCTTGAGCACCCAGAGCTCCCGGGTGCGCTCGGGCCGCTCCGCCGCGGGCAGGGCGGCCAGCTCCGCCTGTTCGGAGGGGGCGAGGAAGCGGGCGACGCGGGCCGCCGACTCCGCGGAGAGCGGGCCCTCCACGTCCACCCCGCACGCCGGTCCGTCCGTCACGGCGCAGACCACGAGCCCGTCGGTGTGCGAGATGCTGAACCGCACCCCGTACCGCTCGGGCCACGGTTCGGGCCGCCCGTACGCGTTCACCGGGAACCGCCAGCCGTCGACCGGATGCCCGGTGCGTTCGCTGAGCGCGTGCCGGCACAGCAGCCGCCCGGCCAGGAAGTGGCCCCGCTGGCGCGGGGTCAGCATCCGGGCCAGGCGCCGCTGTTCCGTCCCGTCGAGCAGCCGCTCGCCGCCGAGCCCGCTGACGAAGGACGCCGCGGCGGGCTCGGGCAGCAGCCACAGCTCCGTCGTCACCGGCTCTCCCGGACCGCCCCGGAGGACGGGCGGGCGGTGTCGAGGAGTTCGGCGAGCCGGTAGGCCAGGTCCAGTGCCTGGCCGCGGTTGAGCCGCGGGTCGCACACCGACCGGTAGCGCGCGGGCAGATCACCGAAGCCGATCCCGTCGCCGCCGCCGACGCACTCCGTCACGTCGTCGCCGGTCAGCTCCAGATGGACACCGCCGGGATGGGCGCCGAGACCGGTCAGCACCTCGAAGAATCCGGCCAGTTCGTCGAGCACGTCGTCGAACCGGCGGGTCTTGTGCCCGCTGGGCGCGCTGATCGTGTTGCCGTGCATCGGGTCCGACACCCAGGCCACCGGCAGCCCCTCGGCGGTGACCCGCTCGACCAGGCCCGGCAGCACGTCCCGGATCTTCCCGGCGCCCATCCGGACCACCAGCGTGAGCCGGCCCGGCTCGCCCTCGGGGGACAGCCGGGCGATGAGGCGCAGCAGGTCGTCCGTCTCGATGGACGGCCCGATCTTGACGGCGACCGGGTTGCTGATCCGGGAGAAGAACTCCACGTGCGCCCCGTCCAGGCGGCGCGTGCGCTCCCCGATCCACAGCAGGTGCCCCGAGGTGGCGTACGCCCCGCCGGTGGCCGGGTCCAGGCGGACCAGCGCCGACTCGTAGTCCAGCAGCAGCCCCTCGTGCGACATGAACAGCTCGCCGGGCGTGTGCCAGCCGTCGCCGGTGCCGGTGAAGCCGCCCGCCCGCTCGATCTCGGCGGTGAGCGCCGCGTAGCGGTCCCGCTCGGGCGAGGCGTCGGTGAACTCCCGCAGCGCCGCCAGCACCTGGCCGGGCCCGGCGTGCTCACCGGCGCCGTACGCCCGGACCAGGTTCAAGGTGGCGGCGGAGGTGTGGTGGACCCGCACCAGCCGGTGCGGGTCGGGGGTGCGGGCGGCGGCCGTGAAGGCGTGTCCGTTGACCGCGTCGCCCCGGTACACCGGCAGCTCCACGCCGCCCCGGATCTCGGTGGGCGAGGAACGCGGCTTGGCGTACTGCCCGGCCATCCGGGCCAGCGTCACCACGGGCAGCGAGCGCGCGTACCCGAGGACGGCGGCCAGTTGCTGGAGGGTCCCGGCGGTCCGGCCGATGGACGCCGCGTTCACCGCGTCCAGCTCCTCGGCGCAGTCGCCGCCCTGGACCAGGAACGCCTCCCCGCGCGCGACGGCGGCTAGCCGGGCCCGCAGCAGATCGCACTCGCGGGCCGTCACCAGCGGCAGGGCCGACGCGAGGGCGGTGACCGCCGCGTCCAGCGCGGCGGCGTCCGGCCAGGACGGCTGCTGCCCGGCGGGCAGCCGGCGCCAGCTGGTCTGCGCCGCGTGCGCGGCGGGCGGATCGAGCAGGGAAGTCACGCCGTCAGCTCCGCTCGGTGAGGTGCGAGGGCACCGGTGACCAGATCGTCCAGGATGGCCGCGCCGTGCAGGGTCATCACCGACTCGGGATGGAACTGCACCGAGGTGAACCCCGGCCCGCGCAGCGCGTGCACCTCGCCGCTCGCCGGGTCGCGGGCGACCTCGACCAGACCGGGCGCGTGCGGGCTGTCCAGCAGCGCGCTGTCGCTGTACGCGGCGAACGTGTTGTAGAAGTACACCGGCTGCTCGGCGCCGAACAGGTCGATGGTGCGCCGCACCCCCTGGTTCGGGCGGTGCAGCCTGCGCAGTTCCAGGCCGAGCAGCGAGGCGAGCACCTGGTGGCTCAGGCACACCGAGACGAACGGGATCCGCAGATTGAGGAGGCTGCCGGTGACCGCCCGCAGATGGGCGATCTTGGCGTGGTTCACCTCGCGCGGGTCGCCCGGACCGGGGCCCAGCAGGACCAGGTCGTGGCCGGTGAGCCGGTACGGCTCGTCGTAGCGGCGGATCGTCACGTCGTAGCCCAGGCTGCGCAGTTGCAGCGCGCCCATCGCGGTGAAGGTGTCCTCGGCGTCGATGACGAGGATCCTGCCGCGCGTGGCGGACCCGGCGGGCGGCGGCGCCAGCCAGAAGCGCGACAGCGGCGCGTTGCGCGCGGCCAGCGCCGCCCGCACCCGGGGGTCCGCGCCGAGCCCCGCGGGCGTGCGCCGGTCGGCGACCCGGTGCAGCGCGTCGAGCAGCCCCGCGGCCTTCGCCGAGGTCTCGGCGGCCTCCCGGGCGGGGTCGGAGTCGCGCACCAGCGTGGCGCCGACCCCGATCCGGACCCGGCCCGCCGCGTCGACGTCCGCCGTCCTGATCATGATGGCCGAGTCCATCCGCCGCCGGCCCGCCTCGTCGCGGCCGATCAGCGCCGCCACCCCGGCGTAGTAGCCCCGGGCGTCCGGCTCGAACTTGGCGATCACCTGGGAGGCGCTCTCCAGCGGGCTGCCGGTCACCGTCGGGGCCAGCAGCGTCTCGCGCAGGATCTCCCGCACGTCCCGGCCGCTGTGCCCGACGATGCGGTACTCGGTGTGGGCGAGGTGGGCCATCTCCTTCAGCAGCGGCCCGACCACGTGCGCGTCGTCGCACACGCGGCTCATCATCTTCAGTTCCTCGTCCAGCACCATGTACAGCTCGTTGGTCTCCTTGCCGTCGGCGAGGAAGTCCAGCACCGGGCCGACGTCCGGGCCGCCCGCCGGATAGCGGTGGGTGCCGCTGATCGGCGTCATCACGGCCACACCGTCGTCGAGGCTGACATGGCGCTCCGGGCTGGCCCCGATGAAGGTGCGCCTGCCGGTGTGGATGAGGAACGTCCAGTACGCGCCGGGCTCGCCGCGCAGCAGCCGCCCCCAGAACGCCAGGGCGGTCCGCGCCGACCAGTTCGGGACCTCGGTGACGAAGGTCCGCTTGAGCACGAAGTTGGCGCCGGAGCCGTGCCCGATCTCCTCGTCCAGGACCCGGCGCACCAGCTCGCCGTACTCCTCGTCGTCGAGGTCGAAACGGCCCTCGCCGGTGACGAACGGCCAGGCCAGGACGGTGTCCAGCACCTCGTCCACGGGCAGTTGAGACTGCGCGCGCACCGGCATCACCAGCAGCGGCTCGCCGTCGTTGTGGTGGTCGTAGCCGCGCTCGCCGATCACCCGGTAGGGCAGCACGGCCAGCACCTCGTGGCGGCCCGGCTCGCCGGACTCGGGAACCGGCAGGTCCGCCGTCCCCGCGACCACGCCGAAGTCGCCGACCAGCACGTCCACCTGGCCCGCTGTGCCGCTCTCCGGCCGGTGCAGCACCGCGAACGGCTGCCCGCCCGCGGCCAGTTCCGTCAGGGACGGCGGCTCGGGTACGGACCCGGGCCGGTACGGGGGTGTCATGAGGGGCCTCCCACGGGATCTCCCGCGAATTCGCCGGCGAAGGCGGCGGCCGGGGCCGCCAGCTCGCTCAGCACCGTCCCGGTCTGTGCCACCACGGCGCACCGGGAGGCGGCGTACTCCAGTGCCATCCGGTGGCGGTCCGGGGTGAAGTCGGCGACCGCGTCGGCGACCACGAACGGCTGGATGTCGTGCGCGAACGCGTCGCACGCGGTCAGCAGGATGCCCACCTGCGCGTAGACACCGCAGATGATCAGCTGGTCACGGCCCTGCTCGCGCAGGAGTTCGAGGAGCGGGGTGCGGTGGAAGGCGCTGGCCCGCCACTTCACCAGGACGGTGTCCCGCTCGCCGGGTGCCAGGACCTCGGGGATGCCCCGGTCCTCGGGGTCCGCGGACATGCCCGCGCCCCAGAAGTCCGCCAGCAGACCGCGCTGGGCGGGGGTCATGTCGCCGGGCTGCGCCGAGTAGACGACCGGGACGCCGGCGGCGGCGCACCGCTCGCGCAGCAGGGCCACGTTCGCGACCAGGTCGGTGTGCGGCTGCGCGCCGTGCCGGAACGGGGCGAGGAAGTAGTGCTGCATGTCGTGCACCAGCAGCACCGCCCGGTGCGGGTCGACGCGCCAGGAAACGGTGTTGGGCGGCAGCTCTGCGGTCCGTGGCATCGGATACGGGTCGATCGGTGCGATCGCCACGTCTGGTTCCTTTCCTGGTCGGAGAACGGCCGGCGTCCGGTGCCGGGTGCGCCCCGGTGACCGGGGGCCCGGCGGGGGTGAACCGGTGGTGCCGGTGGTGCCGGTGGAGCTTGGGAGTACCGGTGGGGCGGCGGATGCGCGTGGGGGAGCGCGTCGGGAGAAGCGAGGGAGTGCCGGGAGAAGCGAGGGGACGAGGTGTGCGCCCGGGACCGCGGGGGATTCGGCCCCGGGCGCATCCCGGCCCGGACCTCGGGGAAGTCGGTCCGGGCGCACGGCCCGTGGCGGGGCCGGTCCGGGAGGGCCGTACGGGACGGCGGGCGGTACGGTGCGGACGGGCGCGGCGGGCCTCAGACGCCCAGGGCCGCGCCGCCGTCCACGGTCAGGTCCTGGAGCGTGATGTGCGCGGACCGGTCGGACAGCAGGAACAGCACCGCGTCGGCGATGTGCGCGGGCTCGGCGATCCGGCCCAGCGGGATGCCGACCCGGTACGCGTCGGGCACCCCGTCCACCGAGGCGCGCACGGCCGCGTCGCCCTGGAGGGCGGTGAGCATCGACGTACGCGTCGAACCGGGCGCCACCACGTTGCAGCGGATGCCGTGCCGCCCCAGCTCCAGACCGAGGCACTTGGTGAACATCGCCGAGGCGGCCTTGGACGCCGCGTACGCCGCCATCGACGTGCGCGGGGTGAGCGCCGCGTTGGAGGCGATCGTCACGATCGAGCCGCGCCCGCGCGGGACCATCAGCCGGGCCACCGCACGGCTCACCCGGAACACCCCGCCCGCGTTGACCGCGAGCGTGTGGTCCCAGTCCTCGTCGGAGAACTCCCCGGCCGGGCCGCTGTGCAGCACCCCGGCGCCGTTCACCAGGTAGGCGACCGGCCCGAGTTCGGCCTCCGCCTTGGCGACGGCGGCGTCCACGTCCGCGCTGTCGGTGACATCGGCGGCCACCGCCAGCACCGTGCCGCCGGCCGCGCTCAGCTCCGACGCCAGCTCGCGCAGCGCCCCCGGCTCACGGTCCAGCAGCGCCACCGGGACACCGGCCGCCGCCAGCGCGCGGGCTATCTCGGCGCCGATGCCGCCGGCCGCGCCGGTGACCACCGCGCTGCCGGACCACTCGGCGCCCGCCGCGGCCGCCGTGCCGGTCGTGCCTGTTGTCGTGAGGGTGTCGCTCATCGGGCCACCTCCGCCAGTACCGGGTCGACCGCTTCCGCGGGAACGCGCAGGGCGCGGGTGGTGAAACCGCGCAGTGCCTGGAGGTAGCGGTCGCGCAGTGCCGCCTCGTCGACCTCCACGCCCCGGCCGCCCTCCACGAGGGTCCGGCCGCCGACGATCACCGTGTCCACGTCCGCCGAACCGGCGAGCCACAGGAAGCTTTCCAGCGGCCGCGGGTTGAGCAGATAGCGCCAGTCGTCCGTGCGCACCAGCAGCAGGTCGGCCTGCTTGCCGGGCTCCAGGCTGCCGACCGCGTCGTCCCAGCGCAGGCCCTTCGCCGCGATCCGGGTGGCCATCGCCAGCGCGTCGGTGGGCAGCACCTCGGTCTGGTCGGCGCTCATCTCGTTGTACATCTGCCAGGCCGCGCGCATCGTCTCGGCGATCCCCGCGCCCGGCAGCGCCGCCGCGTCGGTCGACAGCGACACGTCCAGCCCGGCCCGGCGCAGCGCCGGGACCACACCGGTCTCGGTGAGCGCGGACTCGCCCGACGGGCCGTACTTGCCGGGGGAGTGGGAGATGTGCGCCCGCCCGGCGAGCATCAGCTTCTGCTCCTGGTCGTCCAGGAAGGCGCTGTGCCCGGCCATCAGCCGCTCGTCGACCAGACCCGCCTCCGCCAGCCGGCGCACCCCGGTCTCCCCGTGGTAGGCGCGCATCGCGTCGGCCTCGTTGCGCAGCGCGCCCACATGCGTGGCGAACGGCAGATCGTGCCGCTCGACGAGTTCGGCCATGCCGCGCGCCAGCTCGTCCGTCATGTTGGTGACGTACGAGACGTTCGGGCGGCACCGGATGCGGCCCGTGGGGTCGGCGGCGACCGCACCGAGCAACGCCTCGAAGGAGGCGAGCACCGTGTCCGCGTCCCGGGTGCGCAGGAACCGCGACCGGTCCGGCGCCAGCACCGCGTCGCTCGCCCAGGTGGACGCCGAGAAGCGCATCCCGAGGCGGCGCGCCGCCTCCACCATGGCCAGCGGCCGGTTGAGCGAGCCCATGTCGCCGAGCGTCGTGACACCGCCGCGCAACTGGATCCACATCGAGTACTCGGCGATGGCCCGCGCCTCGTCCTCGGTCATCGCCTCGATGAGGCCGTCGAACCGGTCGAAGGTGGCGGAGATCTGGTGCATGTCACCGCCGCCGCCCATGAACGCGACCTGGTCGGCGCGGTCGGAGGGCGGGCGCAGCGCGCCGCGCATGGTGAAGCCCATCGCGAACATCTCGTGCCAGTGGGCGTTCACGAAGCCGGGCAGCACCATCATCCGGCTCGCGTCCAGGCGGCGCAGCTCCGCGCGCACGGCCGGGTCCAGCGCCTGGACGGCCTGCTCCACCTCGACGGCCGGGCCCACCGCGACGACCTTGTCGTCCACGGTCAGCACCGCGCCGCGGGCGTGCACGGACTCCTGGGCGTCGGCGGTGTAGACGGTGCCGCCGGTGATCAGCCGGGCCCCCATCACGCCGCTCCGGGCGCGGTCGGCGCGGAGGTGCGCAGCGAGTCGAAGTGGGCCAGCCAGCCGCTCAGGGTCGGCGCCGCGACCAGCGCCTCGAACTGCACCGGGACACCCGCCTTGCGCCAGCGGCTGACCAGCCGCATGATCTCCAGCGAGCTGAGCCCGAGCAGCACCAGACTGGCGTCCGGCTCGATCCGCTCCGGTGCGAGGCCCAGTACGGGCGCCACGGTGGCGCGCAGTTCGTCTTCGGTCGGGAATGCGGTGATGTCCACGTCAGCCTTCCTGCTCGGACGCGGCATGTCGGGCCAGCGCCTTCTTGTCGACCTTGCCGAGCGGGGTCAGGGGGAGTTCGGGCAGGTAGTGCACGAGATCGGGCAGCTTGTAGTCGGCCACGCCCCGTGCGTGCACGGCCTGCTTGAGGTCGGCGAGGGAGACCTCGGGGCCCGCGGCCACCAGGAACGCGCAGATCCGCTCGCCCAGGAACTCGTCCGGTACGCCGATGACGGCCGCCGCCGCGATGTCCGGGTGGGTGAGCAGCAGGTCCTCGACCTCACCGGCGGCGATCTTGTCACCGCCGCGGATGATGGTCTCCTTGATCCGGCCCTCGATGACCAGGTCGCCGTCCTCGGTGAGCCGGGCCAGGTCACCGGTGCGGAAGAAGCCGTCCGGAGTGAAGGCCCGCCGGTTGTACTCGGGCACCCGGTAGTAGCCGCGCAGCGTGTACGGGCCGCGGGTGACCAGCTCGCCGATGCCGCCGGGCGGCAGCGGGGTGCCGTCCTCGCCGAGGATGAGCACCTCGTCGGCGTCGGAGACCGGCCGGCCCTGCGTGGTGAGCACCGCGTCGGCCGGGTCGTCGGGGCGGCTGAAGGTGAGCAGGCCCTCGGCCATGCCGAACACCTGCTGGAGCCGGGCGCCCAGCACGGGCTGGATGCGCTCGGTGAACTCGCGGGTCATCCGGGCCCCGCCGACCTGCACCAGCCGCAGCGTCGACAGGTCCTCCCCGGACCACTCGGCCGCCTCCAGCCACAGCGTCATGATGGACGGCACCATCGCGGTGACGGTGACGCCGTGCTTCTCGATCAGCGGGAAGCAGTCCAGCGGGTTGGGCGTGTCGGCGAGGACGGCGGTGCCCCCGGTCAGGAACGTGCCGAGCAGACCGGGGCAGCCGAAGGCGAAGTTGAACTCGATGGGCAGCACGGCCAGATACACGTCGTCCTCGGCCAGCTCGCACACCGCCGCGGCCCGGCCCGACATGTACACATAGTCGTCGTGGGTGCGCGGGATCAGCTTCGGCAGGGCCGTGGTCCCGCCCGACAGCAGGAAGAACGCCACGTCCGACGCGTCGGGTTCGGGCAGCGGCCGCGGGTCGGGGACCGCCGTCTCCAGCTCGGCGACCGAGACGAACCCCTCGGTCTTGGCGCCCAGCACGAAGAGCGTCTCCAGGGTGCTGGTCTCCGCCTTCACCTGCCGGGCCAGCTCGCGGTGGTCGTGGCCGCGGTGCGACTCGGGCACCAGGAAGCCCACGGCGCCGCTCAGCTCGACCAGGTGGACCAGCTCGGTGGCCCGGTGCGCGGGCAGCGAGAAGACCAGCTTGGCGCCGAGCCGGGTCAGCCCGAAGGCGATCGCCACGAACTCGGGCACGTTCGGCAGCTGCACCACGATCCGGTCGCCGGCCCTCAGCCCGTGCGCGGCGAACCCGGCGGCCAGCCGGTCGGCCCAGCGGTCGAGTTCGGCGTAGCTGATCCGGCGTTCGCCGTGCACCAGCGCGGTCCGCTCGCCGTACCGGCGGGCGGCCTCGCGCAGCACCGTGCCGAGCGTGTCACCGCGCCAGATGCCCTGCTCGCGGTAGCGCGCCGCGATGTCCTCGGGCCAGGGGACGCAACCCTCAAGCATCGCCGCCCCCCTGGGAGCCGGGAGCGGCCTCGGCGATCCGTACGACGGCGGCGCCGGCCTCCATGCCGGTGCTCGCGCCGATCAGCAGGACATGGTCGCCGGGCCCGACCTGGCCGGTGCGCCACACGTGCTCAAGGCCCAGGAAGAGGTCGGCGGCGCCGGTGTGCCCGATCGTGTTGGCGTACTCCCAGACCGTCTTTTCCTCGGGGACGTCCAGCGGCAGCAGGAACATCGCCTCCAGCGCCGGCCGGCCGAAGCCGACGTGGCACACCTTGGCGATCTGGTCCCAGGACACGTCGGCCTGCTTCAGGACGCGCTCGGTGACCTCCGCGACCCGGTCGCCGAAGTTCTTGATCGGCGGGGCCTGGCCGGCCGCCCACTGCTCGCGGACCTTCTCGGCGCGCTCGGCGAAGTTCAGCCCGCGGCCCCGGGTGACGCCGGGCGGGAACAGCTCCTCGCCGGCCCGGTGCAGGATCTCCATGGACGAGTCCGACAGCGAGTCCAGGGCCAGCAGTTCGGCGAAGCCGCCGCGGCGTGAGAGCACCACGGCCGAGCCCGCGTCGGCGAGCACGAACAGGCCCGAGGCGCGCCAGCGCTCCACCCCGGGGGTGGAGTAGTTGTCGCCGGTGGTGATCAGCGCGGCGTCGTGCGTCGGGTTGGCGATCAGCCGGGCGGCGGCCACGTCCAGCGAGGCCAGCATGCCGAGGCAGCCCTGCTTGATCTCCACGGCGGGCACCGGGCGGTCCACGGTGTTGTTCAGGATGTAGTGCACCGCCGACCAGCCGTCGGGGCCCTGGTGGTGGGTGTAGCTGTGCAGCAGGATGCCGATGTCGTCCGCGTCGTGCCCGGAGGACTCC
Source organism: Streptomyces sp. PsTaAH-124 (assembly GCF_000373685.1). Lineage (NCBI taxonomy): Bacteria > Bacillati > Actinomycetota > Actinomycetes > Kitasatosporales > Streptomycetaceae > Streptomyces > Streptomyces sp. PsTaAH-124. The sequence continues at coordinate 375,782 of NZ_KB892157.1, read as the reverse complement.
AGCGCGGCCCGCGCCGCGTCGATCGCCATCTGCGGGGCCGGGGTCGAGGCGCTGACGGCGGCCGAGCGCATCCCGGAGGACTGCCGCGCCTCCTCGTCGTACAGCCCCTCCGCGACCGCCCGCTCGGCCGGGAACAGGGGCGGCAGGTGGCTGCCGATCCCGGCGAGATACAGGTTCGCAGTCCTCATCGAGCCGACTCCTTCATGTCCTGTGCGTGTCCTGGCGAATGGGTGGGGGAAGAGGTGGGGGAGGGGGCGTACGGCGGTGCGGGTGGTGCGGCGCCGGTGGCGGCGGCGGTGCGGGCGGTGCCGGGCGATGGCCGGACGGGTGCCGGGCGTGCTCCGGTGGCCGCCGGGTGTCTCGGCCGCAAGCACAGCACCGGGGCCGCCGGACCCTCATGAGTAGGCGGTACTCAACCGGTCCCCGGCCGCTGCCCGGACCCGGCGGGCCCGCGGTGGCCCCGGCCACGGCGGCGGCAGGGCGCCCACGTGCGGCGGCGGGGCCCCGGGCCGCCCGACGGGCCCGGTGGGCGAATTGAGTGGCGACTACTCGCGTTGCCGCCCCGCCCCCGGTGATGTGCTGCCTTCAGCGCAGCCGCCGCGTGACACCTCGCGCGGCCGGGGCCTGTCCTCCCGGATCTCTCGGCGGCCGCGGATCCCCACGGATCCGCGGCCCACGGGTTCCGCGGAGCACAGGACAGCACCGGGCGAACGCCGGTGAGCGGGGCGCGCGTCGGCCCCGCGGCCCCGGGCTGATCCGTACGACAGGCCCCAGGGCACACACGAGGGAGATCCCAATGTCGCGCTCGCGTCCGGAACTTGGTGACTGGTCGAGCCCGGCCGAACTGGCCGAGCTCCAGCGGTCCCAGCTGCCGAGGGTCCTCGCGCAGGCACTCCGTTCGCCGTTCTACGCGGCCCGCTACCGCGGCACCACACCGCCGCGCACCGCGGACGACTTCGCCGGCGTCGAGGTGACCGCCAAGCAGGACCTGCGCGACCAGTACCCCTTCGGGATGCTCGCGGTCGGGCGCGAACACCTGGCCACCTACCACGAGTCCAGCGGCACCGCGGGCGAACCCACCGCCTCCTACTACACGGAGGAGGACTGGACCGACCTCGCCGAGCGCTTCGCCCGCAAGTGGACCGGCATCCACCCCTCCGACACCTTCCTGGTGCGCACCCCCTACGGCCTGGTCATCACCGGCCACCTCGCCCAGGCCGCGGGACGGCTGCGCGGTGCGACCGTCGTCCCCGGCGACGCCCGCTCGCTGGCCACCCCGCTCTCCCGCATGGTGCGCGTCCTGAAGACCCTCGACGTGACGCTCACCTGGTGCAACCCGACCGAGATCACCATGCTGGCCGCCGCCGCCAAGGCCGCCGGACTCCGCCCCGATCAGGACTTCCCGCACCTGCGGGCCATGTTCACTGCCGCCGAGCCGCTGACCGAGGTGCGGCGCCGCCGGCTCAGCGAGATCTGGGGCGGCATCCCGGTCGTCGAGGAGTACGGCTCCACGGAGACCGGCACCATCGCCGGGCAGTGCCCCGAGGGCCGGATGCACCTGTGGGCGGACCGGGCGATCTTCGAGGTGTACGACCCGAGGACCGGCACGCTCTCCGAGGCGGGCCGCGGCCAGATGGTCGTCACCCCGCTGTACCGGGACGCGATGCCGCTGCTGCGCTACAACCTCGCCGACGACGTCGAGGTGTCCACCGACCCGTGCGGCTGCGGCTGGCTGCTGCCCACGGTCACCGTGCTGGGGCGGGCCGGAACCGGTCACCGGATCGGTCCGGCGACCGTCACCCAGCAGCGGCTGGAGGAGCTGGTGTTCTCCCTGCCGGCCGCGTACGAGGTGATGTTCTGGCGGGCCAAGGCCCACCCGGACGTGCTGGAGCTGGAGTTCGAGGCGCCCGAGCCGGTACGGCAGCGGGCCGTCAAGGAGCTCGGCGCCGCGCTCGACCGCGAACTGGGGGTCCCGCACCGCATCACCGGCCTCGCCCCGGGCACCCTCGTCCCGGCGGAGGCCCTCACCGCCCAGCGCGACATCCTCAAGGCCCGCTATCTCTTCGCGGAGGACGAGGACTGGGACAAGGCGGTCATGTACTTCTGACGCCGCGCGGGCGGAGGGGCGGTGCGCGGGGGCGGGGGCGGCGCGCGGGCGGAGGGGCGGTGCGACGGCCCGGCCCGCACGGACCCGGCCTCCACCGGACCGGCCCGGGTCCGGCCCAGCGCCGGACCGTCTGGGGCCGGACCGCCCGGGACCAGCCCGCCCGGGACCAGCCCGCCTGGGGCCGGTCCGCCGGGGGCTGGCCCATCCGGGACCGGCCCATCCGGGACCGGCCCATCCGGGACCGGTCCAACCGGGGACCGGTCCAACCGGGGACCGGCCCGCCGCGGGCCGGTCCGCCCGGGACGGGACCGGCGGGCCCGCCCCGTCCCGGCCCCGGTACAGGCCCGCCTCGCCCTCGGGCGGGGCGGGGCGTCCGATGCCTCGCCCGCCCCTGTTCCGCCTCCGGCCCGTACGGGCCCGCCCCGTCCCGGGCCGGGACGCCGGGCGCCGGGCCCGTCCCGTTCGTTCCGCCGCCCGTCCGTCCGCCCGCCCGTCTCCCTGCCCCGTCCCGACGCCTCCCTTCCCACGCCGTCCGCCACGGACGGCGCCGACTCGTGAGCGGTGAACCCATGAGTGAGCTGTCCCCCCTGCCCCCGAGCCCCACGGAACCCATCGCCGTCATCGGCATCGGCTGCCGCTTCGCCGGCGGCGCCGACTCGCCCGAGGCGCTGTGGGACCTGCTGATGGACGCGGTGGACGCGTCCGGCCCCGTACCCGAGGACCGGTGGGCGCCGCAGCGCGCGCAGTCGCGGGAGAACGCGGCCGTGCTGACCCGCGTCACCCCGAACGGGTCGTTCCTCGGCGACATCGCCGGTTTCGACGCCGCCTTCTTCGGCATCTCGGCGACCGAGGCCCGCCAGCTCGACCCGCAGCAGCGCATCGCGCTGGAGGTCGCCTGGGAGGCCCTGGAGCACGCCGGTATCGCGCCCACCTCCCTGGCCGGTACCGACACGGGTGTGTTCGTCGGCGTCGGCACCGACGACTACGGCCGCCGCCTGCTGGAGGACCTGCCCGGCGTCGAGGCGTGGACGGGCATCGGCTCCTCGCTGTGCGGCGTGCCCAACCGCATCTCCTACACCCTCGATCTGCGCGGCCCCTCCCTGGCCGTGGACACCGCCTGCTCCTCCTCGCTGGTCGCCGTCCACCAGGCGTGCGCGAGCCTGCGCGCCGGTGAGGTGCCGGTGGCGCTGGCCGGCGGCGTCATGCTGATGGCGGGCCCCGGCCTGACCACCGTCCTGGACCGGGCGGGCGCCATCTCCCCGGACGGCCGCTCCAAGGCGTTCGACGACGCCGCCGACGGCTACGGCCGCGGCGAGGGCTGCGGCATCGTCGTCCTCAAGCGGCTCTCCGACGCCCGGCGCGACGGCGACCGCGTGCTGGCCCTGATCCGCGGCAGCGCCGTCCACCAGGACGGCCGCACCGAGGGCATCATGGCGCCCAGCCCGACCGCGCAGGCCCACCTGCTGCGCAAGGCGTACGAGGCCGCGGGCGTCGCCCCGCACGACGTCGACTACGTCGAGGCGCACGGCACCGGCACCCGGGTCGGCGACCCCATCGAGGCGAGCGCGCTCGCCGAGGTCGTCGGCGACCGGCCCGAGGGCGCCCGGCCGTGCCTGATCGGCTCCGTGAAGTCCAACATCGGGCACTGCGAGGCCGCCGCCGGTATCGCCGGGCTCATCAAGACCGCGCTCGCCATGGAGCACGGCACCATCCCGCCCACCCTGTCCACCCGCGGCCCGCGCGGCGACATCCCCTGGGAGACCGCCGGACTGCGCCTGGTCACCGAGGCGACCGCCTGGCCCGGCTCCGACCGCGCCCGCCTGGCGGGCGTGGCCAGCTACGGGTACGGCGGCACCATCGCGCACGTCGTCCTCGAACAGGCGCCGCCCGCTCCCGCCGAGCCCGCGGCGGAGCCCGCCGGGGCCGGGACGGCGACCCTGTACCCGCTCTCCTCCGGCACCGGACTCGGCATCGTCGGCCAGGCCGCCCGCCTCGCCGCCGCGCTCGACGGCCACACCCTCGCCGACACCGGCCACACCCTCGCCCACCGCCGCGCCCACCTGGGCGCCCGCGCGGCCGTCGTCGCCGCCGGCCGGGACGAACTCGCCGAAGGGCTCGCCGCGCTGGCCGAGGGCCGCCCGCACCCGGCCGTCCTCACCGGCGAGACCTCGGGTCCGGCCCGCCACCCCGTGTGGGTGTTCTCCGGACACGGCGCCCAGTGGGCCGGCATGGGCCGCGAACTGCTCGCCACCGAGCCGGTGTTCGCCGCCGCGATCGACCGCCTCGGTCCCGTCTACGCCGAGGAGCTGGGCGTCACCCCGCGCGAGGTCCTCACCGGCGACGACCTCGGCTCGGTGGACATCATCCAGTCCATGCTGTTCGCCGTGCAGGTCGGTCTGACCCAGGTCTGGCGCCGCCACGGCGTCCGGCCGGGCGCCGTCATCGGCCACTCGGTCGGCGAGATCGCCGCCGCGGTCGCCGCCGGGGTGCTCAGCGAGGAGGACGGCGCCCGGCTGGTCTGCCGCCGCTCCGTGCTGCTGCGCCGGGCCGCGGGCAAGGGCGCCATGATCATGGTGGACCGGCCGTTCGACGAGGTCCGCGAGCACATCGGCGAGGACGGCACCCTGTGCGCGGCCATCGCCGCCGCGCCCTCCTCCACGGTCGTCGCCGGTGACGTCCCGGCCGTGGACCAGGCCGCCGAGCAGTGGGCGTCGCTGGGCTGGACCGTCCGCCGCATCGACTCCGACGTCGCCTTCCACAGCCCGCACATGGACGGCGCCGCCGCCGACCTCGCCGTGGCCGTCGCCGACCTCGAACCCCGTACGCCCGAGGTGCCGCTCTATCTCACCGCCGTCGAGGACCCGCGCTCCGGACAGCGCCAGGACGCCCGCTACTGGGCGGCCAACCTGCGCAACCCGGTCCGCTTCCACCAGGCCGTGCAGGCCGCCGTCGAGGACGGCCACCGGCTCTTCCTGGAGATCTCCGCACACCCGGTGGTCAGCCACTCGATCACCGAGGTCGTCGCCAACCTGCCCGGCGCCCTCGTCACCCCCAGCCTGCGCCGCCGCCAGCCCGAGCGGGCCGCGCTGCTCACCTCGCTGGGCCGGCTGCACTGCCACGGCGTCCCCGTCGACTGGTCGGTGCTCCAGCCCGCGGGCACGCTGACCGCCCTGCCGAGCGCCGCCTGGCAGCACGAGCGGCACTGGGTCGACGCCCGCACCGGCACCGAGTCCCCGGTGGACACCCTGCTCGGCACCGAGACCGCGGTGCACGGCTCGCGCACCCGGGTCTGGCAGACCACGCTCGACCTGCGCACCCGCCCCTATCCGCGCCGCCACCCGGTCCTCGGCACCGAGATCGTCCCGGCCGCGGTCCTCATCAACACCTTCCTCACCGCGGGCCGCACCGACACCCTGTCCGACCTCAGGCTGCGCCAGCCGGTGGTGGTCCCGCAGACCGAGACGCGCGAGGTGCAGATCGTCCGCGAGGGCACCGCGCTGCGGCTGGTCTCCCGCCGCCTCGGCGCCCCCGACACGGCCTGGTCCACGCACACCTTCGCCACCGCCGGCGCCGACGGCACCGAGGAGACGGCGACCTTGCTCCCGGTCGTGCGCGGCCCTGAGGAGCTGGACCCCGGCCATGTCGTGGAGCGGCTGGCCGAACTCGGCGTCGCCGACATGGGATACCCCTGGACCATCGACACCCTGCACCGCGGCGAGGGCACCCTCACCGCCGTCGCGAGCGCCCCGCTGGACCGCAGCTGGGCCGCGATCCTGGACGCCGCGCTGTCCATGGCCTCGGTGATCTTCTCCGGCCCGGCCGTGCTGCGCATGCCCGCCCATGTCGACCAGGTCACCCGGACCGGCCCGGCGCCGCGCCGCGCCCTCATCGCCGTACGCCTGGACGCGGACCGGCCCACGTCCGTGCACGTCGACATCCGCGGCGAGGGCGACGACGCGGGCTCGCTGCTGACGCTGCGCGGCCTGCACTACGGCGAGCTGGACGGCGACCTGTCCGGCGAGGAGCAGAGCACCGACGGGCGCTTCGACGTGGTCTGGCAGCCCTTCCCGGTGGATGCCGCCGCCCCGACCCGGCTGACCGGCCGCACCGTGCTGGTGCTCGGCTCCACCGAGGCGGCCCGCGCGCTGGTGCCCGAGGCCGCCGCCCACGGGGTGACCGTGAGCGCCGACCGGGCGGCCCTGGCCGAGGCCGACCACGTGCTGTTCGCGCCCGGTCTGCCGGACGGCACCCAGGGCGCCGAACCGGCGGACGTGGCCGTGGAGTTCGCGCGCCTGGTGGCCGACATCGCGGCGCTGCCCGGCCGCAGGCCGCTGCTGTGGTGCCTGACCTCGGGTGTGCGCGAGGCCGTGGCCGCCGACGCGCTCGCCCAGTCCCCGCTGTGGGGCATGGGCCGGGTCGCCGCCAGCGAGCACCCCGAGTTCTGGGGCGGAGTCGTCGACTTCCCGGCGGGAGCGCCCGCCGAGCTGCCGGTCCGGCTGCTGTTCGGGCTGCTGCACCTGCGGCCGGCCGAGCCCGTGGTCGCGCTCACCGCCGAGGGCGTACGGGTGCCGCGGCTGGCCCCGGCCGAACTCGCCCCGGACGGTGAGCCGTTCGCCTGCCGCCCCGACGGCACCTATCTGATCACCGGCGGTCTCGGTGTGCTCGGTCTCGAACTGGCCGGACACCTCGCCGAGCGCGGCGCGCGCCGCATCGTGCTGCTGGGCCGTACGCCGGTGCCGCCGCGGTCGCGGTGGTCCGACGACGATCCGCGCGTCGCGGCGCTGCGGCGGCTGGAGGCGGCCGGGGTCACCGTCCGCACGGTCGCCGCCGACATCACCGACCCGGTCGCGACCCGCGCGGCGCTCGACGCGCTCGAACTGCCCCCGGTGCGGGGTGTCGTGCACGCCGCGGGCACCGTCCACAGCGCGCTGCTGCACCGTCTCGAGGCGGACGACCTGCGGGCCGTGATGCGGCCCAAGACGGACGGCGCGCTGGTCCTGCACGAGCTGTTCCCGCCCGGTTCGACCGACTTCTTCGTCCTGTTCTCCTCCGCCGGACCGCTGCTCGGTCTGCCCGGCCAGGGCGCGTACGCCGCCGCCAACACGTTCCTCGACGTGCTGGCCGCGCACCGGCGCGCGGGCGGCCACGGGGAGACGGTGTCCCTCGCCTGGACCAGCTGGCGCGGGCTCGGCATGGCCACCTCGGCGGAGGCCACCGACGTCGAACTCGCCGCCCGCGGCACCACCGACATCGCCCCGGACCGCGCGCTGCGGGCCTTCGACCAGACGGTGGGCCACCCGACGAGCGCGCTGGTCGCCGTGCTGGGCCTGCGCCCCGGGCACACCGGGCCGCGCCCCGCGCTCCTGTCCGACCTGGCCCTCGGCGAGGCGGGGCAGCCGGCCGAGGTGCCCGACTGGGTCGGTCTGAGCGGTGACGAACTGACCGCGTACCTGCTCGACGGGGTCCGCGCCCGGGTGGCCGCCGTCCTCGGGGTCCAGCCCGCCGCCGTGGGCGACCACCGCCCGCTGAGCGAGGCCGGCGTCGACTCGCTGCTGGCCGCGGCGCTGCGCGTCGCGCTCGAACGCGACCTGGGTGTCGCGCTGCCCGCGACCCTGCTGTGGAACTACCCCACGGTGGGCGAGATAGCGGGCTATCTGACGGCCGTCCTCAGCGACGACCACGCCGACCAGGGCCAGCCCACGGCCTGACCCGACCAATACGACGGCGGCAGCCCCGGCCCCTTCCGAGGGGGGCCGGGGCTGCCGCCGTATGTCCATGTGGCTGTGTGTCCATATGGCTGTGTGGCTGTACGGCGCTGTGGCGCCATGGCTGTACGGCCGTTCGGCTGGAGGTACAGGGCGGAGGCGCCGGGGGCGGGGCGAGCGGCGCGGCCCGGCGCGGGCCGTACGGGCGCGGAGGGGGCGCCGAGGGGGGCGCGGGCAGGGCGCCGGGACGGGCGGTCGTCCGGGCGTCCCCGCCGCGCCGTCAGGTTGTTTCAGCGGGACGTCAGCATGGCTTCCGCGCCGTCCAGGGAGCGTTCGACCGTGAAGCGGAAGAACTCCGTCTCCTGCGCGGCGACGGCCGCGGGGTCGGTGCTGCGGGAGCGGGCCGTGGTACCGGCCGCGGCGAGGCCCGGATGCGTCTCGTCCTCGGCGAAGGCGGCCATCGCGCGCCCCATCTCGGCGCGTGCCGTGGGGAAGCTGCCCCGGTCGTCCTCGACCGCGACCAGCGTGAACGCGCAGTTGAACAGGTAGCGGTAGACCTCGGGCGCGTGCGCGCCGAACCCGGCCTTCAGCAGGACCCGGATGCCCGTGTCGATGGTGGGGAGCGCGGCCGGCACGTTCGGGCCGACGACGCACAGCCGCCGGGCCACGCCCGGGAACTCGCGCAGCACGGTGCGGCCCTCCGACATCACGGAGCGGAACCAGTCCCGCCAGGGGACGTCGTCGTCGGGCACGGGTATGCGGGAGATGACGCGGTCGGTCACGCCCATGACCACCGCCTCGCGGTCCCCGACGTGGTGGGCGATCACCCCCGGCCAGACGTCGAGGCGCGTGGCGATCTGCCGGATGGACCAGCCGTCGAGCCCGCGTTCCCCGGTCAGTTCGACCGCGGCGTCGATGATCTTCTCTGCCGTGATCGGCGGCAGACCCGCCGACGCCCGGGAGCGGCGGCGGGGAGCTGAGTCTGACATGACGAAAGACCTCACACTGGGGCGCTGTTCCGTCAGCGCTGGGATGCCAGGCGGCTCGCAAGGCATGGTCAACACTAACCTATTAGCCACTGTCTAAGAGTCTGGTGTAGAGTCTTAGACAGTGGCTAAGAGAGGTCCTCCGGCCTCTTCGGACGCCCTGTGCGCACACCTGTGCGCGGAGGGTGGACGACCCGCCGCGGCCCGGTGGCCGGGACCTGTCTCCCCGCCTCCTGCTTCCCCTTCCCGTCCCTGTGTGCGTCCGGCGCGGGTCCATCCCTTCCCCGCCCGCGCCGGCCCCCCTCCCCGAGAGGCTCCACGCCATGCGCAAATGGATGCCGCTGCTGGCCGTGTGCCTGGGCACCTTCATGCTGCTCATCGACGTGACCATCGTGAGCGTCGCCCTGCCCCAGATGACCGACTCGCTGGACACCTCCTTCTCCGCCCTCCAGTGGGTCGTCGATGTCTACGTCCTCGTCCTCGCCGCCCTGCTGATGGCGCTCGGCTCGCTGTCCGACCTGGTCGGCGACCGGCGGGTCTACCTCGCCGGACTGACCGTCTTCGCCCTCTCCTCGCTCGCCTGCGGCCTGGCCACCAGCAGCGAGGCGCTGATCGCCGCGCGCGGTGTGCAGGGCCTGGGCGCCGCCGCCATGTTCGCCACCAACACCGCGCTCATCGCGCGCAACTACGAAGGCCGCGACCGCGGTATCGCGTTCGGCATGTGGGGCGCGGTCAACGGCGCCGCCGCGGCGGCCGGACCGATCCTGGGCGGCATCCTCACCGAGCACCTCAACTGGCGCTGGATCTTCCTGGTCAACCTGCCCGTGGCCGCCGTCGCCCTCTACATCGGCGCCCGCTTCCTGGCTGGCTCGGAGACCCGGACCGACCGCCGCGTCGACCTGCCCGGCACCGTCGGCTTCACCCTCGTCGCCACGCTGCTGATCTTCGCCCTGATCCGCGCGGGCGAGGACGGCTGGGGCGCCGGCAACACCCTGGCCCTGTTCGGCGGTTCGGCGCTCGCGCTGGTCGTCTTCCTGCTGGTCGAACGCGGGCGGCGCGACCCCATGCTCGACCTCGGGCTGATGCGTACGCCGTCCTTCGCCACCCTGATGGCCGGTGCCGTCATCTTCAGCGCCGCCGCCTTCGCCAACCTGGTGTTCGTGTCGGTGTGGGCCCAGTCGGTGCTCGGCTTCAGCCCGGTCAAGGCCGGACTGATCCTCATGCCGTTCAGCGGTGTGTCCTTCCTCGCCGCAGGACTGGGCGGCCGGTTCCTGGCGAACGTGCCGCCGCAGTTCCCGATCGGCGGCGGACTGCTGCTGATCGGCGCCGGGTCGTTCCTGGAGATGTTCGTCTCCGGCACCTCCGGCTGGACCGGGCTGCTGGCCGGCTTCCTGGTGGCCGGTGTCGGCGTCGGCATCGCCTCGCCCATCCTCGCCTCGGCCGCGCTGGCGGCGGCGCCACCGGACCGCGCGGGCATGGCGGGCGGCGCGGCCAACACCTTCCGGCAGCTCGGCTTCGCGCTGGGCATCCCGGCCGTCGGCACCATCCTGTCCGGCGCCGTGGCGGCCAAGCTGACGGACAGCAAGCTGTTCGCCGACGCCGACGCCGCGGCCGAGCTCGTCACCGGCGGGCAGTCCGGCGCCGTGCTCGGCGCGCTCCCCGCGCAGTCCCGCGCGGCGGCGCAGCGCGTGGTGGAGGACGCCTACGCGGCGGGTCTCGACCGGGTCTTCCTGCTCGGCGGTCTGGTGGCCGTCGTCGCCGGCGCCCTGGTGCTGCTCCTGGTGCGCGGCGCCGCGACTCCCGCCCCGGGCGGGGACCGTCCGGGCGCCCCCGGGGTCAAGGCGTCGGAGGAGGGCGTCCCCGCGGTGTGACAGACGGTTTCGGTGACTTTCCGCGTAACCGTCGGGAAAACCCGTATGACGCGTCCGGGAAAGCCCGGATTTAAAGCGGAGGGATTCGTTCCGGAAATATGCCCCTGGGATTCACTCATTGCCAGGGAGACACGTTCCGCGTGACGAATCCCTCCCTTTTACGCTTCGCCCACCGAACGCTCCGCGCGTGCGGTAGAGATTCTGTTGTCCGGATGTGTGCTCGAGAATGCACGTGAAGGGTGGGGGATGACTGCGGGGCGCGAGAGAGACGGTCTGCGAGCCGCTCGTATCAAGGCGGGACTGACCCAGGAAGAGGTCGCCCGCCGGGCCGGGATCAGTGTCAGGACCGTACGGCACATCGAGCGCGGCGAGGTGCACACCCCGCGCCACGACTCGCTCGACCGCCTCGCCCGCGTCGTCGGGTACGACCTGGCCGCCCACGGGCCCCGCCCCCGCGGCGGGCCCGACGAGCGAGCCGCGGCCCCCTACGAGATACGCCTGTTCGGGCCGCTGACCCTGTTCCGCGCCGGACTGCCGGTGGCCGCCCCGCCCAAACTCCGCGCCCTGCTCGGCCTGCTGGCCGTCCAGCCCGACCAGGTCGTCGGGCACGAGGAGATCGCCGACGTCCTGTGGCCCGGCGACGCCCCGCCCGGGTACGCCGGACTGGTCCACACCTACGCCGCCCGGCTGCGCCGCGTCTTCGGCCAGGGCACCGGCGGCCGGGGCGGCGGCCGCCGCATCGGCACCGTACGCGGCGGCTACGTCTTCAACAGCACCGGCGTCCGGCTGGACCTGCACCAGTTCGAGGAGCGCGTCGCACGGGCCGCGCGGACCGCCGGGTTCGACCCGCTCAGCGCGCTCGAACTGTACGGCCAGGCGCTGCGCGGCCGGCAGGGCCGGATCCTCCAGGACGTGCCGCAGCTGTGGCAGCACCCCGCCGTCGTCCGCGTCGCCCAGCGCCACATCGACGTGGCCAGCGACCTCGCCGACCTGGCGCTGCGCCTGAACCGCCCCGGCTACGCGGTGGAGCACCTGGTGACGGCCACCCACGAGGACCCGCTGCACGAAGGGCTCCAGGCGCGGATGATGCTCGCCCTGGCCGGGTCCGGCCGCCGGGCCGCCGCCCTGCGGCTCTTCGCCGACCTGCGCTCCCGGCTGCGCAAGGAACTGGGCGTCGAACCGAGCGACGAGGTGTGGCGCGCCCGCCACGCCGTCATCGCCGCCGACACCCCCGAGCCGCTGCCCCAGCCCGCCGCCGCCCTCGCGGCCCCCGCCGCCTGGCCGCCGCCCCAGCACCCGCGGCGCGCCCCCAAACTGCTCTCCGCCATCGGACGCCAGCCGACCGCCGGATCCCGGACCGCCCCGCCGGGCGTGCCCCCGGCCGCGCCCGGCGGACCGCGGAACCTGCCGGGCGCCGGGCCCCGCGGTCTCCGGGCCGCGGCCGCGGCGGGGGACCGCCCGCCGGGCACCGGGACGCACGGCGCGCCGGGCGGGCCCGCGCGGGAGCCGCTGACGGCGTACCCGCAGGACAGACTGCCCGAGCAGGCGCCGGGCGCCCCGGGCGAAGGGACACAGGGAGCGCCGCGGGGGGCGTTCGGCGGCCGTTCGCAGGACGGCTCGGCCGGCCGGACGCGGGAGGCGTCGGCCCCGGGCGCGCAGGAGCCCCCGGCCTCCGGTGCGCCGGACCGGCTGTCCTCGGGAGCGGCGTCCCGGATGGCACCGGGCACGCCGTCGGCCCAGCCGTCCCGGGGCGCTGCGCGCCGGTCGTCCCCGGCCTCCCCGGGCTCCCGGGACAGGACGCCTCCGTCGCCCCTGGGCATGCCGGTGGCCCCGCCGTTCCCGGTCCCGGGGCCTCAGCCGCCCCTGGGCTTCCCGGCCCGGCTGTCGCCCGGGACACCCGCCCAGGCGGCCGCCGGGCCGCGCCCGCAGCCCGCGTCCGGGCCGCCGTCCCACGGCCCCCTCCGGGTCATCGCGCCCCCCGCGCAACTGCCCGCGACCACCCCCTGGTTCGTCGGCCGCGACCAGCAGCTCGGCGCGCTGAACGCCCTGCTGACACGACGCCAGTCGGACACCGCCTCGGTGAGCATCGGCGTCCTGCACGGCCCCCGCGAGGTCGGCAAGACCGCGCTCGCCGTCCGCTGGGCCCACCAGCGGCACGAGGCGTTCCCGGACGGCCAGCTCTACGCCGACCTCCAGGGCGGCTCCGGCCGGCCGGTGCCCGCGGCGACGGTGCTCACCCGCTTCCTGCGCTCGCTCGGCGTCCCCGACGCCTGGGTGCCCGGCACCTGCGAGGAGGCGGCGGCGCTGTTCCGCAGCATGGTCGCGGGCCGCCGCTTCCTGGTCCTGCTCGACGACGCCGCCGACGCCGCCCAGGTCCGCTCCCTGCTGCCCGGCACGCCCGGCAACCTCGTCCTGGTCACCAGCAGGACCCCGCTGACCGACCTGGTGACCCGCGAGGGCGCCGTGCCGATCCCCGTGGACGCGCTGTCGCCGGCCGAGGCGCACGCCCTGGTCGAGGCCCGCCTCGGCGCCGAACGCACGGCCGCCGAACCCGGGGCCGTCGCCGAACTCGTCGCGGTCTGCGGCTCGCTGCCCGTGCCGTTACGCGAGGCGGCCGTGCGCCTGGCGGCCGAGCCGCGGCTGTCCCTGCGGGCCCTGGTGGACGAACTCGTCCGCACCGGCCCCGGGTCCGGCCGCACCCGCAGGCCGCCGCTCGTGCCGCGCCGCCCCGGCGCCGCGCGGAACGCGGACGCCACGCCGCGCGTCTTCGGCTGTCAGGGCTGACACGGGCGCTGACAGCGGCGCCCCAGGCTGACATCGGTATCAGTATTACCCCGCCTCCGCAGAACGCCCCAGCTCAGCGCGTGGAATACCGGAGGACGGCGGACGGCTGCCCTTTCTTCCCGGCCCCGGAATGTTTTCCCGGGGCCGGTCGCAGTTGCCCGAAGAGGTCCGCGGTCATAGGTTCGACGTCGCGGACAGGGTCCGCCGTCCGGCCCCTTGTGGCCCTCTTAGCTCAAGAATCTACGCGCCTCCGCAGGGGGCGTCCTCCGGGAATTCCACCCACCCCCGGCAACGCGCGAAAAGCCGTTCGGAGAGGATCGGAAATGGTGAAAATCACGGCCGAGGAGGCCCAGAAGTGGCTGATCGATGAGATCGCGCAGCGCTTGGGCACCGACCCGTCCCAGGTCCCGCCGGACCAGTACTTCGACGAGCTGGACCTCGACAGCACCGCCGCCCTGATCATCGCGGGCGAGATGGAGAAGTGGCTCGGCTTCGAGCTGGGCACCACGGCCCTCTGGTACCACCCGACCATCGAGGCGCTCGCGGCCCACATCGCCGAGGAGTCCGAGCGGCGCACCGCCGCGGTCTGACGTCCACCGGACGCCGGACGGCCACCGGACGCCGCGCCGGACGCGGGTGACGGCGGGGGAGCGGGACCGGTACCGCTGCCCCGGCCTTCCCCGGCTCCTCCTGGGCCGCCACCGGCCGCCCGGGATCCGAGGGGCCACCGACCGGGACGCCGGTCACGGACACCACGGGCCACGAGACCACGGGCCACCGCCTACGGGCCCCGGGACGGTCACCGGGACCGGTCACAGGACCGGTCAGCGGGAACCGTACGAGGCCCGGCCTCAGGCCCCCGACGGCGCCAGTCGCCCCGGCCCGCGAGTGCGGTCGCCGGGCCGGGGCGACCGGCCGCCACCCCGAACCGTCCGCCCGCCGGGCACCGGCCCCGCCCCCGGCGGGCGGACCACCGCCGCCGTCCGGCGGACGGGCGGAGCCACGGCCCCGCCCTCCGGCAGCCGGATCCGCGACAGCCGGACCCCGGGGGCCGGACGCCCGACCCGACCGCCCCGGCGGCCGGGCCGCAGGCCGTCCGGCCGCCGGCCACCCGTCCGTCCGCCGGTCCCGCCGACGTACCGCCCGATCGCCAGAGCACCTGAGCACCTGAGCACCCGTCCGTCCACCGGGGCCACGCCCCTCGTCCGGTCCGTCCGCTCACCGGGACCGGCCCGTCCGTTCGCTCACCGGGGCCACGGGTCCGTCCCGTCCGGCCACCGAGCCGCGCGGGCGGTCACGCGGCCACCCGACCGCACCGCACCACCACCGACCGCCCGCCCGCCGCTCCCGACCTCCCTGTTCGCTCCAGATCCAGAGAGACTCGCCGTGAACTCTTCGCAGGAATCCGACCTCGACCGTCGGCTCGCCCGGGAACCCATCGCCATCGTCGGCCTCTCCGCGCTCTTCCCCAAGTCCAGCAATCTGCGGGAGTTCTGGTCGAACGTCGTCTCGGCCGCCGACTGCATCGACGACGTGCCCGCCGACCACTGGGACGTCGACGAGCACTACGACCCGGACCCGACCGTGCCGGACAAGACGTACGCCCGGCGCGGCGGCTTCATCCCGGACACACCGTTCAACCCGCTGGAGTTCGGGCTGCCGCCCAACACGCTGGAGGTCACCGACGTCCTCCAGCTGCTCAGCCTGGTGGTCGCCCGCGACCTGCTGAAGGACGCCGGAGCCGACCAGGGCTGGTACGACAAGGCGCGCACCGGAGTCGTGCTCGGCATCACCGGCGCCAACCAGCTCACCCAGCCGCTCACCGCCCGCCTCCAGAGCGGGGTGCTCAAGGAGGTCGTGCGCAGCTGCGGCCTGTCCCAGCGGGACGCCGAGGAGATCGTCGCCAAGTTCCGCCTGGCGTACGCCCCGTGGGAGGAAAACTCCTTCCCCGGCATGCTCGGCAACGTCGTCGCCGGCCGCATCGCCAACCGGCTCGACCTCGGCGGCATCAACATGACGATCGACGCCGCCTGCGCCAGCTCCCTGGGCGCCGTCCGCTCCGCGGTCAGCGAACTGGTCGAGCGGCGCGCCGACACCATGCTCGTCGGCGGCTGCGACGCCGAGAACACGATCTTCATGTACCTGTGCTTCAGCAAGACCCCGGCGCTGTCGAAGTCCGGGAACATCCGCCCGTTCGACAAGAACGCCGACGGCACCCTCATCGGCGAGGGCATCGGCATGCTCGCGCTGCGCCGCCTCTCCGACGCCGAGCGCGACGGCAACAAGATCTACGCCGTGCTGCGCGGCATCGGCACCTCCAGCGACGGCCGCTTCAAGTCGATCTACGCCCCCCGCAAGGAGGGCCAGATGGTCGCGCTGCGCCGCGCCTACGAGGACGCCGACTGCTCGCCGTCCAGCATCGAGCTGTTCGAGGCGCACGGCACCGGCACCGCCGTCGGCGACGCCACCGAGCTGAGCGCGCTGTCCGCGGTCGTCTCCGAGTCCACCGAGGACCGCCGCTACGCGGCCCTGGGCAGCATCAAGTCGCAGATCGGGCACACCAAGGCGGCGGCCGGCGCGGCCGGCATGATCAAGCTGTCGCTCGCCCTGCACCACAAGGTGCTGCCGCCCACCATCAACGTGGACGAGCCCAACCCGGCCATCGACTTCACCTCGGGCCCGGTCTACGTCAACACCGAGGCCCGGCCCTGGATCCGCACCCCGGAGCGGCCCAAGCGCCGTGCCGCGCTCTCCTCGTTCGGCTTCGGCGGCACCAACTTCCACGTGGTCATGGAGGAGTACGGCGACGGCGACGACCTGCGCGTCTCCTACCCGGTCGCGGCCGTGCACCTGTGGCACGCGCCCGACACCGCACAGCTCACCGAGGCGCTGGCCTCCGGCACGCCCGCCACCGGCGGCCCGGCCCCCGAGGGCCACGCCCGCGTCGCGTTCGTCGCCCGCACCGCCGGAGAACTGGCCGACCTGCGCGCCCTCGCCCTCGATGAACTGCGCGCCCGCCCCGACGCCGACACCTGGTCCCACCCCAAGGGCGTGTACTTCCGCCGCTCGGCCGCCGCCCAGGGCAAGGTCGCCGCGCTCTTCGCCGGACAGGGCAGCCAGTACGTCAACCCCGGCCGGACCGCCGTGATGGCGCTGCCGCCGCTGCGCGCCGCCTTCGACGCCGCCAACCACCACTTCGAGGGCGCCGAGCCGCTGTCCCGCGTCGCCTTCCCGCCGCCCGCCTTCGGCGAGGAGGAGCGCGCCACGCAGGAGAGCGCGCTGCGGGCCACCGCGTACGCCCAGCCGGCCATCGGCGCGCTGTCCGCCGGGCAGTTCACCTACCTCAGCGAACTCGGCTTCCGCGCCGAGGGCTTCCTCGGCCACAGCTTCGGCGAGCTGACCGCGCTGTGGGCCGCGGGCGCCCTCACCGACGAGGCGTTCCACGCGCTGGCCCGCGCCCGCGGCAGGGCGATGGCCCCGCCCGCCGACGCCGGCACCGGTGCCGACACCGGCGCCATGGCCGCCCTGTCCGTCTCCGAGGCGCAGGTCACCGAACTCATCGCCGGACGCGACGGCGTGGTGGTCTGCAACCGCAACGCCCCGGACCAGATCGTCGTCGGCGGCCCCACCGCCGAGATCGACCGCCTCGTCGCCGACGCCCGCGACGCCGGACTGCGTGCCAGCAGGCTGCCCGTCTCCGCCGCCTTCCACACCCCCTTCGTCGGCCACGCCCTGGACGCCTTCCGCGCCGACCTGGAGCGCTACGAGGTGACCGCGCCCGAGGGCACGGTCCTCGCCGACACCGCGGGCGCCGCGTACGGCGACGACATCGCCGCCAACCGCGCGGTCCTCGCCGAACAGCTCATCAACCCGGTGGACTTCGCCACCCGCGTCGAGGAGCTGTACGAGGCCGGGCACCGGGTGTTCGTGGAGTTCGGGCCCAAGAACGTGCTCACCCAGCTCGTACGGCGCATCCTCGGCGACCGCGAGCACACCGCCATCGCCCTGGACGCCGGACCCGGCCGCGACGCGGACGTCGCCCTCAAGCAGGCCGTCGCCCAGCTCGCCGTGCACGGACTGCCCCTCGCGACGGCCGACCGCTATGTCGAGCCGGTGGCCGAGCAGACTCCCGCCAAGGGCATGTCCATCCTGCTCAACGGCATCAACTACGTCTCGCCGGAGCGGAAGGCGAAGTACCGGGACGCCATCGAGAACGGCTACCGGATCGCCGTACCGACCCTGCCCGGCACCGCCGTGAACGGCACCGGCGGGACCGGCGGCACCGCTCGCGGCGACGGTGACGGCGGCGCGGGCCGCGGCGCCGCCGCCGGACCGGGCGCCGCCCCCGCGCACACCCCGGCCGCGCCCACCCGCCTGCCCGCCCCGGCGCCCGCGCCCGTCCCGGCCGCCGTGGCGTCCGCCGCGCCCGTCCCCGCCGGAGTGACCTCCTCCGCCGCGGTGGCCGTGCGCACGCCGGGCCAGGTGGCCCCGGCCGCCGCGTCCCTCGCCACCGCGCCCGCCCCGACCCCCGCTCCCGCCTCTGCTCCCACCGTCATGGAGACAGCTCCCGTGGACAGTGACCGCCTGGCCGATCTCGTGGCCGACCATCTCGCCCTGCACGACGACTATCTGAACAGCCAGTTGCAGAGCGCCGAGCGCCTGACCGGCCTCCTGGAGCGCGCCGCCGAACAGGGCCGGCTCGGACAGGTCCTGCCCGGGATCAACGCCGTCAAGGAGCACGGCCTCGACATCGGCCGCAGCCACCTGCGCGCCAACGAGATCCTGCGCGACCTGGCCGGCCTCGAGCTGGGCACCGCCGCCCCGGCCACGGCGCCCCGCCCGGTCCCGGCCCAGCCCGCCGCCCCGCGCGTCACCGCCGCCCAGCCGGCCCCGCAGCCCGCGCTGCCCAGCCCGGCCGCCGCCGTCGCGGCGCCCGCCCCGGCCCCGCAGGCCCTGGCCACCGCCCCGGCCGGCAGCCCGGCCCCCGCGCCCGCCGCCCGTCCGCTGCCCGCCGCCCCGGCCCCGGCCGCCGCACCTGCCCCGGCCCCCGCCGCACCCGTCGCGGACACCGCCGCGGTCGAGGCCGCGCTGCTGGACGTCGTCGGTCAGAAGACCGGTTACCCGGCGGACATGCTCGAACTGGACATGGATGTCGAGGCGGATCTGGGGATCGACTCGATCAAGCGGGTCGAGATCATGGGTGTGATGCAGGAGCGGTTCGGCGGCGGTGTCGCGGCCGGTCCGGAGCAGTTGGCCGAGCTGCGCACGCTGCGCGACATCGTCGACTTCATGGCCTCCTCGGCGGCCTCGGCTCCCGCCCCGCAGTCCCAGACCCCCGCCCCGGCCGCCGCCTCCGCACCGGCGGTGGACGCCGCCGCCGTGGAGGCCGCGCTGCTGGAGGTCGTCGGTCAGAAGACCGGTTACCCGGCGGACATGCTCGAACTGGACATGGATGTCGAGGCGGACTTGGGGATCGACTCGATCAAGCGGGTCGAGATCATGGGTGTGATGCAGGAGCGGTTCGGCGGCGGAGTGGCCGCCGGTCCGGAGCAGTTGGCCGAGCTGCGCACGCTGCGCGACATCGTGGAGTTCATGTCCTCCTCCGCGCCCGCCGCGTCCGCCCCGCAGGCGCCCGCCGCCGTGGCCCCGGCCGCCGTGTCCGCGCCGGTGGCCGACGCCGCCGCTGTGGAGGGTGCGCTGCTGGAGGTCGTGGGCCAGAAGACCGGTTATCCGGCGGACATGCTGGATCTCGACATGGATGTCGAGGCGGACCTGGGAATCGACTCGATCAAGCGGGTCGAGATCATGGGCGTCATGCAGGAGCGGTTCGGCAGCGGTGTCGCCGCCGGTCCCGAGCAGCTCGCCGAGCTGCGCACCCTGCGCCACATCGTCGACTTCATGTCCGGCGCCCAGAGCGGCACCACCACCCCGGAAGGGAGCGCCGCCCCCGCCCCTTTCGGCGGTGAGCCCGAGGCCACGGGCGGCCCACGCGGCGGCATCGGCCGCGCGCAGGCCGCACTCGTCGAACTGCCCGTGCCGGACCAGCTGGTCGGCGCCTACGCCAAAGGGTCCGGCGCGCTGATCGTCGACGACGGCTCCGAGCTGGCCCCCGCGGTCGCGGCCCGGCTGACCGAGTCCGGACGGCACGTGCACGTCCTGCGGCTGCCCGGCGTGCCGCAGCGCATCAGCGGCGTCAAGGACCACGCCCTGTCCGGCTGGGGCGTCACCGAACTCGCCGAGCGGATGGAGCTCGTCCTCGCCGACCGGATCAGCCTGGTCATCGACCTCTCCGCCGCCCACCACGACGAGTTCGCCGACGGCACCCGCCGCCTCGCGCACACCCTGCTCGTCGCCAAGCACGCGGTGGAGGCGCTGAACACCGCCGCCGACACGGGCCGCGCCGCCTTCGTCACCGCCACCCGCCTCGACGGCGCCTTCGGCCTCACCGGCGTCACCGAGGAGCACACCCCGGCCGCCGGTGTCGCCGGCCTCGTCAAGACGCTGGCCGTGGAGGCGCCGAAGCTGTTCTGCCGGGCCGTCGACCTGGCCCCGGAGCTCACCCCGGAGACCGGCGCCGCGCTGCTGCTGGCCGAGACGCAGGACGCCGCCGCCGGCCTCACCCAGGCCGGACACGACGGCACCCGCCGGGTCGGACTCGGCGTCGCCGAGGTGCCGCTGCCGCTGCACCCGCTCGCCGACATCCCGGAGGTCGGCCCCGAGGACCTGTTCGTCGTCACCGGCGGCGGACGCGGCATCACCGCCTCCTGCGTCACCGAGCTGGCCGCCCGGCACCGGCCCGGACTGCTCCTGCTCGGCCGCACCCCGCTGGAGGACGAGCCCGCCTGGGCCGAGGGCGTCGACGACGCCGGGCTCAAGGCCGCCGCCGCGGCCCAGCTGAAGGCGTCGGGCGAGAAGCCCACCCCCAAGCGCGTCGAGCAGCTCTTCCGCGCCGTCACCGGCGCCCGGGAGATCCGCCGGACCCTCGCCTCGATACGCGAGGCCGGCAGCACCGCCGAGTACCTGGCCGTCGACATCACCGACGCCGCCGCCACCACCGCCGCCCTCGCCCCGTACAAGGAGCGCGTGACCGGCCTGGTGCACGGCGCCGGGGTCCTGGCCGACCAGCTCATCGCCAACAAGAAGGCCTCCGAGATCGAGCGGGTCTTCGCGCCGAAGCTGACCGGACTGCGCGGCGTCACCGCCGCCCTGGACACCGGACGGCTGCGCCACGTGCTGCTGTTCTCCTCGGTCGCCGGGTTCTTCGGCAACCGCGGCCAGTCCGACTACGCGATGGCCAACGAGACCCTGAACGCCTGGGCCTCCTCCTTCAAGCAGCGCCACCCCGCCGCCCGCGTCACCTCGCTGAACTGGGGCGCCTGGGACAGCGGCATGGTCTCCCCGGAGATCAAGGCGGTCTTCGAGGAGCGCGGCATCACCCTGATCCCGGTGGACACCGGAGTGAAGCTGTTCACCGAGCAGTTCGACGCCGCGCGCGCCGCCGACGTGGTGACGGTGCTCGGTCCGACGACCCCGCTGTCCGAGCCCGAGCGGCCCGCCGCCACCGGCCCGGTCACCGTCGAGCGCGGCCTGAGCACCCTCACCGCCGAGACCGTCGTCACCGACCACGTCATCGGCGACGCCCCTGTCCTGCCCGCCGTCGCCGCCCTGGGCTGGGCGATCGGCGCGGTCGAGCGCACCGCGGGCACCGAGGTCCGGCAGCTGCGGGACTTCTCCGTCCACAAGGGCATCGTCTTCGACGGCAGCCAGCCCGCCCGGCTCGCGCTGACCATGACGACGGCCGCGGACGGCGTCCAGGTCGACATCCGCTCCACGGACGCCAAGGGCGCCCCGCGTCCGCACTACGCGGCCGTGGCCGTCCCCGGCACCGCGCCCGCCCCGGCCACCGTCACCGGACTGCCCGCCCTCGGCGGCGGACGCGACGCGGCCGGTCTCTACACCGACGGCACCCTCTTCCACGGTCCGGCCCTGCGCGGGGTGCGCCGGGTGCTCGCCGAGGACTCCTCGCGGCTCGTCCTCGAATGCGCCCTGCCCGAACTGCGGCCCGAGGGCGGCGCGTTCGGCGGCACCCGGTTCGCGCCCGGCACCGCCGACCTGCTGCTCCAGGCCGGTCTGGTCTGGGTCCGGCTGGTCCAGGGCACCGCGTCCCTGCCGCTCGGCGTCGGCCGGGTCGACCTGCACCACCCGCTGCCCGACGGCGAGCCGTTCCTGATCGTGGTGGAGCCCGCCGCGGGCGGCACCTCCACCACCGCGTCGCTCACCATCACGGCCTGCGCACCCGACGGAACCGTACTGACCCGCTTCGACGGCGTCCGCGTGGTCTCGGCCCCGCAACTGGCGGCCAAGTTCATCCGCGGCTGACCTTCGCCCCGCCGCGGCGAAGCCGCACCACGCCACAGCCAGCGCAAGCGATCGGGCCGGCCCGGACGGAACCTCACCTTGCCGCCGTCCGGGCCGGCCGCCCGTCAGAAGGGACCCGAGAGCTCTCATGAGCAAGTACGCCATAGTCGGCCTCTCCTGCCTGTTCCCGGGAGCGGAGACGCCCGCCGAGTTCTGGCAGAACCTCCGCTCCGGCGCCGACAGCCGCCGCGAGGGAGGCGAGGAGGTCTTCGGCCAGCCGCCCGAGCCCCGCGACCTGGACCCCCAGCACGACATCTACTGCCGTCGCGGCGGCTTCGTCACCGACTTCGACTTCGACCCGCAGGGCTACCTGCTGGACGCCGAGCACCTCGCCGGACTCGACCGGATCTTCCACTGGTCCCTGCACGTGGCCCGGGAGGCGCTGCGCGACAGCGGACACGCCGGCCGGCCGGACATCCTGGCCCGCACCGGCCTCGTCCTCGGCAACTACTCCTTCCCCACCCCGACGTCCGCCCAGGTCAGCGTGCCCCTCGTCCAGGAGGCCGTGCTGGAGGGGCTGCGCCGGGCCGGGCATCCGGCGCTCGGCGCGCTCGCCCGCGCCGAGGACCGCATCGACCGGGAGCGACTGCACCCCGAGGACCTGAGCGTCAGCGGCTCCCCGGCCGGGGTCGCCGCCGCCGCGCTCGGCCTCGGCGGTCCCCGCTACGCCCTCGACGCGGCCTGCTCCTCCGCGCTGTACGCGCTCAAGCTGGCCTGCGACCACCTCGCCGCCGGGCAGGCCGACGTCGTCCTCGCGGGCGGTGTCTGCGCCCCCGACCCCACCCTCATCCACCTCTCCTTCGGCGACCTCAACGCCTATCCGCGCGACGGCTTCAGCCAGCCCTTCGACGCCCGCTCCGGCGGCATCCTCACCGGGCAGGGCGCCGGCATGGTCGTCGTGCGGCGGCTGGAGGACGCGCTGCGCGACGGCGACCGCATCCACGCCGTGGTCGACGGCATCGGCCTGACCAACGACGGCAGCGGCCGCCATCTGCTCGTCCCGCAGGGCGCCGGGCAGCTCGGCTCCTACCGGCTCGCCTACGAGCAGGCCGGCATCGACCCCACCACCATCGACTACCTGGAGTGCCACGCCACGGGCACCCCCATCGGGGACGCCACCGAGGCCCAGTCCGTCGCCGACTTCTTCGGCACGGCGGGCCGGGTCCCGCTGATCGGGTCCGTGAAGGGCAACATCGGCCATCTGCTGACCGTCGCCGGGCTCAGCAGCATGCTGAAGGTCGTCCTCGCCATGGGCGAGGGGCACATCCCGCCGACCATCGGCGTCGAGCAGCCCGTCCGCTCCAAGGACGGCCGGGTCGGCGAGGACGCCCTCGTCCGCACCGGCCGCGCCTGGCCCGAGGGCACCGGGCCGCGCCGGGCGGCGGTCTCCGCCTTCGGCTTCGGCGGCACCAACGCGCACGTCGTCCTCTCCCAGGCAGACCCGGCCGCCGTCGCCGACAGCACCGCCGTCGCCGACAGCACCGCCACCGCGCCGCCCGCCGAGACGCCCGTGCCCGCGCTCGACATCGCCGGACTCGGCGCGCACTTCGGCTCGTTCGACTCCGTCGACGCCTTCGAACGCGCCGTGCACTCCGGCCGCGACGCCCTGGGCCCGCTGCCCGAGCGGCGCTGGCGCGGCCTCGACCAGACCCGCGGCGGCTCCCTCGAACACGGCGCGGGCGTCTCCCCGGACGCGCTGCCGCACGGCGCGTTCGTCGACGGCCTCGGCATCGACCCGATGGACCTGCGGATCCCGCCCGCCGACCTGCGCACCTACAACCTCCAGCACGCCCTGGCCATCAAGGTCGCCGACGAGGCGCTGCACGACGCCGGTTACAGCCGCGCCGTGCCCAAGGGCGAGTCCGCGCCCGCCCCGCGCCGCATCGCGGTCGTCGTCGGCATGGAGACCGAGCCCACCACCCATCTGCGGATCACCCGCTACGGCCTGGGCACCTTCGTACGCGAGGAGTTCGCCCGCGCCGGCATCGAGGTCGACGAGGCGGAACTCGCCCGGCTGACCGCGGCGGGCCGGGACGCGGTGGTCGACCCGATCGTCGCCAACGAGGTGCTCAGCTACATCGGCAACGTCATGGCGAGCCGCATCTCCTCGCTGTGGAACCTGACCGGCCCCTCCTTCACCGTCTCCTCCGACGGCTCGGCCACCGCCGAGGCCCTCCAGGTCGCCCGGCTGCTGCTGCTCGACCCGGGCATCGAAGCCGTCCTGGTCGGCGCCGTGGACCTGGCGGGCTCCGCCGAGAACCTGCTGCTGCGGCCCGACGTGGTCGCCGAGGCCGGGCTCACCTTCAACGAGGGCGCGGCCGGCCGCCGCATCGGCGAGGGCGCCGGGGCGCTCGTCGTCACCCGGCCCGGCGAGGCCGCCGCACCCGTGTACGCCCGCATCGACGCGGTCGCCGTACGGCACGCGCCGCCCGTGGACGGCCGGGTGCCCGAGGCCGACGCCGACACCTACGCGGCGGCGGCCGAGGCTGCCCTCACCGAGGCCGGCGTCACCGCCGACGACATCGGCTACATCGAGGCCCACGCGGGCGGCACCCCGGACCAGGACCGCGCCGAGATCGCCGCGCTGGCCCGGGTGTTCCCGGCCGCCGACGCCCCCGACGCGCCCACGGGCCCGGTCGGCCGCACCGGCCGGGTCGCGCTCGGCAGCGCCAAGGCGCAGATCGGCGACACCGGCTGCGCGGCGACCATGGCCGGACTCATCCGCACCGTGCTCTGCCTGCACCACGGCTATGTGCCCGGCACCAGCGGCTGGCGCCGCCCGGCCGCCGCGCTCGCCGACGACTTCGCCGCCTCCGCGCTCTACGTCCCCGACGCCTCCCGCCCCTGGCTGCGGCGCACGGCCGGATCGCGCCGGTACGCGGCCGTCGGCTTCATCGGCGCGTCCGGCGCCCACGGGCACCTCACGCTCTCCGCCGAGGCCACCCGGGGCGCGCTGGTGCCGGGCGACTGGCAGCGGGCCGGCGGCCCCGTCGTCCTGCCGCTGTCCGCCGACACCTTCGACGGACTGCTCACCGCCGTGGAGCGGCACCGCGAGCTGCTGGACGCGGGCTCCGACCCGTACGCCCTGGCCCGCGACGCGGCCCGGGAGCTGACCGGCCGCACCGTGCGGGCCGTGCTCGTCGGCCGCGACCGCGCCGAACTGGGCGCCCAGCTCGCCCTGGCCGCCCGGGACCTGCCCGCCGTGCACGCCTCGGGCGGCGAGTGGACCACCCCGGCGGGCAGCTGCTTCGCCGCCCGCCCGATCGGCCCCGAGGGCAAGGTCGCCCTGGTCTACCCGGGCGCCTTCAACTCCTACCCGGGCCTCGGCCAGGACCTGTTCCGGGCCTTCCCCGGGCTGCTCGAACGCTTCGAGTCCCAGGCCGACGCGCCCGAACGCCATCTGCGGGCCGCCGCGCTCCACCCGCGCGGCCAGGCCGCCCCGGGCCGCCGGGAGCTGATGGCCCTGGAGGCCGGACTCGGCGAGGACATCCCGTTCATGCTGGCCACCGGCACCAGCTTCGCGATCCTCTACACCGACCTGGTGCGCGACGTCCTCGGCATCACCGCGCACGGCGGCTTCGGCTACAGCCTGGGCGAGTCCAGCATGCTGTTCGCCACCGGCGGCTGGCGGCCCGAGGGCCGCGACGACGCGCTGATCAGCAACACCCCCATCTTCAAGGACCGGCTGTGCGGACCGCGCCGCACGGTCCGCGAGGCATGGGCACTGCCCGAGGACACCCCGGACGCCCAGGTGTGGGCGAGCCACGTCCTGCTCACCGACGCCGACACCGTACGGGCCGCGCTGCCCCGCTACGACCGGGTGCACCTCACCCATGTCAACACGCCCGCCGAACTGGTCGTCGCCGGAGACCCGGCCCAGTGCCGCGCCCTCATCGAGGAACTGGGCTGCCCGGCCGCGCGCTCGCCCGTCAACGCGGTCATGCACTGCCCTGTGGTGGACGCCGAGTCCGAGGGCCTGGCCGGGCTCAACGACTACCCGACCGGTTCCCTCGGCGACCTCGAACTGCTCAGCGCCTACGACTACGAGGCGCTGCCCGCCCTGGACCGCGCGGAGATCGCCCGCCGGATCGCGCACACCCTGCGCTCCCCGATCGACTTCCCGCGCCTGGTGCGCGGCGCCCACGACCGCGGCTTCCGGTACTTCCTGGAGGTCGGGCCGAGCGCCACCTGCTCGCGCTGGGTCCGCGAGACCCTGGGCGAGTCGGAGCACGTCGCGGTGCCGGTCGACCGGCGCGGGGTCGCCGCCACCAAGTCCATCGCCCAGCTCGCCGCCCGGCTCACCGCCCACGGCCTGGACCTCGACCTGGCCGCGCTGCTCGGCCCGGCCGCCGAACGCGTCCCGGCCCGGCCGGCCCGCCCCGCCCGGTTCCGGGTCGGCGGCGCGGACCCGGCCCCGGCCCGGATCGCCCGCGAACTGGCCGGTGCCGCCGCACCGCAGGTCCCGGCCGCGGTCGGCGCGACGACGGCCGTGCCCGGCGCGGTCTCCGTCACCTCCACGGCACCCCGCGCGGTCCCGGCGGCGGTCTCCGCCGGCCCGGCCCACGCGACGGCCCCGGCCGCTCCGGTGGGCTCGCTCACCGCTCCGGCACCCGCCGCGCACGCCGCCCCTCCGGCCGCCGCCGCTCCCGCCGCGAGCCTCGCGGGCACCGGCACCGCCGTACCGCCGTCCGCCCCGGCGCCCGCCCCGCGCCCGGCCGGAACGGGCCCGCGCGCCGGTGCCACACCCCCGTCGGCCGCCGGGTCCGCCCCGCACGCCGCGGCCGCCGTGCCGGCCCCCGCCCCCGACCCCGTCCAGCCCGTACCGCCGGAGGACTCAGCACTCATGCCCGCAGACCCGACCCTCGCCGACGCCGAGGTCATCGCCTTCGACGGCACCCCGGTCACGTACCTGCCCTGGGCACAGCACGCGCCCGGCGGCACGTCCCCGGCCGCACCGCCGCAGCAGCAGCAGCCGTCCGCCCCGGCGCCGGCCGCGCCGCAGCGGCCCGTCGCCCCGGCCGCCCCCACCGCGTACCAGGAGGGCACGGCCTCGGCCGCCGTCGCCGCCGACCTCGTGCGCGAGATGCGCCGCCAGATGGTCGCCACCCACTCGGTGGTGATGGAGACCCAGCACATCCTCCAGTCGGCCACCCTCTCCCGGGTGGAGGCGTTCCTCGACGGGGACGCCGCGCGGCCTCAGGCTCCCCAGGTGACCGTCCGGCAGGAGGCCCCGGCCGCACCCGCCCCGGCGCCGCTGCCGGAACTGCCCGCCGCTCCGCCCGCGCCCGCCCCCGCGCAGGCCGGGTCCGCCCCCGCCGCCCCCGCCGAGCCCGTCCGGGAGGTCAAGGAAGGCGTCATCTGGGACGAGAAGGACCTGCTGGAGTTCGCGGTCGGCTCGGTCGCCAAGGTCTTCGGACCGGAGTTCGGCGTGATCGACGGCTACGGCAAGCGCGTCCGGCTGCCCGCACCGCCGTACCACTTCGTCAGCCGCGTCACCGCGATCGAGGGCACCACCGGCGAGTTCAAGCCCGCCACCATCACCACCGAGTACGACGTCCCCGAGGACGCCTGGTACGCGGTGGACGGCGGGGTCCCGCCGGCCGTCACCGTCGAGGCGGGCCAGTGCGACCTGCTGCTGGTCAGCTATCTCGGCATCGACTTCCGCAACAAGGGCGAGCGCGTCTACCGGCTGCTCGACAGCACCCTGATCTTCCGCGGCAACCTGCCCCGGGTGGGCCAGACCCTGCGCTACGACATCTCCATCGACCGCTTCGTCCACCAGGGCGACACCACCCTCTTCTTCTTCAGCTACAAGTGCTACGCGGACGGCGAGCTGATCCTCGAACTCCACGACGCCTGCGCCGGGTTCTTCAGCCAGGCCGAGCTGGACACCCCGCTCGGCGTGGTGATGACCGAGAAGGAGAAGGCCGCCCGCGCCGCCCTGCCGCGCGGCTACTTCAAGCCGCTCGCCTACACCGACAAGAACCACCTCACCCGCGAGGACCTGGACCTGCTCGCCCAGGGCAGGCCCGGGGACGTCTTCGGCCCCGACCACGCCCAGGACCCGGGGATCAACCCGGCGCTGCGGCTGCCCGACGAGAAGCTGCGCATGGTCGACGACGTCGTCATCGACCGCAAGGGCGGCCCGCGCGGACTCGGCACGCTCAGCGCGGTCAAGAAGCTCCAGCCCGACGCCTGGTACTTCACCTGCCACTTCCCGGACGACCATGTGCTGGCCGGTTCGCTGGTCGCCGAGGGCGCCGTCCAGCTCCTCCAGATCTACCTGCTCCACCAGGGCCTGCACCTCACCCTGCCCGACGCCCGCTTCCAGTGCGTCACGGACACCCCCATCGAGGTCCAGGTCCGCGGCCAGATCACCCAGGCCCACGAGGAGATCCGCTACGAGGTCGAGGTGATGGAGCTGACGCTGCTGCCGCGCGCCACCGTCATCGCCGACGTCCTGATCTACCTCGGCGACAAGCCGGTCATCCGGATGAAGAACCTCGGCCTCCAGGTCCGCGAGAAGGAGGGCTCGCCCTACCGCCCCGAGGCCGGCGGGTTCCCGGAGTTCCTCGGCCGCCGCAACCGCTCCGGCGAACCGGCGATGATCAACGAACTGCACCTGGCGCACGCCGCCAAGGGCCTGCTCGACATGGCGATGGGCCCCGAGTTCGAGGTCTACCGCGACAGCCGCGCCCCCTACATCCCCAACGGCGACTTCCAGTTCGTCGACCGCGTCATGTCCCTCAAGGGCACCCGCGGCGACCTCTCGCCCGGCGCGGAGATGGTCACCGAGTACGACTCCCCGGCCGACGCCTGGTACTACGAGCAGAACTCCCACCCGCACATGCCGAACGCCGTCTACATGGAGTCCTCCCTCCAGGCGGCGATCTTCCTCGGCTACTACCTCGGCGCCACCCTGAAGAACCCCGAGGAGCAGTACGCGATCCGCAACCTCGACGGCCGCGCCACCCTCGTCAAGGACATCGACCTGCGCGGCAAGACCATCAAGCACCACTCGAAGCTGCTGATGACCAGCGCCGTCCAGGGCGCGGTGCTCCAGAACTTCAGCTACGAGCTGTCCGCCGACGGCGAGGTCTTCTACACCGGCGAGTCGCTGTTCGGCTACTTCAACGCCGCCGCCCTCGCCAACCAGGTCGGCCTGGACAACGGCCAGTACGTGGCCCCCTGGATCGAGTCCGAGAAGCCGGCCGCCGACCGCGTCCGCCGCATCGAACTCCCCGAGGGCGCACCCGCGTTCACCGACCCCGACGGCGGCCACCTGCATCTGCCCGGCGAGAAGTTCGCCCTCGTCGACCGGGTCGACCTGGTCACCGACGGCGGCCGGCACGGCAAGGGCTATCTGCACGGAAAGCGGGCCGTCCGCCCCGACGAGTGGTACTTCGACTGCCACTTCCACCGCGACCCGGTGATGCCCGGCTCGCTCGGCGTCGAGGCCGTCCTCCAGGCGCTGCGGCTGTACGTGCTGGAGCAGAACCTCGCCGAGGGCTACGCCCGGCCCCGCTTCGCCATGGCCACCGGGGTCGAGACGTCCTGGAAGTACCGCGGCCAGATCCTGCGCCACGACAAGGAGCTCTTCTTCGACGTGCACGTCAAGGAGATCCGCCGCGAGGACGACCGCCTGCTGGTCATCGCCGACGCCGACCTGTGGAAGCCGGGCCTGCGCATCTACGAACTGACCGACGTGGCCATCGAGGTCCGCCCCACCGAGGGGTGACGCCGGGGCCCGCCGTTCGGACCCCGCCGCGGACGCGGGGTCCGGCGCGGCCGGCCGTCCGCGCGGCCGGCCGCCGGACCCCGCCCGCCCCCGCGGACACGGCGCCGCCGGGGCCCCGCCCCCCGATCCGAACGACAGGCCCCCGCCCGCACCCGCCGCTCAGCCAAGGAGCTTCGTTTCACGATGGACGTTCGCGACACCCCTCTCCGCTGGTACGGAGAGCGGTACCCCAGCACGGACCCCGCCGGGATCTACCACGTCCTGGCCGACCTGGAGCAGCCCTGCTTCATCGCCGTCACCCCCGAGGGCATCGGCGCGGTCTCCGGCGGTT
The DNA here is from genome assembly GCF_000373685.1 of Streptomyces sp. PsTaAH-124. NCBI lineage: Bacteria > Bacillati > Actinomycetota > Actinomycetes > Kitasatosporales > Streptomycetaceae > Streptomyces > Streptomyces sp. PsTaAH-124. Next base: position 345,842 of record NZ_KB892157.1, on the reverse strand, counting down.
TCGCCTCCGCCGAGGGTGAGGGACTGCCGCTGCTCGCCGCCGCCGAACCGCTGCCGCCCGAGCGCCTGGGCTCGGCCGCCTTCCGCACCGCCCACGGCGTCGCCCAGCCGTACATGGCCGGTGCCATGGCCGGTGGCATCGCCTCCGCCGACCTGGTGATCGCCCTGGCCCGCGAGGGCTTCCTCGCCTCCTTCGGCGCCGCCGGACTGCTGCCCGAGACCATCGAGCGCACCCTCGCCCGGTTCGCCGCCGAGATCCCCGGACTGCCCTACGCCGTCAACCTCATCCACAGCCCCAGCGAGGACCGGCTGGAGCGGGAGGCCGTGGAGCTGTTCCTGCGCCACGGGGTGCGCTGCGTGGAGGCGTCCGCGTACATGGACCTCACCCCGCACGTGGTCCGCTACCGGCTGGCCGGGCTGCGCCGCGGCCCGGACGGGCGGGTCGTCGCCGACAACCGGCTGATCGCCAAGATCTCCCGCTCCGAGACGGCCGAGCGCTTCATGCACCCGGCCCCGGCCACCCTGGTCAGCGCTCTGCTGGAGCAGGGCCTGATCACCGCCGAGCAGGCCGCGCTCGCCCACCACGTCCCGCTCGCCGACGACATCACCGTCGAGGCGGACTCCGGCGGCCACACCGACCGGCGCCCGCTGCCCGCGCTGCTGCCGACCATCCTGCGGCTGCGCGACAGCGTGCAGCGCGAGTTCCGCTACGCCGTGCCGGTACGGGTCGGCGCGGGCGGCGGCCTGGGCACCCCGGTCGCGGTCGCCGCCGCCTTCGCGATGGGCGCCGCCTATGTGGTGACCGGCTCCGTCAACCAGTCCTGCCTGGAGTCCGGCGCCTCCGCCAAGTCCAAGGAGATGCTGGCCGAGGCGGGCATCGCCGACTGCGAGATGGCCCCGGCCGCCGACATGTTCGAGATGGGCGTCGAACTCCAGGTCCTGAAGAAGGGCACGCTCTTCCCGATGCGGGCCAAGCGCCTGTACGAGCTGTACCAGAGCTGCGACAGCCTGGAGTCCATCCCGCCCGCCGACCGGGCCCGCCTGGAGCAGCAGATCTTCCGCCGCTCCCTGGAGGACGTCTGGCAGGAGTGCGTCAGCTACTTCACCCGCCGCGACCCCGAGCAGCTCGCCCGCGCCGCCGGCAGCCCCAAGCGCCGGATGGCCCTCGTCTTCCGCTGGTACCTGGGCATGTCCTCGCGCTGGGCGGTCACCGGCGACGAGGGCCGCGCCATGGACTACCAGGTGTGGTGCGGCCCGGCCATGGGCAGCTTCAACGACTGGGTCACCGGCAGCTATCTGAAGACCCCCGGCAACCGCCGTGTCGCCGACGTCGCCCACCACCTGATGCGCGGCGCCGCCTTCCACACCCGGCTCGCCCAGCTGCGCACCGCCGGGGTGCACATCCCCGCGACCGCCGCCGACTACCGGCCCGTCCCGCTGGAGACGCCCGCCCACGGCTCCTCGGTGGGGCTGCGATGAGCACACTCACCCCCGAGGAGCTGGAGGAACGCCTCGGCGATCCGGCCGACGACAGCAACCCGTACGGCTTCGCCGCCGCCGTCGCCCGCGACGAGCGCGACGAGTTCCCCGAGGAGCTCTGCGCGGAGCTGGTGCGCGCCGGGTTCCACCGCAACTACCTGCCCAAGGAGTGGGGCGGCGCCTTCGAGTCCTTCGACCGCAGCCTCACCCTGGTGCGCTCCGCCGCCCGCCGGGACGTCAACGTCATGCCCGGCACGATGTTCAGCATCATCGCCGCGACCTGTCTGCAACTGCACGGCAGCGTCGAGCAGCAGCAGCGGGCCGCGGAGATCCTGCGCTCCGGCGGCGCCGTCGCCTTCGCGCTCACCGAGGCCGCGCACGGCAGCGAACTGCTCACCAACGAGGTGCGGCTCACCCCCGAGTCCACCCTCACCGGCGAGAAGTGGCTGGTCGGCCTCGGCCTGCGCGGCGAGGCGGTCTACGTCGTCGCCCGCACCGGCGAACGCGGCCCCGGCGCCTTCTCCGCCGTGCTGCTGGAGACCGACCGGATCCCCGAGGGCCGCCTGGAGCGGGTGCCCGCGCCGCGCACCGGCGGCATGCGCGGCATCGACCTGGCCACCCTGCGTTTCCACGACACGCCCGTGCCCGAGGACGCGCTCGTCGGCCGGCGCGGCGAGGCCCTGGAGGTGGCGGTCAAGGCACAGCAGGCGGTCCGGCTGATGAGCATGGCCGGCAGCCTCGGCATCGCCGACACCGCCGTCCGTATCGCCCTCGACTTCGCCACCGGCCGCCGCACCGGACGCACCGAGCTGGTCGCATCCCCATGGTCCAGGCGGGAGTTGTCGGTCGCCGCGGCCGCGCTGCTGGCCGCCGACGCGGTCGCGCTGAGCGCGGCCCGCGGGGTGCACGTGGTACCCGAGGCGTTCAGCGTGTGGGCGCTGTCCGCCAAGCACGTCGTCGCCGAGGCCACCGACGACCTGATCCGCCGCTCGGGCACCGTGCTCGCCACCCGCTCCGTGCTGCGCGAGGGCGCGCCCGGCGCCGGGCTCTTCCAGAAGCTCCAGCGGGACTCCCAGGTGGTCCGGGTGATCGACGCGAGCACCCTGGCCAACCTCCGTTCCTACGCGGGCCAGTTGCCCACCCTGACCGAGGGCACCGCCCCCGCCGACGAGGACGCGGTGCACAGCGTCTTCTCCCTGGACGCGCCGCTGCCGCCGTACGAACCGGCCCGGCTCGACATGTTCGCGCGCGGTCAGGACCCGGTCCTGGCCGGGCTGCCGGACACCGCCGACGCACTGCCCGACGGCCTCGGCGAGGCGGCCCGGCCGGCCGCGCGCCTGGTGGCGGCGGTCGCGGACCTCGGCGAGCTGGTCCGGGCCGCGCAGCGCCCCGGCGCCGATCCGAACGCGCTCGTGGACGCCGCCGAACGCTACGCCTGGCTGCACGCCGCCGCCTGCTGCCTGCACCTGTGGCAGGCGAACCGCGACCGCTCCCTGTACGGCGCCGAGCCCGGCGCCACCGGCTGGCTGGGCGCCGCCCTGGCCTACCTCCTCGCCCGCGCCGAGGGCACCGACCCGCGCCGCGACGCGGCCCTGCTGGCGCCCGCCCTGGACGCCGTCCGCGCCCTGCACACCGGCGACCGGCTGTTCACCGCCCTGCCCGTCCGGCTGGCCACCCCCCGTAAGGAGCCCTGAGATGCCCAAGTCCGACGTGACCGAACTGGCCGCGAGCCTGGAGGAGTACCTGGGCGACCCGCACGACGCGGCCGGCCGGATGCCCTTCGCACAGATCCTGGACCACGACGTCCGCGGCGAGTACCCGTACCAGTTCGTCGCCCTGCTGCGCCGCTGGGGCCTGCATCTGCGCTGTCTGCCCGCGAGCGACGGCGGCCTGGCCGGCAACGTCGAGACCGGGATGAGCCTGATGCGCCTGGTCGCCCGGCGCGACCCGTCCACCGCGGTCGGCCTGGCCCTCAACAGCCTCGGTTTCATGCCCGCCTGGATCCTGGGCACGCCCGAGCAGAAGGGCGCGCTGATCGAGGACATGAAGCGCGGCAGCTCGGTCTCCTGGGGCCTGTCCGAGCGCGTCCACGGCAGCGACCTGGTCGCCAACGAGGTGCTGGCCGAGCGGACCGAGGGCGGCTGGCTGCTCACCGGCGAGAAGTGGCCGATCGGCAACGCCACCGTCGCCGACAAGATGGTCGTCTTCGCCCGCACCGGCAAGCGCCCCGGCCCGGCCGCCTACTCGCTGTTCGTCCTGGACAAGTGGCGGGCCGAGCCCGGCACGGTGGCCGACCTGCCCTTCGAGGACCTGTACGGCACCCGCGCCCTGGACCTGAGCGGGGTCCGCCTGGACGGCGCGTTCGTCCCCGACGCGGCGATGATCGGGCGTGAGGGCCAGGGCCTGGAGATCGCGCTCAAGACCAGCCAGACCGCCCGCGTGGTGCTGATGCACCTGGCGCTGTCCGCCGTCGACACCAGCCTGCGGCTCGCCCTCGACTTCGCCGAGCGCCGGGTGCTGTTCGGCGACCGGATCAGCGATGTGCCCTACACCCGGCGCCAGCTCACCGAGGCGTTCGCCGACCTGATGATCGCCGACGCGATGGTCCTCGGCGCCGCCCGCGCCCTCCAGGCCGCGCCCGAGCAGATCAGCGTCTGGTCGTCGGTGGTCAAGTACCAGGTGCCGACGCTGCTCCAGAAGACGATGTCCCAGCTGACCGTCGTCCTGGGCGCGCGCACCTTCCTGCGCGACCACCCGCACTACGGCATGCACCAGAAGATGGTCCGCGACATCCTGATCACGGACATCGCCGACGGCAACACCGTGGTGAACCTGCGCAACCTCGGCCACCAGCTCGCCGGTCTGCTCGACAAGGCCGCCGAGCCCGGCGAGGGGGTGCGCGAGGCCGCCGCCGAGCGCGCCGCCGTGCTCTACGGCCTGGACCGGGAGCTGCCGGTGTACGAGCCGGTCAAGCAGGAGCTGTTCAGCCGCGGCCTGGACGACGCGGTGCTGGCCGCGCCCGACGGGATCGCCCGGCTGCGCGCCCTGGCGGAGCAGGCCGACGGTGCCGAGGGTGCCGCGGGCACCGAGGCGGAGCGGCTGCGCGCCGCCGCGGACCTCGCCGAGGAGCTGACCGGCCGGGCCGGGCCGCTGCGCGAGCGCGCCGCCGCCCTGAAGGCCGCACTGGGCAAGGACTACGCGCAGTCGCCCGAGCTGTTCGAACTGGCCAAGGAGTACTGCCTGGTGCACGCCGCGGCGGCCTGCGTGCTCACCCACGTCCACTCCGCGGACGCCATGGAGGCGCCGCTGCCCAGCGCGTCCCTGCTGCTGCTCCAGCTGGAGCGGATCCGCCGCCAGCTGTTCCCGCACGAGCAGGTCACCTCGCAGGCGGTCGTCGACGAGGTGATGGAGGTGCTGCGCGGCCTGCACCAGGACAACCGGCTCTTCTCGTACTGGCAGTTCCCGCTCGCCAAGCGGCTCACCGACGAGTCCGCCGCCCGCCGCTGAACCGCCGTCCGTCCACCAGGGAGGTGCCGCGTGATCCGCAGTGACGACCGGGCGTTCCTGTGGCTGCTGCCCGAACCGGCCGTGGCCTCCTTCGCCGCCGCGCTCGGCGGTCCCCGCCTGCTGACCGCCGAGGAGCGGGCCGCGCTGGACCGGCGGCGCACCGAGGGCGCGCGCCGCCGCTACCTCGGCGGGCGGCTGCTGTGCCGCTACGCGCTCACCGCCCGCACCGGCCGGCCCGTGGACCGCTGGCGCTTCACGCACGGCGCCCACGGGCGGCCCGAGCCCGAACCGGCGGCGGACGGCGTCCGGTTCAACCTCTCGCACCACGACGGACTCATCGCCTGCGTCGTCACCCGGGGACGCGGCTGCGGTGTGGACGTCGCCCCGGTCACCGCCTCCCCGGAGCTGACCTGCCACCTGGCCCGGCGGCTCGGCCCCGAGGAGCGGGCCCGGCTCGCCGGGGCCGCGCCCGGCGCGCGCGCCGCCCTGGCGAGCGAGCTGTGGGTGCTCAAGGAGGCGTATCTGAAGGCGCTGGGCACCGGGCTCACCCGGGACCTGGCGAGCTTCACCGTCGTCCACGGGCCGGGGGACCGCATCTCCGTACGCGACCCGCGGCAGCCCGGCGCGGACGCCCGCTGGTGGTTCGACCTGATCCACGCCGGGCCCCGGCACGTCGTCGCCGTCGCCACCGAGCACGGCCGGCCCGGGGCCCTGCGCCGCACCGACCTGTCCGACCTCTCGCTGACCGCCCTGACCACCGCATGAAGGACATCACCATGACGCAACCCACCACCCCGCGTGTCGCCATCGTCGGTGCGGGAGTCTCCGGCATCTCCGCCGCCTACCACCTGCGCGAGCGCGCCCAGATCACGATCTACGAGCGGGAGGACCGCCTCGGCGGCCACGCCAACACGGTGGAGGTGCAGGACGACGGCCGCACGCTCGGCATCGACACGGCCTTCGTCGTCTTCAACCGGCCCGCGTACACCAACCTGTGCGAGTTCTTCGACGAGCTGGGCGTCGAGGCGGTCGAGCACCAGGGCGCCTTCAACTTCTTCGACCTGGACTCGGGCCTGGAGTACGGCACCGCCGAACTCGCCCTGACCGAGGAGGAGGTGGCCGAGCGCTACACGGAGGAGTTCCTGACCATCTGGCGCGAGGCCCGCCGCTTCCACACCGAGGGCCGCAAGGACTTCGTCCGCAAGAAGGCCGACATCCCGCTCGGCGAGTACCTGGACCGGGGCGGCTACAGCCAGGCGTTCCGCAACTCCTACGTCATCCTGCTCTGCTCCGCCGTCTGGTCCATCCCGGCCGAGCTGATCTGGGAGATGCCGGCCAGCACCGCCATCGCCTTCTTCATGGGCCACGACGAGGGCGGCCTGGGCGGGCGCCAGGTGGACTGGCGCACCGTCGGCGGCGGCTCCATCTCCTACGTCCGCAAGGCGCTGGCCGCCATCGGCCCCGAGATCCGCAGCGGCGACCCGGTCACCGCGATCCACCAGGAGGACGACGGGGTCACGGTGACCACCGCGCGCGGCAGCGAGCGCTACGACTACGTGGTGGTCGGCGCCCACGCCGACGAGGCGCTGGCCCTGCTGGACAACGCCGGCGACCACCAGCGCGAGGTGCTCTCCAAGGTCCGCTACAACGGCTCCTCGGTCGTGCTGCACACCGACCCGTCCGTGATGCCGGCCGACCGGGAGCGCTGGGAGGCGTGGAACTACGGCAAGGTCGACGTGGACGGCGAGGCCCGCACCTATGTCGCCTATTACATGAACAAGCTCCACGGATTCACCTCCGAGAAGGACTACTTCGTCACGCTCGACTATCCGCGTGACGTCGACCCGGAGACGGTCATCGCCGAATTCCCGTACACCCACCCGATCATCGACATTCACGTCCGTGACATGCAGAAGAGCATCTACGACGTGAATGTGGGAAGCCGGGTGAAGCTGTGCGGCTCCTACTTCCACGCCAAGCGGCACGGCGTGGACCAGATCGGTTCGCACGAGGCCGGATATTCCTCCGGAATGGAGGCGGCGCGTCAGCTCATCTCCGAACTCTGAGCGTTCCGTGACGCAAAGCGCGCCCTCCGCCTGCGGCGGGGGGCGCGCTTCGTGCGGGCGAGGTGCGCGGCGGGGTCAGGAGGCGAGGACCCGGCCGCTGAGCAACTGGGTCAGATAGCCCGCCACCGAGAGCGCCGAGGGCTCCTCGGGCTCCTGGGCGGCGCCCGTGCCGGGGCGCGGGGCGGCCCTCTCCGGCGCGGCGGCGCCCGGGTCGGTCAGGACGGGGGAGCAGACGCTGATCTGCTCCAGGCGGGCCGTCAGCAGCGGCGTGGCGGCGCCGTCGAGGACGGCCAGCCGGCGCCGGGCACGCCGGTAGACACCGATCGCCTCCGGACCGCGCCCGCACCGGCACAGGGCCAGCATGAGCTGGTCGTGGAAGCGTTCGCGCAGCGGGTGGGCGGCGACGGCCGCCTCCAGCTCGGGCACCACCTGCTGGTGGCGCCCGGTGCGCAGCGCGCAGTCGAAGTAGATCTCCAGGGCCTCCTGGCGCTCGCGTTCCAGGCGGGCCGCCAGCGGGGTGCAGACCGGGCCGCGGGTGCCGCCGCCCAGCACGTCGCCGCGCCACAGCGCGAGGGCCGCGCGCAGCCCCGTGCAGGTGGTCCCGGGGTCGCGCTCGGCGGTGCGGCGGGCCGCCGCCACGGCCGCGCGGAAGCGTCCCGCGTCGGTCTCGGCAGGGGCGGCGCGCAGTGCGTAGCCCGCCTCGCGGGCGCTCAGCCGCTGCCCTTCGGCGCCTTCCGGTTCCAGTCGCAGCAGCGATTTCCTGAGCGTGGAGACATGGGCGTTGAGGGTATGGGCGGCCTGGCGCGGGGGAGTGGCACCCCAGAGTTCCCTGATCAGCAGGGAACGGGGGACGGGGAAATTCGGCTGGGCGAGCAGAGCGCCGATCAGCAGCCGAGTCTTCGGGGCGTTCAGGGGCACGCTCCGGTCGCCGTTCTCGTCGTGGAGATCGGGCGGGCCCAGAATCCGGAACTGCATTCTCCTGCCTCCCGTGCGCGATGTACTGAATTCCGCACACGAGAAGAACACGCGGGGCATTGCGCGGGCCTGAGTCGCGGCCACTCACCTTCCGGCGCCGCGGCGGCGCGGGGGACGGGGCGCGGTGTGCCGGGGCGGGCGTGCGCACGGGGCGGACATGAGTAGCCCTCACTCACGCCCGTCCGCCGCCGCGGCGCTTTCGACGGGCCCGGAGCACCGGGCGTCCTCGGCGGCCGCGCTCTCGCCGTGCCGCAGCTCCGACTCGGCCTCCTGTGCCAGGCGGCGCAGCGCCATCAGGGCGGGCTCCAGCAGGAACGTCAGCAGCACCGCGCGCTCCGCCTTCTCCAACGGGTCCTCGAACTCCTGGAGTTCGTCCAGGTCGAGGCGGGCGCTGCGGGCGGCCAGCTCGGCGTAGGGGAGCAGATGCCGCCAGTCGTACTCCATGCCCAGCGAGCGCAGGGTGCTCAGGGTCTGGTCGATGACGCGCCGGGCCGGGTTGTACGCGGAGACGCACCAGCCCAGCGCGTCGAGCAGGGCGGCCGCCTCGTGGCAGTCCTCGGCGGCCGGGCCCTCCTCGGCGCCGCCGCCCGGCGCGCCGCTGCCGGAGGGGTCTATGCCGACGGCCAGACCGAGTACCTCGTGCACGTCGCTCTGGTGCTCGGAGACGGTGTCCAGCACCTGCCGGGCGGCGGCGACGGACAGTCCGCGCACCCCGATCAGCGCCCTGACCAGGCGCAGCCGCCTGAGGTGGGTGGCGTCGTACTCGGCCTGGGTCGCGGCGGTCGCCCGGCCCGGCGGCAGCAGGCCCTCGCGCAGGTAGTACTTGATCGTGGCGTTGGGCACCCCGCTGCGACGACTGAGTTCCGAGATCCGCATCAGCTTCTCCGCTCTCCCACTGGCAATTGGGTAGTGCCACTGTCTAAGATGGATAGTGTCACTCACCAACCGTGGAGGCGAGACTACCGTGCCCACTCTTCCCTGGGTCACGCCGAACCCGGCCCGGCCCGACACCACCGCCTTCGTCATGGCCTCCCGCTTCGAGGTGCGGTCCCTGAAGGACGTCCCCCGCTTCTTCTGGAAGTCCCTCGCCGCCTGGGGTCAGGTGCGCAAGGCGCCCGGAGCGCTCGGGGCGTCCCTGGAGGCCCAGCCGTTCAAGAGGACCTTCTTCACCCTGAGCGCGTGGGAGAGCCGCGAGGCGCTGTACACGTACGCCAGGACCGAACCGCACAAGGGCGTCATGGGCAATGTGCGCTCCACCATGCGCCGCTCGACGTTCATCTTCTGGGAGGTGCCCGTCACCGGCCTCCCGATCGACTGGAAGGACGCCAAGCGCCGCATCGACGAGAAGGCCCGCGCCGACGCGGCGGCCGGCGGTCGCACGGCCCACTGAGCCTTTGGCCCGCCGGGTCTCCGGTCCCCCGAGCCCCCGGCCCGAGGACGCCCCCGCCCTCGGGCCGGGTCCCCGCCCGCCCGGACCTGCGCACCGCCACCCCGGGTTGAGCCCTTTGCCATTCCTTGGCCGAACGGGGCCGTGACCCTCGCCCCGCCTGTCAGGCGCCGTCAGCCCGCGGGCCCCGGGGCCCGCACTCTCATTACGCTTCCCGCCGGGCCACACGCCGGGCCGTCCGGCGGACGAGCCCGGCGCCCGGCGCCGCCTCCGGCACCCGGGGTCGACATGTCGACCCGCCCGCGCGCACCCGGCCGCCGTACGCACTCCCGCATCCCGCACCCGCATCCCGCAGTCCGCACCCCGCACCGGCCGCACCTCTTCCCCCGGTACCCCGGTACCGGAGAACCCGGAGAACCAACGTGACCACGGTCCACGAGACGCTCGCCAGGGGCGAGACCGCAGCCGGTGCCGTCGGCGTGGCGACCGCTCTCCTTGACGCCTACCGGCCCGGCGCCCACCGCTTCTTCGCCTCCCCGACCCGCACCCTCCTCGCCGAGGGCACGCACACCCGGGTCGCGCACGACGAGCGGCCGCTGACCGACCGCGTACGGGAGGCCCTCGGCACCGCCGCCGCCCAGGGAGCGGCCGACCCCGTGGTGATCGGCGCGATCCCCTTCGACCGGACCGCGCCCGCCGCACTCGTCGTGCCCGCCGCGCTGCACCGCGCCCCGGCCCTCGCCGCCGACCCGCTGATCGCCCTGCCCGCGCCCCCGCCCGAACCCGTCGCCTGGACCCTGCGGCCCGTGCCCGCGCCCGAGCGGTACGCCGAGGCCGTCGCCGCCGCCGTACGGCGCATGCGGGACGGCGAGTTCGGCAAGGTCGTCCTCGCCCGCGCCCTGGACCTCACCGCCGACCGGACGCCCGGCCTGTCCGCGATGCTCCAGCGCCTGGCCCGCCGCGACCCCCACGGCTACACCTTCGCCGTGCCCACCGCCACCGGCGGCACCCTGCTCGGCGCCAGCCCCGAACTCCTCGTCTCCCGGCGCGGCACCGCCCTGGTGGCCAACCCGCTGGCCGGTTCCGCCCCGCGCAGCGAGGACCTCGCCGAGGACGTGCAGCGCGCCGCCGCGCTGCTGCGGTCCGCCAAGGACCTGCACGAGCACGCCGTCGTCGTGGACGCCATGCGCGCCGCCCTCACCCCGTACTGCGCCGGCCTGCACGTACCGCGGCGGCCCACCCTGGTGAAGACCGCCGCGATGTGGCACCTGTCCACCACCCTCACCGGCACCCTCGCCGACCCGGCCGCCACCGCGCTGGACCTGGCCTGCGCCGTGCACCCCACCCCCGCCGTCTGCGGCGCCCCCACCGCCCACGCCCGCCGGGTCATCGGCGAGCTGGAGCCCTTCGACCGGGGCCTGTACACCGGCATCGTCGGCTGGGGCGACGCCGCGGGCGACGGCGAGTGGGTGGTCACCATCCGCTGCGCCGAGACCCGCGGCCAGGACCTGCGCCTGTACGCCGGTGCGGGGGTCGTCGCCGACTCCGACCCCGCCGCCGAGACCGCCGAGACCGGCGCCAAGTTCCGTACGTTCCTGGACGCCGTGGGAGCAGCACTGTGACCGCACCGGCCCCGCACACCGCACCGGCCCCCGCCGGAGCCGCCGCCGCGCCCGACGCCCCCACCTGGCCCGCCGCGTACGCCGAGCGCTACCGCGCCGCCGGCTACTGGCGCGGCGAGACCTTCGGGCAGATGCTGCGCGCCCGCGCCGCCCGCCACCCCGACCGCACCGCCGTCGTCGACCCGGCCGGCGCCGGACGCCGCTGGTCCTACGCCGAACTCGACCGCCGCGCCGACCGGACGGCCGCCGGACTGCTCGCCGCCGGGATCGGCCGCGGCGACCGCGTCGTGCTCCAACTGCCCAACGTCGCCGAGTTCTTCGAGGTGCTCTTCGCGCTCTTCCGGATCGGCGCCCTGCCCGTCTTCGCGCTGCCCGCCCACCGCGACACCGAGATCACCCACTTCTGCGTGCTCAGCGAGGCCGTCGCCTACGTCGTCGCCGACGTCCACGAGGGCTACGACTACCGCGACCTGGCCACCCGGGTCCGCGCCAACGCCCCTGCCCTGCGGCACGTGTTCGTCGTCGGCGACCCCGGAGAGCACACCCCGCTGGCCGGGGTGCCCCGCGAACCCGTCCCGCACGACGAGCCCGCACCCGGCGACCTCGCCTTCCTCCAGCTCTCCGGCGGCAGCACCGGCGTACCCAAACTCATCCCGCGCACCCACGACGACTACCTGTACTCGGTGCGCGCCTCCGACGAGATCTGCGCCGTCGACGAGGACAGCGTCCACCTCGTCGCCCTGCCCGCCGCGCACAACTTCCCGCTCAGCTCGCCCGGTTCGCTCGGCACCCTGGCCGCGGGCGGCCGGGTCGTGCTCTGCCCGCGCCCCGACCCGGACACCGCGTTCCCGCTGATCGAACGCGAACGCGTCACCCACACCGGGCTCGTCCCGCCGCTCGCCCTGGTGTGGACCGAGGCGGCGGCCGCGACCCCGTACGACCTCAGCAGCCTGCGGGTGCTGCTGGTGGGCGGCGCCAAGTTCAGCGAGGCCGCCGCCCGCCGGGTCCGGCCCGCCCTCGGCTGCGCCCTGCAACAGGTCTTCGGCATGGCCGAAGGACTGGTCAACTACACCCGGCTGGACGACGACGAGGAGACCGTCGTCACCACCCAGGGCCGGCCCATCTGCCCGGACGACGAGATCCGCGTCGTGGACGACGCCGACCGCGACGTCGCCCCCGGCGAGACCGGACACCTGCTCACCCGCGGCCCCTACACCATCCGCGGCTACTGGCGGGCCCCCGAGCACAACGCGCGCTCCTTCACCGCGGACGGCTTCTACCGCACCGGCGACCTCGTCCGGGTCACCGGCAGCGGCCACCTCGTCGTCGAAGGACGCAGCAAGGACCAGATCAACCGCGGCGGCGAGAAGATCGCCGCCGAGGAGGTCGAGAACGTCATCCTCGGCCACCCGGCGGTCCACGACGTCTCCGTCGTCGCCGTCCCCGACGACTACCTCGGCGAACGCAGCTGCGCCTACGTCATCCTGCGCCGCGGCGCCGAGCTGCGCGCCGCCGCCCTGCGGCGGTTCGTGCGCGAACGGGGACTGGCCGCCTACAAGGTGCCCGACCGCGTCGAGTTCGTCGACGCCTTCCCGCACACCGGCGTCGGCAAGGTCAGCAAGAGGGACCTGCGCACGACCGCCGCCGACTCCGCCAGCGCCCCCCACGGCCCCCACGACTAGGCGATCTCACCATGGGACTTCCCTCCATCGCGCCGTACGACCTGCCGTCCGGCCCCGACCTGCCCGCCAACCGGGTGGACTGGACCGTCGACCCGGACCGGGCCGTGCTCCTCGTGCACGACCTCCAGAACCACTTCCTGTCCGCGTTCACCCCCGGCGCCCAGCCGCTCACCGGGCTGCTCGCCGCCACCGCCCGCCTGGCGGACCGGGCCCGCGCCCTCGGCATCCCCGTCGTCTACTCCGCGCAGACCGGCGGCCAGAGCCCCGAACTGCGCGGCCTCCAGATGGACTTCTGGGGACCGGGGCTGCCCGACGACGCCCACGCCGAGGCCATCGCCGCCGAGGTCGCCCCGCGGGACGGCGACACCGTGCTCACCAAGTGGAAGTACAGCGCGTTCGTCCGCACCGACCTGGCCGCCCTCCTCACCGAGCGGGGCCGCGACCAGCTCGTCATCACCGGCGTCTACGCGCACCTCGGCGTCAACATGACCGCCTGCGACGCCTGGATGCGCGATGTGCAGGCGTTCGTCGTCGCCGACGCGGTCGCCGACTTCGGCCCGCGCGAACACCTGGACGCGCTGCGCTGGGCCGCCCGCGCCTGCGCCCGCGTCACCACCGCCGACACCGTCTTCGACCTGGGGGACCGGCCATGAGCCTGACCGTGCGACGCATCCGCGAGGACGTCGCGGACGTCCTGGGGGAGGACCCCGAGGACATCCCCGTCGACGAGAACCTGGCCGACCACGGCCTGGACTCCGTACGGCTGATGACCCTCGTCGAACGCTGGCGCCGCGACCACGCCGCCGACATCTCCTTCGTCGACCTCGCCACCCGCCCCGCCATCGAGGCCTGGGCCCCCCTCCTGGGAGCCCGCGAATGACCACCGCCCCCGAAGCCGACCGCGCCCCCGAGGCCGAGACCGGGCCCACGCCTTCGCCCGAGGCCGGACGCGCCCCGGGGGCCGGGCCCGCACCCGAGTCCGGACATGCGCCCGCCCCTGAAGGCGCGCCTGCGGACGCCCTTTCGGCGGGGCCCGTGCCGGAGTCCGGGCCTGCGCCCGCTCCAGAGGCCGCGCCCGCGCCCAGGACCGGGCGCGCCCCCGCGCCCGAATACGCGCCCGCAGCCGCCCCCTCGGCCGGTCCCGCCCCCGCCCCCGAGGCCGGGCGCGCCCCCGAAGCCGCGCCCGGCCCCGCCCCCGCGTCGGCCCCCGCCGCCCCCGGCCTCCCCCTCACCGCCGCCCAGAGCGGCATGTGGTACGCCCAGGCCCTGGACCCGGACAGTCCCGCGCTGAACACCGCCGAACATCTGGAGATCCACGGCGACCTCCGCCCCGACCTGTTCGCCGAGGCCCTGTACCGCACCGCGTGCGAGGCGGAGACCCTGGGTGTGCGGGTCGCCGGGACGCCGGACGGGCCACGGCAGTTCCGCTGCCCGGTGCCGCCGCCCGGGGACGGGTTCCCGCTGCACACCGCCGACCTGCGCGACGCCCCGGACCCGGTCGCCGCCGCCCGCGCCTGGGCCGACGACGACCTCGCCCGGCCCTTCGACCTCACCACCGGACCGCTGTTCCGGCACGCCCTGCTCCGGCTCGGCGAGCACCGCTGGCTGTGGCACCAGCGCGTCCACCACCTCGCCCTGGACGGCTTCGGCTACTCCCTGGTCGCCCGCCGCACCGCCGAGATCTACACCGCGCTGGCCGCCGGACTGCCCCCGGCCGAGAGCCCCTTCGGCAGCCTCGACGACCTCGTGGCCGACGACCTCGCCTACCGCGCGGGCGAACAGTACGAACGCGACCGCGCCCACTGGAACCAGCTCCTCGCCGACCGGCCCGAGGCCCCCGCCCTGGCCGGCCGCAGCGCGCTGCCCTCCCACACCTTCCTGCGGGCCACCGCCCGCGTCCCGGACGCGACCACCGCCTCCCTGCGCGAACTGGCGGGCGGACTCAAGGCGACCTGGGCCGAGTTGATCGTCGTCGCGCAGGCCCTGTACGTCTCCCGGGCCACCGGCCGCGACGACGTCGTCCTCGGCCTGCCCCTGATGGGCCGGATGGGCTCCGTGGCCCTGCGGGTGCCCGGCATGGTGATGAACGTCCTGCCGCTGCGCCTCAGCGTCCGGCCCGCCGACACCCTCGCCGGGCTGACCCGCCAGGTGGTCCTCGGTCTCCGGGCCGCCCGCCGCCACCAGCGCTACCGCTTCGAGGACATCCGCCGCGACCTGGGTCTGCTCGGCGAGAGCCGCCCGCTCGTCGGCCCGCTGGTCAACGTCATGCCGTTCGACTACGACCTCACCTTCGCCGGGGCCACCGCCGTCCCGCACAACCTCTCCGCCGGACCCGTCGACGACCTCACCGTCAACGTCTACGACCGCGCCGACGGCCGGGGTCTGCGCATCGACCACGACGCCAACCCCGCCCTCTACACCCGGGCCGAACTCACCGCCCACCAGGACCGGTTCCTCGCCCTGCTCACCCGGCTCACCGGCCATCGCCCCACCACCCCGCTCGCCGCGCTCGGCATCGCCACCGACGCCGAACACCACCAGGTGGTCACCGAGTTCAACGCCACCGCCCGCGATCTGCCGCCCACCACCCTCATCGGCCCCATCGAGGCCCAGGCCCGCCGCACCCCCGACGCGCCCGCCCTCGTCCACGGCGAGCGCACCCTCAGCTACGCCGAACTCACCACCCGGGCCAACCGGCTCGCCCACCACCTGATCACCCGGGGAGCCGGACCCGGCACCCTCGTCGGCGTCGCCCTGCCCCGCTCCGCCGAGCTGATCACCGCCCTGCTCGCCGTCCTCAAGGCGGGCGCCGCCTATCTGCCGCTCGACCCCGGCTACCCGGCCGACCGGCTCCGCCATCTGCTCGACGACGGCGACCCGGTCTGCGTCGTCACCGACACCGCCACCGCGGACCGGCTGCCCGCCACCGGCCACCACCGCGTCCTGCTGGACCGCACCGGCCTCGGCCACCTCCCGGCCGTCGACCCGCCGCGCGCCCTCACCCCGCAGCACCCCGCCTACGTCATCCACACCTCCGGCTCCACCGGCCTGCCCAAGGGCGTCGTCGTCCCGCACTCCGCGATCGACAACCGCCTGCGCTGGATGCAGCACACCTACCCGCTGGCGCCCGGCGACCGCGTCCTACAGAAGACACCCTCCGGGTTCGACGTGTCCGTATGGGAGTTCTTCTGGGCGTTCCGCGAGGGCGCCACCCTCGTCCTCGCCGACCCGGAGGGTCACAAGGACCCCGCCTACCTGGCCCGCGTCATCCGCGAACAGGGCGTCACCGTCTGCCACTTCGTGCCCTCCATGCTCCAGGTGTTCCTCGCCGAACCCGACGCCGCCCGCTGCACCGGACTGCGGCACGTCTTCGCCAGCGGCGAGGCCCTGCCCCGCGAGACCGCCCACCACTTCCACCGCGTGCTGTCCTCCGCGGCCCTGCACAACCTGTACGGCCCCACCGAGGCCGCCGTCGACGTCAGCCACCACACCTGCGTCCCCGGCGCCACCGGCCCCGTGCCCATCGGCCGCCCCGTCTGGAACACCCGCCTGTACGTCCTCGACGCCGCCCTGAAGCCCTGCCCGCCCGGCGTCGCGGGCGAGCTGTACCTCGCGGGCGCCCAGCTCGCCGACGGCTACCTCGGCCGCCCCGCCCTGACCGCCACTCGGTTCGTCGCCGACCCGTACGGCCCCGCCGGGGCGCGCATGTACCGCACCGGCGACCTGGCCCGCTGGACCCCCGACGGCGAGGCCGTCTACCTCGGCCGCACCGACCACCAGGTCAAACTGCGCGGCCAGCGCCTGGAACCCGGCGAGATCGAGGCCCACCTCACCGCCGCCGACGGCATCACCGCCGCCACCGTCCTGCTGCGCGAGGACCGCCCCGGCGACCAGCGGCTCGTCGCCTACGTCAGCGGCGACGCCCCCGACCCGGACGCCCTGCGCGCCCGCCTCGCCGCCGCCCTGCCCGACTACATGGTGCCCTCCGCCTTCGTCGTCCTGGACGACTTCCCGCTCAGCCCCAACGGCAAGCTGGACCGCACCGCGCTGCCCGCCCCCGCCGCCGCGGCGGGCACCGGCGGACGCCCGCCGCGCAACCCCACCGAGGAACTGCTGACCCGCCTGTTCGCCGAGGTCCTCGGTGTCGACCGGGTCGGCGTCGACGACGCCTTCTTCGACCTGGGCGGCACCTCCCTGCTCGCGGCCCGCCTGATGTCCCGCATCCGTGACATGCTCGGCACCACCGCCCCGCTCGGCACCCTCTTCCGGGCGCCCACCCCCGCCGCCCTCGCCGACCGGCTCACCGACGGCGACGGCGAGGACACCGCGCTCGACGTGCTGCTGCCGCTGCGCGCCACGGGCCGCCGCACCCCCCTGTTCGTGTTCCACCCGGCCGGAGGCATCAGCTGGTGCTACTCGGGCCTGCTGTCCCGGCTCGGGCCCGACCAGCCCGTGCACGGCCTCCAGGCCCGCGGACTGCGGCCGGGCGAGGAGCTGCCCGCCACCATGGACGAGATGGCCGCCGACTACGCCGAGCAGCTGCGCACCGTGCAGCCGCACGGCCCCTACCGGCTGCTCGGCTGGTCCGTGGGCGGCGTCGTCGCCCACACCGTCGCCGTCCGTCTCCAGCAGGCGGGCGAACGCGTGGAACTCCTCGCCCTGCTGGACGCCTACCCCTCCGACCAGTGGCGCGACCTGGCCGGACCGACCGAGGCCGACGCCCTCAACGCCCTGCTGCGCATGGCCGGGTACGAGGGCGGCACCGGCCTGACCCGGCAGGAGGTCCTGACGGTGCTGCGCCGGGAGGGCAGCGCGCTGGCGGCCCTGCCCGAACGGGTCCTGGACGCCGTCGTCGGCATCGTCACCAACAACGCCCGCCTGATGCGCACCCAGCGGCACCGCGCCTTCGACGGCGACCTGCTGTTCTTCACGGCCGCCGCACCGCGCGCCGAGCACTGGCTCACCCCGCGGGCCTGGGCGCCGTACCTCACCGGCACCCTCGACGAGCACCGGCTGGACTGCCTGCACCCGGAGATGACCCGGCCCGGCCCGCTGGACGAGATCGCCGCCACGCTCGCGGCCCGGCTGAAGGAGCTGGACGGATGACCTCGCCCTTCGACCCGCTCGCCCCGTGCGACCCGATGGACCCGTCCGCCGCGGCCGCATCCGGCGAGCCCGGCCACCTGGTCCTTGCCGGACCGGCCGGCCGTCGCTCGCTCCGGCCGCGCCGGCTGCCCGTCCCGCCCGGCTGGAGCACGGCGTACGGCCCGGCCCCGTACGCCGACTGCCTGCACCGGCTCGACGCGCCCGCGTCCCCGCGCGCGTCCCCGGACCCGACCCGATCCCCGGAGCCACGGCCCTGACCCGGCCCGGCTCCGGATCCCCGCCCCGATCCACCCGGCCCCGCGCCGCCCCGATTTCTGGAGGAAACACCATGTCCGGTTCCCGCAACCCGATACAGCGCCGCACCGTGCTCGGCGCGGCGATCGCCGCGGGCGGCGTACTCGGCACGGCCGGTACGGCCGCCGCCGCCACCCCCGACCAGGCCCGCGACCGCGACCGCACCCGCACCAAGGAGACGACCTACGCCGTGACGTCCGCCGAACTCGCCCAGGGCCTCTACCAGGTGGCCCACTCCACCCGCCACAACGCGCTGTGGGTGACCAGCTCCATCGGCTACCCGCCGGTCACCCAGTCCCGGCTGCTCAAGGTGGACCCGAGGACGCTCAAGACGCTGGCCTCCTACACCCCGCCGGTCACCGACGAGGCCACCGGCACCCTGGAGGCCGTCTACGGCATCGCCGTGGACGACGTCCACGACACCGTGTGGGTCACCGCCACCCTGAACAACGCCCTCGCCGTCTACAGCCAGCGCACCGGCCAGCACCTGGCGACGGTGCCCGGCGTGCAGCACACCCGGGACGTCGCCGTCGACATCCCGCGCGGCCTGGTCTGGTGCACCGCCCTGGAGGAGGGCAGCATCGTCGCGTTCGACCTGCGCACGCACGCCGAGCGCAAGCGCGTCACCGTCGAGGGCAGCTGGCCCGCCGGACTGGTCGTCAACCCCTTCACCGGCCACGTCTACGCCGCCGACCTGGCCAAGAGCCGCCTGTTCGAGGTGAGCCCCGGCTCCGACCGGCCGCGGATCCTGCCCGTGGGCGAGGGCACCATCGACGTCGCCCTGTCCGCGGACGGCCGCACCGCCTACACCGCGAACCAGGCCGCCGGTTCCGTCTCCGTCGTCGACCTGGCCAGCGGCGAGGTGACCCGGGAGATCAAGACCGGCGCGGGCACCCTCGCGGTGGCCACCGACCTGTGCACCGGCCGGGTCTACGCCGCCAACAAGGACGCCGGCACCACCACCGTCCTGGACCCCCGCACCGGCACGATCGTCGCCGACCTCGCCACCGGCGCCAACACCGACCACGTCACCGTCGCCCACGGCGTCGCCTACGTGGTCGACAAGGCGGCGGCCGGCCCCGACACCCTGGACTCCATCCACCGCATCGACCCGATCCACTGACCCGCGCGGCCGTTCACCGTCCCCGGGGGCCGGTGAACGGCCCCTGCGCGGCTCGTATCCTGGGGCGGCAGTCAGGTCGCGCGCCTGGTCCGGGGCCGCTCCGGCGCGGGGCGCGCTCGGAGAGAGGTCGCACGGTGAACCAGCCGCCCCCGAACCCGGTCCCGTCCGGGACCGCCCCGCAGGACCGGGCCCCGGAGGCGGACCCCGCCCACCCCGGCGGGCAGATCCCCGTCGTCGTGCTCGCCGGGTTCCTCGGGTCCGGCAAGACGACGCTGCTCAACCATCTGCTGCACCACAGCGGCGGCAGCCGTATCGGCGCGATCGTCAACGACTTCGGGGCCATCGAGATCGACGCGATGGCGGTGGCGGGCGCGCTCGGCGACTCGACCGTCTCGCTGGGCAACGGCTGCCTGTGCTGCGCCGTCGACGCGGGGGAGCTGGACCAGTACCTGGACCGGCTCACCCGCCCCCGGACCGGCATCGATGTGATCGTGGTCGAGGCCAGCGGCCTCGCCGAGCCCCAGGAACTGGTCCGCATGGTCCTGGCCAGCGAGAACCCCCGGGTCGTCTACGGCGGCCTGGTCGAGGTCGTGGACGCCGCCGAGTTCGACGGCACCCGCGCCCGGCACCCCGAGATCGACCGGCACCTCGCCCTCGCGGACCTCGTCGTCGTCAACAAGGCCGACCGCGCGGACGACACCGAACGGGTGCTCGCGACCGTGCGCTCGCTCGTCGACCGGGCGGCCGTCGTCCCGGCCACCTACGGCCGGGTGGACCCCGAGTTCCTGTTCGACTGCCGGCCCGGTGAGGAACGCGTCGGCCAGCTCTCCTTCGACGACCTGCACCTCGCCGAAGAGGACGCCGAAGAGCACGGGGGCGAGGGCGGGGACGGGTCCGGCGGGGCCCGCCACACCGGCCATCTGCACGCCGGCTACGACACCCTCTCCTTCGTCTCCGACGTGCCGCTCGACCCGCGCCGCCTGATGCGCTTCCTGGACAGCCGCCCCGACGGCCTCTACCGGATCAAGGGCTACGTCGGCTTCGGGCCGTACGATCCGCGCAACCGCTACGCCGTGCACGCCGTGGGCCGGTTCCTGCGCTTCTACCCCGAGCCCTGGCCGCCTGGCGGACCGCACCGGACCCAGCTCGTGCTCATCGGATCCGGCACCGACATGCCCGCCCTCGCCGGGGAGCTCCAGGGGTGCGAGCAGGACACCCCGGACGCCGACGAGCACGGCATGTGGGGCGTCCTGCGCTACGTCCAGGGCCCCGGGCAGGAGGAGGCACCCGCCGGGGCTCCCGGAGCCGCAGAGGCCCCTGAGGCCCCTGAGGCTCCCGGGGCCGCCGAAGACCCCGGGGACGCCCCGGACATCGAGGACCCGCCCGTCTAGACGGGTCCCGCCACCACCCCCACCGTCTTCGGCAGCGACAGCCCCGAGCCGTCGCGGCGCGGGTCGATCTCCGGCAGCTCGGCCGGGTTGCCGTTCTTCTGCGCGGCCCGCGCCGGGGTGGGGCCCGCCCAGGCGAACGACAGACAGTCCTCGCCCTTCAGGAACCGCTGGCAGCGCACCCCGCCGGTGGCCCGGCCCTTGCGCGGGAACTGGTCGAACGGCGTCGCCTTGCCCGTCGTCTGCACCGAGTCGTCCAGCGTCCCGCGCGAGCCCGCGACCGTGAACACCACCGCCTCCACGGCCGGATCCACCGCCGTGAACGAGATGACCTTGGCGCCCTCGGTGAGCTTGATCCCCGCCATGCCCCCGGCCGGGCGGCCCTGCGGCCGGACCTGGGCCGCCTGGTAGCGCAGGAGCTGCGCGTCGTCCGTGATGAAGACCAGGTCCTCCTCGCCGGTGCGCAGCTCGGCCGCGCCGACGATCCGGTCGCCCTCCTTGAGGGTGATGACCTCCAACTCGTCCTTGTTGGACGGATAGTCGGGCACCACCCGCTTGACGACGCCCTGCTCGGTGCCGAGCGCGAGACCCGGCGAGGACTCGTCGAGGGTGGTCAGGCACACCACCGACTCGTCGTCCTCCAGAGAGATGAACTCCGCGATCGGCGCCCCGCCGGACAGGGTCGGCACCGCGTCGGTCTCCGGGAGCTGCGGCAGGTCGACCACGTTCACCCGGAGCAGGCGGCCGGCCGAGGTGACCACGCCCACCTCGCCGCGCGCCGTGGCCGGCACCGCCGAGACGATCACGTCGTGCTTGTGCCGTCTGCCGTCCGCCGCGCGCGGGAACGGCCGGTCGTCCGCCGTACGGGCCAGCAGCCCGGTGGAGGACAGCAGCACCCGGCACGGGGCGTCCGCCACCTGGAGCGGCACCGCCGCCACCGGCACGGCGCCCGCCTCCAGCAGCACCGTGCGCCGCGGGGTGGCGAACTTCTTGGCGACCGCGGCCAGTTCGGCCGAGACCAGCTTGCGCAGCTCGGCGTCCGAGTCGAGGATCCGGGTCAGCTCCTCGATCTCCGCGGTGAGCCGGTCCTTCTCCGCCTCCAGCTCGATGCGGTCGAACCTGGTCAGCCGGCGCAGCGGCGTGTCGAGGATGTACTGCGTCTGGACCTCGCTCAGCGAGAACCGCTCCATCAGGCGCTGCTTGGCCTCGGCGGAGTTGTCCGAGGAGCGGATCAGCCGGATGACCTCGTCGATGTCGACCAGCGCCGTGAGCAGGCCCTCGACCAGGTGCAGCCGGTCGCGCCGCTTGCCGCGCCGGTACTCGCTGCGCCGCCGCACGACCTCGAAGCGGTGGTCGAGATAGACCTCCAGCAGCTCCTTGAGGCCCAGTGTGAGCGGCTGGCCGTCGACCAGCGCCACGTTGTTGATGCCGAAGGACTCCTCCATCGGCGTCAGCTTGTAGAGCTGTTCGAGGACGGCCTCCGGCACGAAGCCGTTCTTGATCTCGATGACCAGGCGCAGCCCGTGCTCGCGGTCGGTGAGGTCCTTGACGTCGGCGATGCCCTGGATCTTCTTCGCGCCGACCAGGTCCTTGATCTTCGCGATGACCTTCTCCGGGCCGACCGCGAAGGGCAGCTCGGTGACGACGAGGCCCTTGCGGCGGGCGCTGACCGTCTCCACCGAGACCGTGGCACGGATCTTGAACGTGCCGCGCCCCGACTCGTAGGCGTCGCGGATCCCGGACAGGCCCACGATCCGCCCGCCGGTGGGCAGGTCGGGACCCGGGACGTGCTTCATCAGCGCGTCCAGGTCCGCGTTCGGATTGCGGATCAGGTGGCGGGCCGCCGCGACGACCTCGCCCAGGTTGTGCGGGGGCATGTTCGTGGCCATGCCGACGGCGATGCCCGACGCGCCGTTCACCAGGAGGTTCGGGAAGGCGGCGGGCAGGGCCACCGGCTCCTGCTCCTGGCCGTCGTAGTTGGGCGCGAAGTCGACCGTGTCCTCGTCGATCGACTCGGTCATCAGGCTGGTCGCCTCGGCCATGCGGCACTCGGTGTACCGCATCGCGGCGGGCGGGTCGTCGTTGCCCAGGGAGCCGAAGTTGCCGTGGCCGTCGACCAGCGGGACGCGCATCGAGAAGGACTGGGCCAGCCGCACCAGCGCGTCGTAGATGGACGCGTCGCCGTGCGGGTGGAGCTTGCCCATGACCTCGCCGACGACACGGGCGCACTTCACATAGCCGCGCTCGGGGCGCAGGCCCATCTCGTTCATCTGGTAGACGATGCGGCGGTGCACCGGCTTCAGTCCGTCCCGGGCGTCCGGCAGGGCGCGCGAGTAGATGACCGAGTACGCGTACTCGAGGAAGGAGCCCTGCATCTCGTCGACCACGTCGATGTCGAGGATCTTCTCCTCGTACGGGTCGTCGGGCGGCGGGGTCTTCGTGCTGCGGCGGGCCATCGCTGCCGGCTCCTTGCTGAAGCGTGGAACGGGATCTGACGCCGACCATTGTGGACCGCCGGACTGACAACGTGGACCGGACCCCGCCCCACGAGCCTCCCCGGACCCCTCGCGGAGCCCCCGGACCGGCCCGTCGGAAGGGGCCGCGGGTCCCTTCCCGGGCCCCGGCGGAAGGCGCCGGAGCGCCCCGCGGCCCCCGGCCCGGACCGCGCCGCCCCCCTCGAACCACCGTCCACCGTCCCGAAGCACCGCCCACTGCCCCGAAGTCCCGCCCGCCGCCCGCGTGTCGGCCCCCGGCACGGCGCCACGGCGGCTCCCGCCCGCGCCCCGGCCCGCCCCGCACGGTCCGCGCCCCACCCCGCGCGCCCTCGTACGCCCCGCGCGCGGCCGCCGAGCCGCCCGCCCCGCCTGCTTCACCTCGTCCCCCGTTCTCGTCCCCCGTTCGATCTCGCTCAGGGCGTACGGGGAGCGGGAACTTCGCCAGCGGCTCGCACGCTTGCATACAGTGGCAGGACCGGCAGGAACAGGGCGGATTCCGGACCGCCACCGCGATCGAAGGGACGTACATGCCCAAGGGTCACACCGCCACAGCCGAGGCAGGCTCCGGCGGCCTGACAGCGACCGAGCACCGCCTGGCCAACGGCCTGCGCGTGGTGCTCTCCGAGGACCACCTGACCCCGGTCGCGGCGGTGTGCCTCTGGTACGACGTCGGCTCCCGCCACGAGGTGAAGGGGCGCACCGGCCTGGCCCATCTCTTCGAGCACCTGATGTTCCAGGGCTCGGCCCAGGTGACGGGCAACGGCCACTTCGAACTGGTGCAGGGCGCCGGCGGCTCGCTGAACGGCACCACCAGCTTCGAGCGCACCAACTACTTCGAGACCATGCCCGCCCACCAGCTGGAGCTGGCGCTCTGGCTGGAGGCCGACCGCATGGGCTCCCTGCTCGCCGCCCTGGACGACGAGTCGATGGAGAACCAGCGCGACGTCGTCAAGAACGAGCGCCGCCAGCGCTACGACAACGTCCCCTACGGCACGGCCTTCGAGCGGCTCACCGCCCTCGCCTACCCGGAGGGCCACCCGTACCACCACACGCCGATCGGGTCCATGGCCGACCTGGACGCGGCCACCCTGGAGGACGCCCGCGCGTTCTTCCGCACGTACTACGCGCCCAACAACGCCGTGCTGTCGGTCGTCGGCGACATCGACCCGCAGCAGACGCTCGCCTGGATCGAGAAGTACTTCGGCTCCATCGCCTCCCACGACGGCAAGCCCGAGCCCCGCGACGGCTCGCTGCCCGAGGTGATGGGCGAACAGCTGCGCGAGGTCGTCGAGGAGGAGGTCCCGGCGCGCGCCCTGATGGCCGCCTACCGCCTCCCGCACGACGGCACGCGCGCGTGCGACGCCGCCGACCTCGCCCTGACCGTCCTGGGCGGCGGCGAGTCCTCCCGGCTCTACAACCGGCTGGTGCGCCGCGACCGCACCGCCGTGGCCGCCGGGTTCGGCCTGCTGCGGCTGGCGGGCGCGCCCTCCCTGGGCTGGCTCGACGTCAAGACCTCCGGTGACGTGGAGGTCCCCGTCATCGAGGCCGCCATCGACGAGGAGCTGGCCCGCTTCGCCGCGGAGGGCCCCACCGCCGAGGAACTGGAGCGGGCCCAGGCCCAGCTGGAGCGCGAGTGGCTGGACCGGCTCGGCACGGTCGCGGGCCGCGCCGACGAACTGTGCCGCTTCGCCGTCCTGTTCGGCGACCCGCAGCTCGCCCTCACCGCCGTCCGGCGCGTCCTGGAGGTGACGCCCGAGGAGGTCCAGGAGGTCGCCAAGGCCCGGCTGCGCCCCGACAACCGCGCGGTCCTCGTCTACGAGCCGACCGCCCCCGAGGCCCAGGACGACACCCCCGACGCCCAGGACGACACCGAGGAGACGGCGAAGTGACCGAGCTGGCCACCATGGAGTTCCACCCCCGCCCCGAGGCCGGCGAGGCCAGGCCGTGGGCGTTCCCGGCCCCCGGGCGCGGCACCCTGGACAACGGCATCACGGTGCTGCGCTGCCACCGCCCCGGCCAGCAGGTCGTCGCCGTCGAGGTGCTCCTCGACGCGCCCCTGGACGCCGAGCCGGCCGGCCTGGACGGCGTCGCCACGATCATGGCGCGGGCCTTCTCCGAGGGCACCGACAAGCACTCCGCCGAGGACTTCGCCGCCGAGCTGGAGCGGGCGGGCGCCACCCTGGACGCGCACGCCGACCACCCCGGCGTACGGCTCAGCCTGGAGGTCCCGGTCTCCCGGCTGGCCAAGGGGCTCGCGCTGCTCTCCGACGCGCTGCGGGCGCCCGCGTTCGCCGGGTCCGAGGTCGAGCGGCTGGTGCGCAACCGGCTCGACGAGATCCCGCACGAGCTGGCCAACCCCTCCCGCCGGGCCGCCAAGGAGCTGTCCCGGCAGCTGTTCCCGGCCACCGCCCGCATGTCGCGCCCGCGCCAGGGCACCGAGGAGACCGTC
The DNA here is from genome assembly GCF_000373685.1 of Streptomyces sp. PsTaAH-124. Lineage (NCBI taxonomy): Bacteria > Bacillati > Actinomycetota > Actinomycetes > Kitasatosporales > Streptomycetaceae > Streptomyces > Streptomyces sp. PsTaAH-124. The sequence continues at coordinate 320,270 of NZ_KB892157.1, read as the reverse complement.
GCCGCCGTCGACGCCGCCGCGGTCCGCGCCTTCTACGACCGGCACGTGCGCCCGGCCACGGCCACCGCCGTGGTCGTCGGCGACCTCACCGGCATCGACCTCGACGAGCTGCTCGGCGAGACCCTGGGCGCCTGGACCGGTTCACCGGCCGAGCCGCGTCCGGTGCCGCCGGTCACCGCCGACGACACCGGCCGCGTGGTGATCGTGGACCGTCCCGGCGCCGTCCAGACCCAGCTGCTCATCGGCCGGATCGGACCCGACCGGCACGACCGCGTGTGGCCCGCCCAGGTGCTCGGCACCTACTGCCTGGGCGGCACCCTGACCTCCCGTCTGGACCGCGTCCTGCGCGAGGAGAAGGGCTACACCTACGGCGTGCGGTCCTTCGGCCAGGTGCTGCGCTCGGCGCCCGACGGCACCGGCGCGGCCATGCTCGCCATCAGCGGCTCGGTCGACACGCCGAACACCGGACCGGCCCTGGACGACCTCTTCACGGTGCTGCGCAAGCTCGCCGCCGAGGGGCTCACCGAGGCCGAGCGGGACGTGGCCGTGCAGAACCTGGTGGGGGTGGCGCCGCTCAAGTACGAGACGGCCGCCGCCGTGGCGAGCACACTCGCCGACCAGGTCGAGCAGCACCTGCCCGACGACTACCAGGCGACGCTCTATCAGCAGCTCGCGCAGACCGGCACGGTGGAGGCGACCGCCGCGGTCGTCAGCGCCTTCCCGGTGGACCGCCTGGTGACGGTGCTCGTCGGGGACGCGGCGCAGATCAAGGAGCCGGTCGAGGCGCTCGGCGTCGGCCCGGTGACCGTGGTCGCCGCCGAGTAGGACGCATCGCGCGGCACGCGCGCGCGTGGGGCCCCGGTGACCGGAGTGTCACCGGGGCCCCGGCATGTCCGTATTGGGCAGGAGGCGCCCTGTCTGCCCTGTGGCGTGCGCTACAAAATCCCGGATCTGTTTGGGTGCGGAACGCGGCTCCGTCTAGCGTCGGTCCGACTGTTCGTCGGGCAGTGCGCCGCAGCCGCGGCACCGGACAGTCATCGCCGAGTCCCCGTACGGCGCGAGCCAGGGGAGCCGGGGACCCACTCAGTCCCTGGGGTGAATCGGGCACCGTGCGCCGAGCACGGCACCCGTAGGAGACCTTCCTGCTCCGAACCCGTCAGCTAACCCGGTAGGCGAGAGGGAAGGAAAGGACCAGCCACCACATGGCGTTCACGCGCGCCACCGGGAAGCACCGCCGTCCCGGCCGGGTGCAGCGCACCACCGCCCGCGCGGCGGGTGTCGCTGCCCTCACCACCACCGGCGTCATCGGCACCCTCGCCGCCTCCCCGGCACTCGCCGCCGAGACCCCCGCCCCCGCGGACACCGGCCTCACCCCGGTCATCAGCCTCGGCGACACCGTCGCCGAGCGGGTCGACGCGCAGGCCGCCGCCCAGTGGGAGGCCGCCCAGCAGAAGCAGGCCGAGCAGGCCGCGCGCAAGCTGGCCGCCGAGCGCGCCGAGCAGGCGCGCGAGGCCAAGGAGCGGGCCGACCGCGAGGCCGAGCGCAAGCGCCTCAACACCTTCGTGCCGCCCATCGCCGGCTCCTACGTCTCCACCGGCTACAAGACCGGCGGCTCGCTGTGGTCCTCCGGCTCGCACACCGGCATCGACTTCCACGCCGCGACCGGAACCCCCGTCCACGCGGTCGGCGTCGGCACCGTGGTGGAGACCGGCTGGGGCGGGGCGTACGGCAACCAGGTCGTCATCAGGATGGCCGACGGCATGTACACCCAGTACGGCCATCTGTCGTCCATCGGCGTCACGGTGGGCCAGCAGGTCGTCGCGGGCCAGCAGATCGCGGTGTCGGGCTCCACGGGCAACGTCACCGGTCCGCATCTGCACTTCGAGGCGCGCACCGGCGCGGAGTACGGCTCGGACGTCGACCCGATCGCCTACCTCCGCACGCACGGCGTGCAGGTCTGAATTCCGGCTCCGGGCACGCTCCGTATTCTTCTCCGCCGCACTGCATCCCGGCTGTCCAAAAAATATCCCTGGATTCCGTCACGCCGTCGGAAATTCCCGCGCATTGTTCTAGAGTCGTCGGAATGCGCGTCCGCGGCGTGTCCGCCACGGGCGCGCCACGGCCATGGACACGGCCATGGACACGACCACGGCCACGGGACGGGATACGGAGGTCGGACATGCGTGTTCCGGCGCAGTCGGTGTGCACGGCGATCCGGGACGACATCGTCGCCGGGGTGCACGAGCGCGGCAGCCGGCTCACCGAGGAGGTCCTGGCCCGCCGCTACGGCGTCTCGCGCGTCCCGGTGCGCGAGGCCCTGCGCACCCTGGAGGCCGAGGGCTTCGTGGTGACCCGGCGGCACGCGGGCGCGTGCGTCGCCGAGCCGACCGAGCAGGAGGGCGCCGACCTGCTGGAGATGCGCCTGCTGCTGGAGCCGCTGGGCGCCGAGCGGGCCGCCCAGCGGCGCACCGAGGGCCATCTGAAGGTGCTGCGCGGCCTGGTCAGGCTCGGTCAGGAGCGGGCCGCGGGCGGGGGCGGCGAGGAGCTGCGGTCCCTGGCCGCCTGGTTCCACGAGACCCTGGCCCAGTCCTGCGGCAGCCCTGCGCTGACCGCCGCCCTGGCCCAGCTGCGGCACAAGATCACCTGGATGTACGGGGCGCCGGACCCCGCCGACCCGGCCGAGACCTGGGCCGGACACGGGGCGATCGTCGACGCGGTGGCACGCGGCGACGCCGCACACGCACGCGCCCTGACCGCCCAGCACACCGAGCGGATCACCGCCGCGCAGCGTGCGAGTGCCCGGAAACATTCCGTCAACACATCGAGCGCACGGAATTAACACGCGTGCCGTAGAAAAGGACAGGCAAGGACCGGAAGAGACCGGCAAGGAATTCTGCCCCGATATCCGCGTCCCCCTTTCCGCTCCCGGCACGGGGAATTCACGCGGACACACGAAAACCGCGCCGCCCCGCAGGGGGAGACGCGGTTCCCGGACGCGCTGTGTGTTCCCTCCGGCCGCTCAGACGGTCTCGGGAAGCTCTTCCAGGCCCTCGGCGACCAGCTTGGCCAGCCGCTCCAGGGCGGCCTCCGCGCCCTCGGCGTCGGAGGCGAGGACGACCTCCTCGCCACCCTGCGCGCCCAGGCCGAGCACGGCCAGCATGGAGGCCGCGTTGACGGGGTTGCCGTCGGCCTTGGCGATCGTCACGGGGACCCCTGCGGCCGTGGCGGCCCGGACGAAGATGGAAGCGGGGCGGGCGTGGAGACCCTCGGCCCAGCCGACGTTGACGCGGCGCTCAGCCATGTGATGCTGCCCTTCAGGTGTAGCAGGTTGTCTAGACCAGTTTCCCATACGTGCGGCACCGTGTGGGTACGCCACACACCGCCTCGCGCCGCCGCCCGGGGGCGAGCCGTACGCTGGGCCCCATGCAGACCTCGTCGGACCGGCATGCGTACCCCGCCCACTGGGAGGCCGACGTGGTGCTGCGCGACGGGGGCACGGCACGGATCCGGCCCATCACCGCCGAGGACGCCGACCGGCTGGTCAGCTTCTACGAGCAGGTGTCGGACGAGTCCAAGTACTACCGCTTCTTCGCGCCCTACCCGCGCCTGTCCGCCAAGGACGTCCACCGCTTCACGCACCATGACTTCGTGGACCGGGTGGGGCTCGCGGCCACCGTCGGCGGCGAGTTCATCGCCACCGTACGCTACGACCGCATCGGCCCCGCCGGAGCGCCCGGCCCGGCGCCCGGCGACGAGGCCGAGGTCGCCTTCCTGGTGCAGGACGCCCACCAGGGGCGCGGGGTCGCCTCCGCCCTGCTGGAGCACATCGCGGCCGTCGCCCGCGAGCGCGGCATCCGCCGCTTCTCCGCCGAGGTGCTGCCCGCGAACACCAAGATGATCAAGGTGTTCACCGACGCCGGGTACACCCAGAAGCGCAGCTTCGAGGACGGTGTCGTCCGACTGGAGTTCGACATCGAGCCGACGGACCGCTCGCTGGCCGTGCAGCGCGCGCGGGAGCAGCGCGCGGAGGGGCGCTCGGTGCGGCGGCTGCTGCTGCCCGGCTCGGTCGCCGTGATCGGCGTCGGCCGCGGCCCCGCGAGCGTGGGCCGCGGCATCCTCGGCCATCTGCGCGAGGCCGGGTTCACCGGCCCGCTGTACGCCGTCAACCGCGCCTTCGAGCCGGAGCGCGCGGAGATCGACGGGGTGCCCGCCCACCGCTCGGTGCGGGAGATCGCGGAGCCGGTCGACCTCGCCGTGGTCGCCGTACCGGCCGACCGGGTCCCCGAGGTGGTCGCCGAGTGCGGCGAGCACGGGGTGCAGGGGCTCGTCGTGATCTCCGCCGGGTACGCGGAGAGCGGGCCCGAGGGCCGCGAGCGGCAGCGGTCCCTTGTCCGGCAGGCACGCGCGTACGGTATGCGGATCATCGGCCCGAACGCCTTCGGGATCATCAACACCGCGCCCGGCGTCCGGCTCAACGCCTCGCTCGCCCCCGAGATGCCGCGGCCCGGCCGGATCGGCATGTTCACCCAGTCCGGGGCCATCGGCATCGCCCTGCTCTCCCGGCTGCACCGGCGCGGCGGCGGGGTCACCGGTGTGACCGGCGTCTCCACCTTCGTCTCGGCGGGCAACCGCGCGGACGTCTCGGGCAACGACGTCCTCCAGTACTGGTACGACGACCCCGGCACCGATGTGGCGCTGATGTACCTGGAGTCCATCGGCAACCCGCGCAAGTTCACCCGGCTGGCCCGGCGCACGGCGGCGGTGAAGCCGCTGGTGGTGGTGCAGGCCGCGGGCGCCCCGCAGGGCCACGCCGTGCGCGCGACCCGGCTGCCGCACGCGACGGTGTCCGCGCTGCTGCGCCAGGCCGGGGTGATCCGGGTGGACACCATCACCGAACTGGTCGACACCGGGCTGCTGCTGGCCCGGCAGCCGCTGCCCGCCGGAGCGCGGGTGGCGATCCTCGGCAACTCCGAGTCGCTGGGCGTGCTCACCTACGACCGCTGCCTGGCCGAGGGGCTGCGGCCGCAGCCGCCGCACGACCTGACGACGGCCGCCTCGGCGGAGGACTTCCGCGCCGCGCTGGCGCGGGCGCTGGCCGACGAGAGCAGCGACGCGGTCGTCGTCACCGCGATCCCGGCCGTGGGGGAGGGCGCCGCGCAGGACGCCGCCCTCGCCGGGGCGCTGCGCTCGGCCGCCCTGGCGAACCCGGCCAAGCCGGTCCTCGTCGTCCACGTCGAGCTGGGCGGCCTCGCCGAGGCCCTGTCGGCGGCGGCCAGCACGGGCCCCCAGCCCGGCGGCTCCCTTCCGCAGCAGCCTCCGCTCCCGGGTGCCTCCGCGGTCACCGGTACCCCCGGCGTCCCGCCGGACGCGGAAGCCACCGCGGCCACAAGCACCCCACCGGGCCCGGAGACACCCCCTGCCCCGGAGACACCCCCTGGCCCGGAGACACCCGGAGACCCGGAGACACCCGCCCCCCGCCTCATCCCCGCCTACCCCGCCGCCGAGCGGGCCGTGCGGGCGCTCGCCGAGGCGGTGCGCTACGGGCAGTGGCGGCGCGAGGCGGCCGAACCGGGCAAGGTGCCGGAGTACGAGGACATCGACGAGAAGGGCGCCGCCGCGCTCATCACCGGCCTCCTGGACCGCGGGGAGGGCCTCACGCCCGGCGCCGAGGACACCTGCGCGCTGCTCGCCCGCTACGGCATCCCCGTCCGCCGGGCCGTCCCCGCGCCCACCGCCGATGCCGCCGCCGAGGCCGCCCGCACCCTCGGCTACCCGGTCGCCCTGAAGGCCACCGCCCCGCACCTGCGCCACCGCGCCGACCTGGGCGGCGTCCGCCTCGACCTCGCCGACGAGGAGCAACTGCGCCGTTCCTACGCGGAGTTGACCGAGCTGTTCGGCAGCCCGCAGGAGGTGCGGCCGGTGGTGCAGACCATGGCGCCCCGGGGCGTCGACACCGTCGTGCGGTCGGTCATCGACCCGGCGGCCGGTGCGGTGCTCTCCTTCGGCCTCGCCGGAGCCCCCTCCCAGCTCCTCGACGACATGGCGCACCGCCTGGTCCCGGTCACCGGCCGGGAGGCCACCTCCATGATCCGCTCCATCCGCACCGCCCCCCTGCTGTTCGGCTGGCGCGGCTCGGCGCCGGTCGACACCCCCGCCCTGGAGGAGATGCTGCTGCGCGTCTCCCGGCTCGTCGACGACCACCCCGAGGTCGCCGCCGTCACCCTGGAGCCGGTCGTCGTCGCCCCGCACGGGGTGAGCGTCCTCGGCGCGAGCGTGCGCCTGGCCCCGCCGCCCGTCCGCGACGACCTCGGCCCGCGCACCCTCCCGGCGTACTGACCCTCCCGGCGTACTGACCGCCCGCCGACGGCCCGCCCACCGGTTCGCCCGGACGTTCCCCGCGACGAACCGGTGCCTGGCAGTCAGTGCCTCCCCGTAGGATGGACGGCATGGCCAAGACCAGTACGACGACCCAGGGGCTGCGGGCGGCGATCGAACGCAGCGGCTACTACCCGGCTCTCGTGGCCGAGGCGGTGGAGGCCGCCGTGGGCGGCGAGCCCATCCGGTCGTACCTGGTCCACCAGGAGACCACCTTCGACCAGAACGAGGTGCGGCGGCACGTCACCGTGCTCGTCCTCACCGCCAACCGCTTCATCGTCAGCCACACCGACGAGCAGGCGGCCGACAGCACCTCCCCGACGCCGTACGCCACGACGTCCACCGAATCGGTGAAGCTCGGCCGGATCTCGTCGGTCGTGGTGAGCCGGGTCGTCGCCAACCCGGAGCAGTACACCCCGGGCACGCTGCCCCGCGAGGTCGTCCTCACCATCGGCTGGGGCGCCGTCTCCCGCATCGACCTGGAGCCCGCCGCCTGCGGCGATCCGAACTGCGAGGCGGACCACGGCTACACGGGGAACTCCACCGCCGACGACCTCAGCCTCCGCGTCAGCGAGGCGGGGGACGGCCCGGAGACCGTGCGCCAGACGCTCGCCTTCGCCCAGGCGGTCTCCGAGGCCACCGCGGACGTCACCCGCTGATGCCGGCCCAGCCCACCGCCTGGGACCACCCCGAGCCCCTCGCCGTCGCCTCCGCGCCCGTCCCCGCCTACGGATCGGGGTCGCTCGCCGACCTGCTGCCCACCCTGGCCGCCGGGATGGACGTCCCCGGGACCACGGCCGCGATCCCCGAGCTGGCCCCCGCCGACCGCGCCTGCGTCTTCCTGATCGACGGCCTCGGCTGGGAGCAGCTGCGCGCGCACCCCGACGAGGCGCCCTTCCTGACCTCCCTGCTGGGCAGCTCGCGCGGCGGCACCGGCCGTCCGCTCACCGCCGGCTACCCGGCCACCACCGCGACCTCCCTCGCCTCCGTCGGCACCGGCCTGCCCCCGGGCGCGCACGGACTGCCCGGCTACACGGTGCGCGACCCGGCCACCGGGGCGCTGATGAACCAGCTCCGCTGGCAGCCCTACACCGACCCGCGCGCCTGGCAGCCGTACCCCACCGTCTTCGAGCTGGCCCACCGCGCCGGGGTGCACGCCGCGCAGGTCTCCTCCCCGGCCTTCCAGAACACCCCGCTCACCAAGGTCGCGCTCAGCGGCGGCACCTTCCTGGGCCGGCTGACCGGCGAGGAGCGCATGGACGTGGCGGCCGGGCAGCTCGCCGCGGCCGACCGCGCCCTCGTCTACACGTACTACTCCGAACTCGACGGCGCAGGCCACCGCTTCGGCGTGGACTCCGACGCCTGGCGCGGCCAGCTGATGCACGTCGACCGGCTCGCCCAGCGGCTGGCCGAGCAGCTTCCGCCGCGCAGCGCGCTCTACGTCACCGCCGACCACGGCATGGTCGACATCGTCTTCGACGAGGAGCACCGCATCGACTTCGACGCCGACTGGGAGCTGCGCGCCGGTGTCGCCCTGCTCGGCGGCGAGGGCCGCGCCCGGCACGTGTACGCGGTGCCCGGCGCCGCCGGTGACGTGCTGACCTGCTGGCGCGAGGTGCTGGGGGAGCAGTTCTGGGTGGCCTCGCGGGACGAGGCGATCGACGCCGGCTGGTTCGGGCCCCGGATCGACGACCGGGTGTACGAGCGACTCGGCGACGTGATCGCGGCGGCCCGGGACGACGTCCTGCTCATCGCCTCGGAGCGGGAGCCCAAGGAGTCCCTGATGGTCGGCAACCACGGTTCCATGACCCCGGCCGAGCAGTTCGTCCCGCTGCTCGAAGCCCGCCCCTGACCCTCGCCGCCCGCCCCTTCCCCGACCCGCGACCTCGCCGAAAGGTGCCCGCCCCCTCATGCCCGAGCTGGTGTTCTTCTCCGGAACGATGGACTGCGGGAAGTCGACACTGGCTCTCCAGATCGAGCACAACCGCTCGGCGCGCGGACTCGCCGGTCTGATCTTCACCCGCGACGACCGGGCGGGCGAGGGCAAGCTGTCCTCCCGCCTCGGTCTGGTCACCGACGCCGTGGAGGTGGAGGACGGCGTCGACCTCTACTCCTACCTGGTCGACCACCTCTCCCAGGGCGGCCGGGCCGACTATGTGATCGCCGACGAGGCGCAGTTCCTCGCGCCCGAGCAGATCGACCAGCTCGCCCGTGTCGTGGACGACCTGGAGATCGACGTCTACGCCTTCGGCATCACCACCGACTTCCGCTCCAAGCTGTTCCCCGGCTCCCAGCGCCTGGTCGAACTCGCCGACCGCGTGGAGGTCCTCCAGGTGGAGGCCCTGTGCTGGTGCGGCGCCCGCGCCACGCACAACGCCCGCACGGTAGGCGGCGTCATGGTGGTGGAGGGCGCCCAGGTCGTCGTGGGCGACGTCGACCAGTCCCCGGACGAGATCGGCTACGAGGTGCTGTGCCGCCGCCACCACCGCCGCCGCATGACCGCGGCCTCGGCCCGCGCGGCGGCCCTGTCCCCGGACGTCCTGCCGGTCACCCCGGCCTGACCCCGCCGACAGGGCGGCCCCATCCGCACGAGCGTCAGCCCCGCCCCTCCGGCGAGGCGACAGCCCCGACGAACCCGGCCCAGGCCGTGCGCGAGACGGTGAGCTTGGGTCCGGTGGTCGCTTTCGAGTCGCGGACGTGCACGGCGGCCGGGGCTGCTGCGACCTCTACACAGTCGCCGCCTTCTGTTCCGCTGCGGCTGCTTTTGGTCCAGGTGAGGCCGACGAACCCGGCCCAGGCCGTGCGTGAGACGGTGAGCTTGGGTCCGGTGGTGGCTTTCGAGTCGCGGACGTGCACGGCAGCCGGGGCAGCCGCGACCTCGACGCACTGACCGCCTTCTGTTCCGCTGTGGCTGCTCTTGGTCCAGGCGAGGTCGATGAAGCCCGTCCATGCCGCACGCGAGACCGTGAGCATGGGGCCGGTGGCGGTTTTCGAGTCGCGGACGTGTACGAGTGTCGTGGCGGGTGCGACCTCTACGCATTCCCCGCCTTCTGTTCCGCTGTAGCTGCTCTTGAACCAGGCGAGGCCGGAGACGACGGTCGAAGACTCAGCGTTGTTCATGGCGCTCCCAGCAACCCTTCGATGAACTCCGTTGACTCCCGCGGACTGAGAGCCTGTGATCGGATGATCCCATGGAGTGCGGCAGCCAGAACCCCTTGCTCCGAGTCGGTCTGTAGAGAGCCGATACCCCGCGCCTCGGCGTACACGAACTTCTTGCCGTCCTTGCGCGTGACGACCGTGAACGGCCCGTTCACCCCCGCGTTGTCCTCACGGTCGAGCGGCATGACCTGGATCTCGACATTGCGCTTCTGTCCGATCAGCAGGAGATGCTCCAACTGCCCGTGCAGCACTGCCCGGCCGCCATACGGACGTCGCAGAAGGGACTCGTCGAGCACGAAGCTCAGGAAGGGTGCGGGCTGGTGCTCGAAGATGCTCTGCCGAGCCAATCTTGATGTCACGCGCTGCTCGATTGTTTCCTGGTCGAGGGGAGGGCGCCTCATGGCGAGCAGTGCTCTCATGTACTCCTCGGTCTGGAGCAGGCCGTTGAGCACGGGCATGCTGTACGAGACCAGTTCGACCGCCTTCTTCTCCAACGCCGCCATCCCCCGGAAGAACGCCGGATACTGAGCCCGCTCCACCTGCTCCTGCCACAGGCACAGCAACCCGCCCGCCCCCAGCACCTCGTCCGCCCGCTCGATCGTCTGCGGAGTCGGAATCCTCCGTCCCTGCTCGAACGACGCGATCGTGGACGCCGAGTACCCGAGCCGCCGCCCGAACTCCTCGCGCTCCAGCCCTTCCCGCAGCCGCAGCATCTTCATGGTCTGCCCGGCCACGACCCCGCCCGCCCCGCGCCGCGGCCGGACCACACCTTCGAGATGAGGTTCACCTCCACACCCCGAGGGGCCCGCCTCGCCCGCCGGCTCGCGGCCGTCCGCCTGCACGCGTGGGACATCCCGTACGGCACCGACGCGCACGACGCGATCGTGCTGATCGTCGCGGAGCTGGCCGCGAACGCCGTACGGCACGGCCATGTGCCCGGCCGGGACTTCCGGCTCGCTCTCCACGCCGCCGCGGGCGCCCGTACCGTCCGCGTCGAGGTCACCGACACCCGGGGCGAACGCCTCCCGCGCCGCCCCGGCCCGCCGCAGGGCGCCGCCGGTGCCGAGGAGTCCGGCCGCGGGCTGCTCCTCGTGGCGCACCTGGCCGCCCGCTGGGGCTGGCACCCACGCCCGGACGGACCGGGCAAGACCGTCTGGGCCGAGTACGCGGGACCCGGCCCCGCAGTCAACTGAGAGGCGGCCAGGCGGATATGGCTATGATCTCCACGGCAAGGCTGTAGCGCAGTGGTCGTCGCGCCCCCGCATCAAGCTGGAGGACGTCGGTTCGAATCCGACCAGCCTTGCCACCCTTGTCGTGGAGGAAGTCGATGGGCGTCGGTCCGGCCCCGGACGGCCGGGAGCGGTGCCGCCCCCGGCGAGGCGGGCACCGGCGACGGACCGGTGGAGTGGTGATGACGCAGCCGACACCCGTGCGCTGCCCGGCGATCGAGCACCCGGACATCCCGATCGGCGATCCCGCCGCGCTGGACCCGCTGCTGGCCCGGCTGGGCTCGGCACGCCCGGTGGCGGACGACGAGACGTTCCCGCTCGGCACCGTACGCGCCGACGGCCGGATCGACCTGTGCAAGCAGGGACTCGGCGCGGCCGGTGCCGCCCGCCTGCTGCCCGTGGCCGCCGCCTCGCCGCACGCCCGGCACCTCCTGCTCGGCACCAACGCCATCGGGGACGAGGGCGCGACCGCGGTGGCACGGGCCGTCGGCTCCGGACCGCACGGGCTGCACACCCTCTACCTCGGCTGCAACCGCATCGGACCGGACGGCGTCACCGCGCTCGCCGGAGCGCTGGCGGCCGACACCACCGTCCGCGCCCTGTGGCTCAAGCGCAACCCGGTCGGCGACGACGGCGCCCGCGCGCTCGCCGCGCTGCTGCGCCGCAACACCGCCCTGCGCACCCTCGACCTGGTCAACACCGGCCTCACCACCGCCGGACTGCGCGCCCTGCTCGACGCCCTCACCGACCGCCCGCAGCCGGTCGAACGCCTCTTCCTCGGCGGCAACGGCCTGACCGCCGACGCCGCCGGACCGCTGGCCGCGCTCGTGCGCGAAGCGGGCGTACGCGAGCTGTACCTGCCCGCCAACCACCTCGGCGACGAGGGCGCCGCCGTCCTCGCCGCGGCCGCCGACCCCGCCCGCCCGCTGCGGCTCGGCCTGGGCGGCAACGGCATCGGCCCCGCCGGGGCGCGCGCCCTCGCGGAGGCCCTGACCGGCATCGAGACGCTCGACCTGGGCCGCCCGCCCTCCGAACGGAGCCTGGGCGCCCCCGCCAACGCCACCGGCGACGAAGGCGCCGGTGCCCTGGCCGCCGCCCTGCCGGGCAGCCCGCTGCGCCGCCTCGAACTGCGCCACACCGGACTCACCGGACGCGGCGCCAAGTCCCTGCTCGCCGCCGTACCGGACGACTCGCCGCTGGAGTACGTCGGCCTGGGCCCCGGCCTGCCCCGCAAGGTCAAGCGGTCCTTCACCCGCCGTCTGCGGCCCGGCACCGGCACCCACCCCGACCTGCGCGCGATAGGGAGCGTCTACCGGTGAGCCCGCGCCCCGCACCGCCCTGCTTCTCCACCGAGGAGGCGGCGGCCCGGCGGCGGATCCGCCGCCACGCGGTGACCCGCACGACCATCGAACAGGCCACCGAGCGCCGCCTGGCCGGCGACTGGCGCGGCGCGTGCGCGGCGGCCCGCGTGGACCTCGCCCTCGACCTCGCGGAGATCGCCTCCCACTGCGGCCAGGACGTCGCCGACGCCCTGACGGACGACCTGCGCCACCTCGTCCCCGACCTGCTGCACTGGCATCTGCCCCGGCTGCTCGGCGGCTGGACCACCCTGGACACCTACCGGACCGTGGTCCTCGCCCGCTACCGCCCGGTGGACCCGGCCGAACACCCCGGCACGACCCCGTACCTGTACGTCACCACCCCCGCGATGCGGGAGGGCCCGCAGCGGGTCGCCCTGCGGTTCCGGACGGTCGAGGACGAGCGGGCCCCCGGTGTCTTCGGACCCCGGACCGAGGACTGGCGGCACGCCCGGCACCTGTGGGACGCCCGGCACACCGCCGCACTGCGCGAACGCTGCGGCGGCGCCCACGACCGCCTCCCGTTCCTCCGCCCCGACGGCACCCCGCGTGCCGTGGACGAACTGCCCACCGCCGACCCCGGCCCCGGCGACCCGGCGGCCCGCGCCGAATGGATCACCCTGCTGCACCAGCGCGGTGACCGCCGCGCGGCTCTCGCGGCGGCCGGTGTCGACGCCGACCTGACCCCGCCACCGCAGGGCTTCCGCTGGTACCGGTCCGACCCCGAGGCGTTCCTCGGCCGGTTCGCCCTCGACCACACCCGGCTGGAGCGCGAGGTCCGCGGGTCGGCCGAGGCGGGCGCCGGACACCGCTTCCTCCTCGGCAGCGACTCCCGCACCCACCTCCTGCTGGAGACGCCCCCGTCCGGCGGGACCGGGCTCAGGGCCCGGCTCGTCGACCGGACGAAGGCCCAGGGCGTGCCGTTCCTGGCCGAGGCGCGCTGGCGCCGCCTGCCCGACCTCGACCTGCTGCGCGACGGCGGGATCACCGCGGAGCACCTGCACCCGCTGGTCCGCGACGCCCTGTTCCCCGCGCTGCGCGCCACCGGCGGCCCCGGCGGACCGCCCGGACCCGGTGTCCCCGCACCCATCCGGGTCCGCTGCCGCGGCGCGTGGCACGAGGTCGGCTTCCGGCCGGGCGGCGGCCTGCTCCAGATGCCGCACAGCGACGAGGAGCAGCGGCGCGAGCAGGCCCTGCGCGCCTTCGGCGGCGCCGTCACCGGCTGCTTCGCCGTCCGGCAGACCTGGACGTCGGGGGAGGGCCGGCTGCCCAGGGCCCTGCGCGCCCAGCGGCGGGAACTGTTCCTGCGCGCCCAGCACGGCGACACCCACGGGGTGCTCGCCCTGCTGGACCTGGGCATGGACCCGGGGGTGCGGGACGCCTCCGGACGCACCCTGCTGCACGTCCTGCACCTGCTGGACCACGAGACGCTGCTGCCCCGGCTGCTCGCGCACGGCCTCGACCTGGAGGCCCGCGACCGGCGCGACCGCACCCCGCTGTTCACCGCGGTCAACGACGGCGGCTCCCGTGCCCTGGTGGAGGCGCTCGTCGCCGCCGGTGCCCGGCTCGACGTCGTCGACGAGTCCGACTTTTCCCTGGCCCAGATCATCCGCCGCTACCGGCGGACCGACCTGGCCCCCCTGCGCGAGCGTGTACGGGCGGAGCATCCGGACCTCGGCGTCGCCTGGCTGGACCGGTGGCTGGACGAGAAGGAACGGGAGCAGCAGCAGTACGACACCGACGACGCCCACGACGGCGAGGACGGGACCCCGTGAGCACCACCCGCCCCACAGGCACCCACTCCCCGAGCCCCCTGGCCGCCGCCGACCACCTGGTCGACCGGCTGCGCGTCCGGCACACCGAACCCGCCACCAGCACCCAACTGGAGGCGCTGGCGCTTGCGGTGACGGCCAATCAGCCCGTCCTGCTGTGGGGCGAGCCGGGCATCGGCAAGTCCGCGGGCCTCGAACAGCTCGCCGCCGGACTCGGCCTGCCGCTGGAGACGGTCATCGCCAGCGTCCACGAGCCCTCCGACTTCGCCGGGCTGCCGATCGTCGGCGACGATCCGGCGGTCACCGGAGTGCCGATGGCCCCGCCCGACTGGGCGGTCCGGCTCACCCGCGCCGGACAGGGCCTCCTCTTCTTCGACGAACTCTCCTCGGCGCCCCCGGCCGTCCAGGCGGCACTGCTGCGCGTCGTCCTCGAACGCCGGGTCGGCAGCCTCGCCCTGCCCGACGCCGTCCGGATCGTCGCCGCCGCCAACCCGCCCTCCAGCGCCGCCGACGGCTGGCACCTCAGCCCGCCGCTGGCCAACCGCTTCGTCCACCTGGACTGGACGCATGACCCGCGCACGGTCGCCCGCGGCATGGCCGGCACCTGGCCCGAGGCGGCCGTCCCCACGGTCGACGCGGGCAAGGTGCCCGGCGCCGTGGCACGGGCCCGCGGCGCCGTCTCCGGCTTCCTCACCGCCCGGCCGGGACTGGTCCACCACCTGCCCGCCGACGCCGAGAGCAGGGGCCGCTCCTGGCCGTCCCCGCGCACCTGGGAGATGGCGCTGCGGCTGCTCGCCACCGGCTACGCGACCGGCGCCGGGCGCGAGGCGGTGGCCGCCGCGCTCACCGGCGCGGTCGGCGACGGCGCGGGCATCGAACTGCTGTCGTACCTGGAACACCTCGACCTCCCGGACCCCGAACGGGTCCTCGCCGACCCCGACGCGTTCGCCCTGCCCGAGCGCGGCGACCGCCAACTGGCCTTTCTCATCGCGGTGGTCGCCGCTGTCCGGAGCGACCTCACCCGGCCCCGCTGGGAGGCGGGCTGGACGGTGCTGGGCAAGGCCGTGGAGGCGGGCGTACCGGACGTGGCCGCCCGCGCCGCCACCGACCTCGCGGCGATGCGCCACCCGGACTGGCCGGTGCCGCCCGGCATCGACGGCTTCCTCGACCTGCTCCGGCTCTCCGGGGCCCTGCCCGGCAGCCCGTGAGGGCACGGCGATGACGGACGCCCGCCGGGAGCTGGACACCACCAAGCTGCTCGCCGCCCGCTACCGCGCGGCGAGCGACCGCCCGTATCTCGCCTCGGCCCTGTACGCCCTGACGGTCGTCCCCTCCCACGAGGTACCGACCATGGGCGTGGACCGGCACTGGCGCTGCTACGTGTCGCCCGCCTTCGTCGAGGCGACCCCGGTCGCGGAACTCGCAGGCGTATGGGTGCACGAGGCCGCGCACCTGCTGCGCGACCACCACGGCCGCGCCGAGCGGCTGCCCGCCGCCGACCAGCGCGACGCGCACCGGGTGAACATCGCCCAGGACTGCGAGATCAACGACGACCTCCTCGCCGACGGTCTGCGGCTGCCCGCCGGACGTGTCGAGCCCCGCCTCTTCGGTCTGCCGGAGGGGCAGTTGTTCGAGGCGTATCTGCCGGGGCTGCCCGCCCACCGCCAGGCACACGACTGCGGATCGGGTGCCCATGGCCGTCCGGTGCCCTGGGAGATCACCGGCCCCGCCGGTCCCGCCCGTCTCGGGGAGACCGAGGCACAGGCGCTGCGCCGGCACACCGCCGAGGCGATGCGCGCCCACCAGCGCGGTCGCGGCACCCTGCCCGGAGGCTGGCGGCGCTGGGCCGAGGCGATCCTCGAACCCACGGTCGACTGGCGCCAGGCGCTGTCCGGCGCGGTCCGCGAGGCCGCCGCCTGGGCCGGAGGCGCCGTCGACTACACCTACCGCCGCCCCTCGCGCCGCACCCCGGCGCTGCGCGGAGTCGTGCTGCCGAGCCTGCGCCGCCCGCTGCCCCGGGTGGCCGTGGTCGTCGACACCTCCGGTTCGATGGGCGAGGCCGAACTCGCCGCCGCCCTGGGCGAGGTGACGGGCGTGCTGCGCGAGGTCGGCGTGCGCGGCAACCGCGTGACCGTCCTCGCCTGCGACGCCGACGTGCAGGCCGTGTCCCGGGTGACGGCCACCGAACAGGTCGTCCTCGGCGGCGGAGGCGGCACCGACCTGCGCGTCGGCATCGACGCCGCCCTGACCGCCCCCGACCGCCCCGGCATCGTCATCGTCCTCACCGACGGCCTCACCCCCTGGCCCGAACAGCCCACCTCCTGCCGCCTGATAGCCGCCCTGATCGGCCCCGACGCCCCCCACCCCCCGCACTGGGCGGAAACGATACGCATCCCACCCACCTGACCCCGCCGCAGCACGGCCACCCTCTCGCCGCCCCACCGGGGCGCGCCCACGGGTCCGGTTCTGCCGCCCGACACGGTCACGGGCCCGCGTCCACCGCCCCCGCCCGGCACGGCCTGTCCGCCGCGCGCCCGGGTCCGGCGCTCCCGCCCCGTACGATCACCACCCCGCCGATCCACCGCAGCACGGCTACCGTCCCGTCGCCCGCCGAGGCGTGTTCCACCGGTCCAGGTCTGCCACTCGACGCGTCCACCGGCCCGCGCCCGCCGCCCCGGCACGGACGGCCCGCCCTGCGCCCCGCCGCAGCGCGGCCACCGCCCCGCTGACCCATCGACCCGCCGCCCCGTCGAGGCGCGGTCATCGGTCCGTGCCTGCGGCCCCGGCGTGGCCGCCGCCGTTCCAGGGCTGCCGCTCGAAACGACCGCTACCGTCCCGCCACTTCGGCCACCGGGCCACCCGCCACCCCGCTGAACCACGCACACGGCCTCGATCCGCACCGGGACACGGCGCCCGCGCCCGATGCCCCGAGCCCGCCCCCGCGGCGACGGGTCCCGCCCCCGTCACGGACACCAGCGCAGCAGGAGCACCCAGAGCCCCGGGCCCCGCGCCCCGCGCGGAACCGGCCGCGGGCCCGCCGCGCCCGGGGCCGGGGCACGGGCCGTCGGCGCTCGCCTCACCCGCCCGCGCGCCGCCTGTCCGCTCCCGTGCCGCCGCGCTGGAGCACCGCGAAGCGGGCGCCCTCCGGGTCCGTGACCGTGGCGGTGCGGCCGCGGGCGGTGTCGTGGGCCGGGGCGACGACACGTCCGCCGAGCCCGGTCAGCCGCTCCACCGCCGCGTCCGTGTCGGCGACCTCGAAGTACGTCAGCCAGTGCGGACCCCCGTCGTGCCGCAGCGCGGGCCCCGCGCCGAGGATCCCGGCGACCGGCCGGCCGTCCAGGCACAGCGTCACCCGGTCGGCGGCCTCCTCGCCCGCTCCGGCACCGCCGGACTCCGGGCGCCGCTCCTCGTAACCGAACAGCGAGGCGTAGAACTTGGCGACGTTCGCGGTCTCGAAGGTGCGCAGCTCGTTCCAGAGCGGCGCCCCTGGCCGGCCACCGGCGGCGCCCCCGCGCTCCCCGGGCACCTGCCAGACACCGAAGACCGCCCCGGAGGGGTCGGAGCCGAGCACCAGCCGGCCGACCTCGCCCGCGTCGAGCGGCCCCACCCCGACCGTGCCCCCGCACAGCCGTACCGTTTCGGCCGTCACATCCACGTCGTCCGAGGCGAGATACGGGGTCCAGGCGACCGGAAGATGGCGGTCGGGCGGCAGCAGGCCGATGCCCGCCACCTGCCGCCCGTCCAGCCGGGCCCGGACATAGGGGCCGAGCTGGGCGGGACCCGGCTCGAACTCCCAGCCGAACAGCTCGCCGTAGAAGCCCTGGGTCGCGGTCATGTCGTGCACCATCAGGCTCACCCAGCAGGGTGTCCCGGGCGTGTGCCGGGCGCTCGCCCGGCCGTCCCGGTCGGCCGGATCCGGTGCCTGAGTCATCGTCACTCTCTTCTCGGCCCCTCGCGGTGGCCGCGTCGATTCCGCTCGCTCTCCGGACTCGGAACGATGACCGGAGGATGCCCCGTGTGCGGTGTCCTGTCCGTTTCGGCGTGCTTTCCGACGGATGTCGATCGGCTGCACAGCATGTGGCTGATCCCGTACGCCTGGTGACCGGACCTGTCCGGCCGAGCAGAGTAGCGGGACCTGGACGCCGCGGCCACCCCGTGCGCAAGGATGGTGGCCATGAACGCCATCATCTACGCATCCGATCTGGCGGCCGCCCTCGGGGGCGCCGGGGCGCCGGTCCTGCTCGACGTCCGCTGGCAGCTCAGCACGGCCAGGGCCGCGGGCGAACCGCCCTTCGACGGGCGCGCGGCCTACGCGTCGGGCCACCTGCCCGGCGCCGTCTTCGTCGACCTGGACCGTGAACTCGCCTCCGCGCCGGGCGCGCACGGCCGCCATCCGCTGCCCGACCTCGCCGAGTTCGGCGCGGCGATGCGCCGTGCCGGGGTCGGCTCCGGACGTCCGGTCGTCGTGTACGACGGCGGGCAGGGCTGGGCGGCGGCGCGCGCCTGGTGGCTGCTGCGCTGGACCGGGCACCCTGACGTCCGGGTGCTCGACGGGGGCCTGGCGGCCTGGGACGGCCCGCTGGAGGAGACGGTTCCCGAACCGGCCGAGGGCGACTTCGTCCCGGAGCCCGGCGCCCTGGAACTGCTCGACGCCGACGGCGCGGGGGAGCTGGCCCGCTCCGGACTGCTGTTCGACGCGCGCGCCGGGGAGCGCTACCGGGGCGAGGTCGAGCCCATCGACCGGGTCGGCGGCCACATCCCGGGCGCGGTGTCCGCGCCGACGACCGAGAACGTCGGCCCGGACGGCCGGTTCCTGCCCGCCGGGCGGCTGCGCGAGCGGTTCGGGGAGCTGGGCGCCGCGGACGGCACCCACGTCGGTGTGTACTGCGGCTCGGGCGTCTCCGGCGCGCACGAGGTACTGGCCCTGGCCGTGGCGGGCATCCCGGCCGCGCTGTACGTCGGTTCCTGGTCGGAGTGGTCCGCGGACCCGTCCCGCCCGGTGGCGACGGGCGCGGAGCCGCAGTAGCCGACGGGGAGTACGCGTACGGGTGAGGGCCGCGCCTTCCGGTGCGGCCCTCACCCGTACACGCTTGCGGTCACTCCTGCTTCTTGCGCCGGGTGCCGAACACGATCTCGTCCCAGCTCGGGACGGCGGCCCGGCGGCCCGGCCGGACGCCGTCCGCCTCGGCCTGCCGGTCGGTCGCTCCGACGAGGCGGTCGCGGTGGCTGCCGACCGAGCGGGGCATGAGCACATCGGCGTAGGCGGACCCGGCCCCGGCGGACGCGGCGGGCGCGGGCGGCTCCTCCACCTCCGGCTCCTGGTCGGGCTCCTCGGCGGGTTCGGGGGTGCGCTCGGGCACCACCATGTCGCCGCGGAAGCTCGGCACCGCCTCCAGCAGGCTGGTCAGCGAGTCGCGTTCACCGGAAGCCTCCTCGGCGGCCGGTTCCAGCGCCTGGGCGGGCAGCGCGGGACGGTCGCGGTCCCGCTCCCGGTCGAGCGGGCGGTCGCGGGGCAGCCGGGCGATGCGGGGCACGAACGGGAAGCTGGGCTCGGGCGTGCCGAGGTCGTCGGACTCGCCGATCAGGGCGCGTGCCTCCGAGTCGACGGCCTGCACCAGGCGCCGCGGCGGGTCGTACGTCCAGCTCGCCGAGTGCGGTTCGCCCGCGACCCGGTAGACGAGCAGCACCTCCCAGGTGCCGTCGTCGCGGCGCCAGGAGTCCCACTGCACGGTGTCCTTCTCGGCGCCCCGCAGCAGCAGCCGCTCCTGCACGGCCTCGCCGAGCAGCGGGCCGGAGTTCTCGCCGGGGCGGCGGACCGGGGTCTTGCGGGCGCGCTCGGCCATGAAGGCGCGCTCGGCGAGCACGGGACCCTCGAAGCGGCGGACGCGGTCCACGGGGATGCCGGCGAGCTGGGCGACCTCTTCCGCGGTCGCTCCCGCTCTTATCCGCGCCTGGATGTCACGGGGGCGGAGATGGCTCTCCACCTCGATCTCGATCTGGCCGAGGCGGGGACGGTCGCCGCGCACGGCGGCGCGGAGCCGTTCGTCGATCGGAAGCGTGTACTCCGTGCTGTCCGCAGCCTTCAGCACCAGCCGTGTGCCGTCATTGGAGACGGCCACGACACGCAGTTCGGGCATGGGGACCTCCCGGGTGGTGCCTGCCGACGTCACGTGCGTCGCTGCTTCCGCTAGTCGAGTGTGGCCTGCCCGGGTGCAGCCTGCCACAACCTTGCCGAGTTGCCCGGCGTGTCGGGCGCGGGCCCTGGATCGCCGTTATGGCACGGTTACCTGTTCACAACGATCAGTGACCAACCGCGTCACCCTGTGCAACCAGCCCCCTCCCGGCGTTCCAGCAGGTCTCGGACACCCCGGCGGGAGACCGGACCCAGGGCTCGCAACAGTACTCCATTCGGACCACGTGCGTGGATCGCCGCGCCGCCCAACTTCTGGCGCCAGGCGGGACTTGGCCGCCCCTGACCCGTTTTCGCGATCATGAACGTGGCGTACTTCACGTAATCACCAGAAACGGAACTAAGGGTTTCGTCCGTACGTCCCTTTCTCGTGCAGTCGGCCGATCTCATCCCGAAGATTCGGTCGCGTACGGGAAAGGGAGGCAAGGTCCGGGTATGCGTGAAAGGCCGGAGAACGGTGGTCAGCCGGGCGCGGGGGAGGAGGCGCCGAGGCGGCGGATCGAGCTGAGCGTGCCCCAGGTCGCGGGCAGCGCCGTGGCGGCGGTGGTGGCCGCGAAACTCGCCTCGTACTTCGGCGTCTACGGCACGATCCTCGGAGCCGGCCTGGTCAGCGTGGTCGCCACCTGCGGCGGCTCGGTCTTCCAGCACTTCTTCCGGCGCACCGGCGAGCAGATACGCACCGTGACCGTCCCGGTCCGACCGGTGGTGGACGAGCCGTCCGGCACCCCGCCGCTCCCGTCCTGCCCGGTACCCGGCGAGTTCTCCGAGGGCACCGTCTACCGGGCCCGGGTCAAGAGCTGGAAGCGGCCGCTGGTCGCCGCGGCCCTGGTCTTCGGCGTCACCATGGGCGGCATCACCGCCTACGAGGTGCTCTCCGGCAGCAGCTTCAGCGGCGGCCACGGCACCACGGTCGGTGACGCCGTCACCGGCCGCCACCGCGGACCCTCCTCGCCCCCGGACGGCGGCACTCCGGAGCCGTCCAGCTCCCCGGGCTCCCCGGGAAGCAGTACCGGAACGGGTGACGGCGCCACCCCCGGTGGTGACGGCGGCCCGTCCGACGGCCCCGGCGGGGGTGCGTCCGTGAGCCCGACGCCCACCCCCGGCGCGAGCACCGGCACCGGAAGCGGTGACCCGGGCGGCACGGACGGGGCGAGCCCGGAGCCGGGCGGCACCCCGGGCGAGGGCACGCACAGCACCCCGGGCACCGGTGGCGGCACCACCCCGGCGCCCGGCGGCCCGTCTACCGCCCCAGCACCCGCCGCAGGTGGTCGTTCTGGAACCGCCGGTCCGGATCGAGGCGGTCCCGCAGCGCCGTGAACTCGCCGAAGCGCGGATACACCCCGGAGAGGTACTCCGCGTCCCTGGTGTGGATCTTCCCCCAGTGCGGCCGGCCCTCGTGCGCGGTGAAGACGCGCTCGGCCTCGGTGAAGTACCGCTGGTAGGGGGTGCCCCGGAACATGTGGACCGCCACATAGGCGCTGTCCCGGCCGGACGCGGTGGACAGGGTGATGTCGTCGGCGGGCGCGGTGCGCACCTCCACCGGGAAGCTCACCCGCAGCCCGGAGCGGTCGACCATGGTCTTCAGCTCGCGCAGCGTGTCCGCGAGCGCCGCCCGCGGGACGGCGTACTCCATCTCCACGAAGCGCACCCGGCGCGGCGAGGTGAAGACCTTGTAGGGGATGTCGGTGTAGGTCCGCGCGGACAGCGCCCGGCTGGAGAGGCGGGCGATCCCGGGGACGGCGGCGGGCGCCGCGCGGCCCACCCAGTTGGCCACCTGGAAGAGGCCGTTGGACAGGAACTCGTCCTCGAACCAGCCGGCCACCGGCCCCACCGGCGCCTCGGGGCCCGCGCTGCGGTTGTTGCGCTTGGTGTTGGTGCTGCCGGTGTGCGGGAACCAGTAGAACTCGAAGTGCTCGTTCTCCGCCCAGAGCTGGTCGAACTCGGCCAGCACCCGGTCCAGGGGCATCGGCTCCTCGCGGGCGGTCAGCAGGAAGACCGGCTCCACCGCGAAGGTGATCGCCGTGATGATGCCGAGCGCGCCGAGCCCCACCCGGGCCGCCGCGAAGACCTCGGGGTTCTCCTTCTCGGAGCAGGCGAGCACCGAACCGTCCGCCGTGACCAGCTCCAGCCCCTTGATCTGGGCGGCGATGGAGGCCGACTCGCGACCGGTGCCGTGGGTGCCGGTGCTGACCGCCCCGGACACCGTCTGCTCCATGATGTCGCCCATGTTGGTCAGGGACAGCCCCTCCCGGGCCAGGGCCAGATTGAGCCGCTTGAGCGGGGTGCCCGCCTCCACGGTCACCGTCATGGCCTCGCGGTCGATGCCGCGGATGCCGGTCAGCAGCTGGGGGCGGACCAGCAGGCCGTCGGTGGCGGCGATGGCGGTGAAGGAGTGACCGGTGCCGACCGCCTTCACCGGCAGTCCGTCCTCGGCGGCCCGGCGCACGGCGGCGGCCAGTTCCGCCACCGAGGCGGGCGTCACCTCCCGCGCCGGACGGGAGCGGACGTTTCCGCCCCAGTTACGCCACATGCCGTTCTTCGCGCGCGCTGTGCTGCTCAACGGTGCCTCCCCGACCCGGTGCCGGCCTGCTCAGCCGGCGGTACCCGAGGAAACCGACCGCGACCGCGACGGCCCCGGCCACCGCCGGAACCCCGTACCCCGAACGCGCGCCGGCCGCGTCGATCACCCAGCCGGCCACCGACGAACCGAGCGCCACCCCCACCGCGAGCCCGGTGCTCACCCAGGTCATGCCCTCGGTCAGATGTGCGCGGGGTACGTGCTCTTCGACGAGGGCCATCGTCGTGATCATGGTGGGAGCGACGGACAGGCCCGCGACGAACAGCGCCACGGCCAGAAACGGCAGGTTTCCGACCAGTAGGAGGGGGATCATACTCACGGCCATCGCGCATATGCCCAGCAGCCAGCGGCGGCCGGGCGCCCCGGACGGGCGCAGCAGCCCGAAGAGCACACCCGCCGAGCACGACCCGGCCGCGTACAGGGCCAGCACCACGCTCGCCGCGCCCTTGTGCCCGCGCTCGTCGGCGAAGGCCACGGTGACCACGTCCACCGCGCCGAAGATCGACCCGGTCGCCACGAAGGTGGCCACCAGCACCTGGAGGCCGCGCGAGCGCAGCGCCGAACCGCCGCCGTGCTGCTCGCGCGGGTGCGGCGCGGGCTCGGTGGCCCGCTGCGAGGTGAGCCAGAAGACGCCCACCGCCAGGAAGCAGGCGGCCAGCAGCGGCCCGGCCTCCGGGAACCAGGCCGTGGAGAGCCCGATGGAGACGATCGGCCCGAAGATGAAGCAGACCTCGTCCACCACCGACTCGAACGAGTACGCGGTGTGCAGCTGCGGCGTCCCCCGGTACAGCGCCGCCCAGCGGGCCCGGACCATCGCGCCCAGCGAGGGCACCGAACCGATCCCGGCCGCGCACACGAACAGCACCCAGTCCGGCCAGCCGAAGTACGCCGTCAGCAGCAGCCCGGCCGCGGCGGTCAGCGAGACCAGGGTCGCCGGGCGCAGCACCCGGCGCTGCCCGTGCCGGTCGACCAGGCGGGATATCTGCGGTCCGAGCACGGCGGCGGCCAGCGCGATGGTGGCCGACAGCGCGCCCGCGAGCCCGTAGCGCCCGGTGAGCTGGGAGATCATCGTGACCACGCCGATGCCCATCATCGACAGCGGCATCCGGCCGAGGAACCCCGCGGCGGAGAAGCCCTTGGAGCCGGGAGCGGCGAACAGGGCGCGGTAGGGGCTGGGCACGGGATCTCCGGGTATCCGGTAAGGCGTGTAGGTGGCCGATACAGCTTACGGCCCCGCCGGCCCGGGACGCACCCGCTTATGCGGGTCGGAATCCGGGCCGCGGGTGCCAGGTGGCAGGATCGAGACATGTCAGACGCGCTGGATCCCACTCCGTACGACGCCCTGCTCCTGCTCTCCTTCGGCGGTCCGGAAGGGCCGGACGACGTGGTCCCGTTCCTGGAGAACGTGACGCGGGGGCGCGGCATCCCCAAGGAACGACTGAAGGAAGTGGGGCAGCACTACTTCCTGTTCGGCGGGGTCAGCCCCATCAACGACCAGAACCGCGCCCTGCTGGACGCCCTGCGCAAGGACTTCGCCGGGCACGGCCTGGACCTGCCGGTCTACTGGGGCAACCGCAACTGGGCGCCGTACCTGACCGACACGCTGCGGGAGATGGTCCACGACGGCCGCCGCCGCGTCCTGGTCCTGGCCACCAGCGCCTATGCCTCCTACTCGGGCTGCCGCCAGTACCGCGAGAACCTGGCGGACTCCCTGGCCGCCCTCGAGGCCGAGGGCCTGGAGCCGCCGAGGGTCGACAAGCTGCGGCACTACTTCAACCACCCCGGCTTCGTCGAGCCCATGACCGACGGTGTGCTCGCCTCCCTCGACGACCTCCCCGAGGACGTCCGGGCCGGCGCCCACATCGCCTTCACCACCCACTCCATCCCGACCGCGGCCGCCGACACCTCGGGCCCCGCCGAGGAGCACGGCGACGGCGGCGCCTACGTCCGCGAGCATCTGGACGTGGCACGGCTGATCGCCGACGCGGTCCGCGAGCGCACCGGCGTCGACCACCCCTGGCAGCTCGTCTACCAGTCCCGCTCCGGCGCCCCGCACATCCCGTGGCTGGAACCGGACATCTGCGACCACCTGGAGGAGCGGCACGCCGCCGGGGTGCCCGCCGTCGTCATGGCGCCCATCGGCTTCGTCTCCGACCACATGGAGGTCCTCTACGACCTCGACACGGAGGCCACCGCCAAGGCCGCGGAGCTGGGCCTGCCGGTGCGCCGCTCGGCCACCGTCGGCGCCGACCCGCGCTTCGCCGCCGCCGTGCGCGACCTGGTCCTGGAGCGGGCCGCCCGCGAGAGCGGCCGGGCCGTCACCCCGTGCGCCCTGGGCGCGCTCGGCGCGAGCCACGACCTGTGCCCGGTGGGCTGCTGCCCGGCCCGCACCGCCCGGCCCGCCGCCGCGGGCGCCGACAGCCCGTACGCGTGAGGAACACCGTGACCGACGCCCTGCACACGGAACTGCTCCAGCTCGCCCTCCAGGCCGCCGCCCGCGCCGGTGAGCTGCTCAAGGACGGCCGCCCCGCCGACCTCGGGGTGGCCGCCACCAAGTCCAGCCCGGTCGACGTCGTCACCGAGATGGACATCGCGGCCGAGAAACTGATCACCGGCCTGATCGCCGACCGGCGTCCCGACGACGGCTTCCTCGGCGAGGAGGGCGCCGCCACCGAGGGCACCAGCGGCATCCGCTGGATCATCGACCCGCTCGACGGCACCGTGAACTACCTCTACGGGCTGCCCTCCTGGGCCGTCTCCATCGCGGCCGAACAGGACGGCGAGACCCTGGTGGGCGTCGTCACCGCCCCGATGCGCGCGGAGACCTTCCGCGCGGTGCGGGGCCGCGGCGCCTGGGCCACCGGATCCTGGGCCGGGGAACGCCGGCTCACCTGCCGTCCGGACGCCCCGCTGGACCGGGCCCTGGTCTCCACCGGCTTCAACTACGTCACCGACGTCCGCCGCCACCAGGCCGAGGTCGCCGGGCGGCTGATCCCGCTGGTCCGCGACATCCGGCGGGCCGGCTCGGCCGCGCTCGACCTGTGCGATGTGGCCGCGGGCCGCCTCGACGGCTACTACGAGCGCGGACTGCACCCCTGGGACCACGCGGCCGGCGACCTGATCGCCCGGGAGGCGGGCGCCCTGACCGGCGGACGCCCGGGACAGCGCGTCTCCGGCGAACTGGCCGTGGCCGCCACCCCCGGAGTGTTCGGACCGCTCCAGGGCCATCTGGAGAACCTCGGCGCCTGGCACGACTGAGAACCGGCCCCGCACAGCGGAACGGGACCCCGGCGCTGGATTCGCCGGGGTCCCGTTCCGCTGTGCGGTCCGGTCAGACGCCGGACATGCCGACCTCCACACCGTGCTCGGCGGCGAGGCGGCGCAGGTCGTCGAGTTCGGCCAGCTCCACCTCGACGAGGAAGTCGTCGCCCTCGTCGCGGGCCCGCGTGAGGTCGGACTCGGTCGTCTTTATGCGCTGAAGAAGTCCTGCGGTGAATGCGTCCATGCTGCGCCCCCTCGTCCTGGGTCGTGGGTCGGTGGCACGGGGGTGTGCCGTCGGGAAGGGGCGATCACGTCTCCATCAGGTGCCCAGCGCTGCCCTGCCGGGCGGCGACCGTGCCGGACACCCACGCCCACTCTGCCGAAGCGGAACGCGGCGTACCGCATGGTGGTGCGGTACATGCAGAGCGTGATCGCGGGGTGTAAAGCCGTCCTCCCCCCGCTCCCTCCCGCGGAAACCTCAACACCCCGAGAAACTTCCCGATTCCCGCCCCGCGACCGCCCGTACGTCCCGCCCCGGACCCCGGCTTACAGCCGACTTATGGCCGAAAAGGGCAGGATGGAGGCACACACTCATGAAGACCCCTGCCCGCGTGTGCCCGAACCATGCCGCGCGGGCGGACACAGGAAGGACATGCGACGTGCGCGTACTCGTCGTCGAGGACGAGCAGCTGCTCGCCGATGCGGTGGCCACCGGACTGCGCCGGGAGGCCATGGCCGTCGACGTCGTGTACGACGGCGCGGCCGCCCTGGAGCGCATCGGCGTCAACGACTACGACGTGGTCGTCCTGGACCGCGACCTCCCGCTGGTGCACGGCGACGACGTCTGCCGCAGGATCGTCGAGCTGGGCATGCCCACGCGCGTACTGATGCTCACCGCCTCCGGCGACGTCAGCGACCGCGTCGAGGGCCTGGAGATCGGCGCCGACGACTATCTGCCCAAGCCCTTCGCGTTCAGCGAGCTGACGGCACGCGTGCGTGCCCTCGGCCGGCGCACCAGCGTGCCCCTGCCGCCCGTCCTGGAGCGCGCCGGGATCAAGCTCGACCCCAACCGCCGCGAGGTCTTCCGCGACGGCCGGGAGGTCCAGCTGGCGCCCAAGGAGTTCGCCGTGCTGGAGGTCCTGATGCGCAGCGAGGGCGCGGTCGTCTCCGCCGAGCAGCTCCTGGAGAAGGCCTGGGACGAGAACACCGACCCGTTCACCAACGTGGTCCGGGTCACGGTGATGACCCTGCGCCGCAAGCTGGGCGAACCCCCGGTGATCGTCACCGTGCCCGGCTCCGGCTACCGGATCTGATCCGCCGTGGCCGCGACGCCCGCGCCGCCCCAGGCGCCCCCCAAGCCCACCTGGGACCCCCGGCGGCCCGAGCCGCCCTTCCCGTGGCTGCGCCCCACCATCCGGATACGGCTCACCCTGCTGTACGGCGGCATGTTCCTGATCGCCGGGATCCTGCTGCTGTCGATCATCTACCTGCTCGCCGCCAACGCGCTGAACGTGGGCAGCAAGCTGCCCTTCGAGATCGTCTCCGGGGGAGTCTCCAGCAACACGTGCAACCTCCCGTCCTCGGCCCCGGCCGGGGAGCTCAACCGCGCCCTGAACGACTGCGTGAACCTCCAGCGCGAGCACGCCCTGAACGACCTGCTCAGCCGCTCGCTGCTGGCCCTGCTCGGGCTCGCCGTGATCGCCTTCGCCTTCGGCTACGCCATGGCCGGCCGGGTGCTGGCCCCGCTGGGCCGGATCACCCGCACCGCGCGCGCGGTGGCCGGCTCCGACCTGTCCCGGCGGATCGAGCTGGACGGCCCGGACGACGAGCTGAAGGAGCTGGCGGACACCTTCGACGACATGCTGGAGCGGCTCCAGCGCGCCTTCACCGCCCAGCAGCGCTTCGTGGGCAACGCCTCGCACGAGCTGCGCACCCCGCTGGCGATCAACCGCACCCTGCTGGAGGTGCACCTGTCCGACCCCGGGGCGCCCGTGGAGCTCCAGCAGCTCGGCAAGACGCTGCTGGCCACCAACGAGCGCAGCGAGCAGCTCGTGGAGGGCCTGCTGCTGCTCGCGCGCAGCGACAACCAGATCGTCGAGCGCAAGCCGGTGGACCTGGCCGAGGTCGCCTCCCGGGCGATCGACCAGGTGCACGCGGAGGCCGAGGACAGGGGCGTGGAGCTGCGCGGTGAGTGCAAGCCGGCCGTCGTCCAGGGCAACGGCGTCCTGCTGGAGCGGATCGCGCTGAACCTCGTGCAGAACGCGGTGCGGTACAACGTGGCCGAGGACGGCTGGGTGGAGGTCACCACGGATGTGCAGCACGGCCAGGCCGTCCTGGTCGTCACCAACACCGGACCGGTCGTCCCGGCCTACGAGGTGGACAACATCTTCGAGCCGTTCCGGCGGCTGCGCACCGAGCGCACCGGCAGCGACAAGGGCGTCGGCCTCGGCCTGTCCATCGTGCGCTCGGTGGCACGGGCGCACGGCGGGCACATCGCGGCCCAGCCGCGCGAGGGCGGCGGCCTCGTGATGCGTGTCACCCTGCCGGTCTGAGATCATGACCTCCGCACGGAGGATGTTCGCTGTGCGCGGAATTTCCGGAGGCTCTCACCGACCTCTTGCTGTGTGATCGATCACATGGGCGGATTTCTGGCCACCTACCGTCAGTGATCATGAAGCCTGGTGAAAAGTCCGGAAAGTCCGGGTTTTCAGGGGTCCTGATCACGGGAAGTACACGGTGAGACCGCTTTGAAGTGCGGCATTAGGACCGTGTACGGTCCCCATCGCCATCCAAGCCGATCACTCTTGAGGAGTCCGGTTGGGTGTCGATTGAGTAACAGACCTTGATGTGAGGCAAAATCTCCGCCTCAGGTCGGGCACAAGTCCGGCCTCTCACGCGTTACGTGCGCTGGAGACACCGCAGACACCCAGAGGGGGAGAGCGACACATGGCAACCGATTACGACACTCCACGCAAGACCGACGACGACGTCGACTCGGACAGCCTGGAAGAGCTGAAGGCCAGGCGGAACGACAAGTCGACCTCCGCTGTGGACGTCGACGAGTTCGAGGCCGCCGAAGGTCTCGAACTGCCCGGCGCCGACCTGTCCAACGAGGAACTGGCCGTCCGGGTGCTGCCCAAGCAGCAGGACGAGTTCACCTGCATGAGCTGCTTCCTGGTGCACCACCGCAGTCAGCTGGCCCGGGAGAAGAACGGTCAGCCGATCTGCCGCGACTGCGACTGAGGCAGGGTCGGCCGTGACCGGCTCGACCCCTCCCTGGAAGCGCCGCTTCTCCCACGGGGGAGCGGACCCGGAGCCGTCCGGCGGCTCCCACGGCGCGCGTGACCACGAGCGAGGCCCATCCCGTCCGTCCGACCGGACAGATGCGACAGCATCGACGGGATCGGCCTCGCTCGCGCAGGTGTCCGGACGTGATGATCAGGCCGCCCCGGCGGCACGGCCCGCGCCGCTCGCCCGCCGCCGTATCGCGGTGCTCCGCGACCGGGCCGGCGAGGCCGCGAGGAACGGCGTCCGCAAGAGCGGCAGCCGGGCCAGAGCGGCACTGTCCCACCTGGCCGACCGGATCATCGCCCTCGCACCCCGCGTCCCGGTCCGCGACCTCGACACGCTCCGCAGGCAGTTCCCCGGCCTCGGACCCGAGGAACTGGCGGACAAGCTCGTCGCGGGCGCCGCCCACGCGACCTCCACCGTGGGCGCCGGCATCGGCGCGGCCGCGATGCTCCCCGTACCGCCCGCCATGCCGACCGAACTGGCCGCGGAGATCACCGGCGTCGCCGCGATCGAACTCAAGCTGATCGCCGAACTCCACGAGGTCTACGGCGTACGGCCGCCCGGCGGACTCGCCGTCCGCAGCACCGCCTACCTGTCCTCCTGGTCGGGGGAGCGCGGCATCGACGTCACCAGGCCGTCCACCGTCGATTCGGCCCTCGGCGGCCAGATGAAGCGGCGGCTGCGCCAGCAGATCATGAAACGCATGGTCCGCGACCTGCCGAACCTGATGCCCTTCCTGGTCGGTGCCGCCGTCGGCGCCGTCATCAACCGGCGCGACACCAAGAGACTCGCGGCCCTCGTCCGCGCCGACCTGCGCAAGATCCAGGTCCCCTGGGACCGGCTGCCCGCGCTGCCGCCGCTGGACGCCCCCGAGGGCCCCCTCCCGCTGGACGAAGGCCCGGAGCAGCAGCAGTCCTGAGCACGCCTCCGACGCGCGCGGAGCACCGCGCCGGGGGAGCCCTGCCCACGGGCACGGGGGAAGCCGAGGAACGCCGGAAAAGCCGGGGAAAGCCGGGAAAGCCGAGAAAAGCACGGAGACCGGCCTCGTACGCCCTCGGAGGCTAGCCCCGGCCCGCACCGACCCGGGACCGCTCCGGACGCTCCAGGGCCGCGCCGAGACGCCCAGGACGGGCCCGCAGGCGCGGTCGCACCGACCATGACGACGAACACCGCCGCCCCCGTGCTAGGACGGGCCCGCAGGCGCGGTCGCACCCCCGGGGACACGCCCCCCGCGTGCGCTCCGCGCGCTACGCGGCCGTCGTCCCCCCGGCCTCCGCACCGGACGCGGCCGTCCGGGCCGCCCGCAGGGCCTCCGTCAGCAGCTGTGGCTCCCGCGTCGACAGATACAGGTAGGGCGTCGGGTCCTCCGGGTCGGTGACCTCCACCCGCAGCGCCGTGGGGATGTAGGCGCGCAGCAGCAGGAACGCCCGGGTGTCCGCCTTGTACGTGCGCCAGGCCCGCGCCTCCTCGGCGTCCAGGATCTCCGCCTCGCCCAGGGCCGTGACCGGCACCTTCGCCTCGCCCGCGATCAGCGAGCCGCCCACGACCCGGATGCGCACCGAACCGTAGGAACTGGCCACCACCGCCGCGACCGCGGTGCCGCCGACCAGGCCGCCGAGCAGCGGCAGGGTGCCGAACGGAAGCAGGATCAGGGCGCACGAGACACCGATCAGGAAGCTGATCAGCCACCAGGAGCGGGGCGCGGTGAGGCGTTCTTCGTACGGCTGGGCGGAGAGCTGCATGAAACCAAGCTTGGCACGGTGCCCTGCCGACGCCGACGCGCGGGTAAGGTCTGCGCCTGTGAGTGGTAGTTCCGCAGCCCTTCAGCCCCCCGCCGACGCGGTGAAACCCGTACGGCATCCCGACGCCCCCGCGCCCGGAGAACTCCTCGGCGCGCACTACGGCGGGTGTTTCGGGTGCGGCGGCGACCAGCCGCACGGACTGCACCTGGAGGCACGCGCCGGGGAAGGCGTCCGCATCACGGCCGAGTTCACCGTGCAGGCGGCCCACCAGGGCGCCCCCGGCCTCGCGCACGGCGGAGTCCTCGCGACCGCCCTGGACGAGACCCTCGGCTCGCTGAACTGGCTGCTGCGGACCGTCGCCGTGACCGGACGCCTGGAGACGGACTTCCTGCGGCCCGTCCCGGTCGGCACGACGCTCCACCTGGAGGCCGAGGTCGTCGCGGTGGCCGGCCGGAAGATCTACTCGACGGCCACCGGCCGGGTCGGCGGCCCGGACGGGCCCGTCGCCGTGCGCGCCGACGCCCTGTTCGTCGAGGTCAAGATCGACCACTTCGCGCAGCACGGCCGCCCGCAGGAGATCCGGGCCGCCATGGAGGACCCCGACCAGATGCGCCGCGCCCGCGCCTTCGAGGTGAACCCGTGAACCGGACGACGCCCCCCGCGCACCCCGCCGGCCGTGCGCCCCTGGACGTGCTGATCCGCCGGGTCGACCCCGACGTACCGCTGCCCGCGTACGCGCAGCCGGGCGACGCGGGCGCCGATCTGCGCACCACGGACCCGTGCGAACTGGCCCCCGGCGAGCGGGCCGTTCTGCCCACGGGAGTGTCCATCGCCCTCCCCGAGGGGTACGCGGCCTTCGTGCACCCCCGGTCCGGCCTGGCCGCCCGGTGCGGTGTCGCCCTGGTGAATGCCCCAGGGACGGTTGATGCCGGGTACCGTGGGGAGATCAAGGTGATCGTGGTGAATCTCGACCCGCGCGAGTCCGTGCGGTTCGAGCGCTTCGACCGGATCGCCCAACTGGTCGTCCAGCAGGTCGAGAGGGTCCGCTTCCAGGAGGTGGCGGAACTTCCCGGCTCGGCGCGGGCCGAGGGGGGCTTCGGGTCCACCGGTGGCCATGCCTCGGTGGGCGGTGAGAGCGGCACAAGCGGCCGGGCTGCCAGAAGCGGCCCGGCGGGTGGGAATCGATACGCTTCGGTCGTATCCGACCGGGAAGGACAGTGACGTGTTCGGACGTCGCAAGAAGAAGGGTGCCGCCGAGGACGCGGCCGGCGAGGCCGAGCAGGTCGTCGACAGCGTCGGCACCGAGGCGGACGAAGAGGAAGAGACCGAGCGCGAGCGGGTGCGGCTCGAACCCGAGCCCCGCCCCGACGGCCCCTGGGACAGCTCCGAGGTGAGCGACCCGGACGAGGGCCGGGTGGACCTGGGCGGTCTGCTCGTGCCCGGTGTGGACGGCATGGAGCTGCGGGTCGAGGTCGCGGGCGACGCGATCGTCGCGGCGACCGTCGTCCTGGGGGACAGTGCGGTCCAGTTGCAGGGCTTCGCCGCACCCAAGCGCGAGGGCATCTGGGGCGAGGTGCGCGAGGAGATCGCCACCGGCATCACCCAGCAGGGCGGCATCGTCGACGAGACAGAGGGCCCGCTCGGCTGGGAGCTGCGCGCCCAGGTCCCGGTGCAGCTGCCGGACGGCACGGGCGGCTTCCAGGTGGTGCGCTTCGTCGGTGTGGACGGCCCCCGCTGGTTCCTGCGCGGAGTGATCTCCGGGCAGGGCGCGGTGCAGCCGCAGGCCGCCGGTCTCCTGGAGCAGATCTTCCGGGACACGGTCGTGGTCCGCGGCGAGGGCCCGATGGCGCCCCGCGACCCGATCGTGCTGAAGCTGCCCAACGACGCCCAGATGGTCCCCGAGGGCGTCCAGCAGGACGAGGGCCAGTCCCGTTTCTCCGGCGGCATGGGCCAGCTCCAGCGCGGCCCGGAGATCACCGAGGTCCGCTAGCCACGTCCCCGCGAGTGGCGTCCCCGCGAGATCGCGGGACACCGAGGGCCGCACCCCGCCGGGTGCGGCCCTTCGCGCGCCCGCGGTCTCCCGCGCGCCCGTGAGCACCGGTTTCGCGGCCCGGGGAAACCCGTAAGGGCGCCCTGGGAAAACCCGTAACGAACGGAAACCAATACGGGACGCCGTCCGTTCAGGGATTGATCGGGACGGCCGCCGCTCGTGATACTGGCGCACGGTCCACGGGGGAGCACAGCGGGGAGGGCACATGAGCCAGGTCGCCACCGACACGATGGTGCGCGTGGAGGACGTCCACAAGTCGTACGGGCAGGCCGCCGCCGCGGTGCACGCCCTGCGCGGGGTCTCCTTCGAGGTGCCGCGCGGCGAACTCGTCGCGCTCAAGGGCCGTTCCGGCTCCGGCAAGACCACCCTGCTCAACATCGTGGGCGGCCTCGACGCACCGGACCGCGGCCGGGTCCACGTCGACGGCCGCGACCTCTCCGAGCTGGGCGAGGACGGCGTGCTCGCGCTGCGCCGGGACCGCGTCGGCTTCGTCTTCCAGTCCTTCGGCCTCATCCCCATCCTCACGGCCGCGGAGAACGTGGGCGTGCCCCTGCGGATGCGCCGCGCCGACCCGCGCGAGCGCGAGGAGCGCGTGGAACTGCTGCTCTCCCTCGTCGGCCTCGCCGACCACGCCGGGCAGCGGCCCGGTGAGCTCTCCGGCGGCCAGCAGCAGCGCGTCGCCATCGCCCGCGCCCTGGCCAACGACCCCGCGCTGCTCATCGCCGACGAGCCGACCGGCCAGCTCGACGCGGAGACCGGCCTCGCCGTGATGGAGCTGCTGCGCGCCGTCGTGCACAGCCAGCAGGTCACCGCCCTGGTCGCCACCCACGACCTCACCCTCCTCGACCTGGCCGACCGGGTCCTGGAACTGCGCGACGGCGAGATAGTCGAGCACTGAGCCGACCGGCCTCCCGGCCGCCCGCCCACCCCGCGCCTCACTTCGCGCCTCACCCGTATCTCACTCAGCGTCACCACCGTCCCCACCGGCAGCCCCCTGCCACACCCGCACCAGGCCCCGCGCCCCGCGGGCTTCGCCCAGGTCGCGTCAGAGTTGCGTCAAGGACCGTCCCGGGCCGCGGCCCGGATCCTCCTGCCGCGATTCTTGGCCGTAAGGTCGACGCAGCGTGCACGGTGTGACAGGAAGACAATGAGGTCATGGGACGCGGCAAGCTTCGGATCTACCTCGGTGCGGCACCGGGCGTCGGCAAGACCTACGCGATGCTGGCCGAGGCGCACCGCCGGGTGGAGCGGGGCACCGACTGCGTCGTCGCGTTCGTGGAGCACCACGACCGGCCGCGCACCGAGGTGATGCTGCACGGCCTGGAGCAGGTGCCGCGCCAGACGCTGGAGCACCGCGGATCCGCCTTCACCGAGATGGACGTCGACGCGGTGCTGCGCCGCGCCCCCGCGGTCGCCCTGGTGGACGAACTGGCCCACACCAATGTCCCCGGCTCCCGCAACGCCAAGCGCTGGCAGGACGTGGAGGAACTGCTCGCCGCCGGTGTCGACGTGGTCTCGACCGTCAACATCCAGCACCTGGAGTCACTCGGCGACGTCGTCGAGTCGATCACCGGAGTGCGCCAGCGCGAGACCGTCCCCGACGAGGTGGTGCGCCGGGCCGACCAGATCGAACTGGTCGACATGTCGCCGGAGTCGCTGCGCCGCCGGATGGCGCACGGCAACATCTACCAGCCCGACAAGGTCGACGCGGCCCTGTCCAACTACTTCCGCCCCGGCAACCTCACCGCCCTGCGCGAGCTGGCCCTGCTCTGGGTGGCCGACCGGGTCGACGAATACCTCCAGCAGTACCGCAGCGAGCACCGCGTCTCCAAGATCTGGGGCTCGCGCGAGCGGATCGTGGTCGGCCTGACCGGCGGTCCCGAGGGACGCACCCTGATCCGCCGCGCCGCCCGGCTGGCCGAGAAGGGCGCGGGCGGCGAGGTCATGGCCGTCTACATCGCCCGCAGCGACGGACTCACCGGCGCCTCCCCGAAGGAGCTGGCTGTCCAGCGCACCCTCGTGGAGGACCTGGGCGGCACCTTCCACCACGTCGTCGGCGACGACATACCGGCCGCCCTGCTGGACTTCGCGCGCGGGGTCAACGCCACCCAGATCGTGCTGGGCTCCTCCCGCCGCAAGACCTGGCAGTACGTCTTCGGCCCCGGCGTCGGCGCCACGGTGGCCCGCGAGTCCGGCCCCGACCTCGACGTGCACATCGTCACCCACGGCCAGATCGCCAAGGGCCGCGGCCTGCCCGTGGCCAGGGGCGCCCGGCTCGGCCGCGCCCGGATCGCCTGGGGCTGGGTGATGGCCCTGGTCGGCCCGGTGGCCCTCGCGCTGCTGCTCAGCACCGTGGACCTGGGCCTGGCCAACGACATGCTGCTCTTCCTCGCCCTGACGGTGGCCGCGGCTCTGCTCGGCGGCCTGCTGCCCGCGCTCGGCTCCGCGGCCCTCGGCTCCTTCCTGCTGAACTACTTCTACACACCGCCGCTGCACCGGCTGACCATCGCCGACCCCAAGAACATCGTCGCCATAGCGATCTTCGTCGGCGTCGCCGTCTCCGTCGCCTCCGTGGTCGACCTGGCGGCCCGCCGCACCCACCAGGCGGCCCGGCTGCGCGCCGAGGCCGAGATACTGTCCTTCCTCGCGGGCAGCGTCCTGCGCGGCGAGACCAGCCTGGAGGCGCTGCTCGAACGGGTGCGCGAGACCTTCGGCATGGAGTCCGTGGCACTCCTCGAACGCAAGAGCGACGTCGACCCCTGGACCTGCGCCGGGCGGGTCGGCACCGACCGGCCGCTCCAGCGCCCCGAGGACGCGGACGTGGACATGCCGGTCGGGGACCACATGGCGCTCGCGCTGACCGGGCGCGTCCTGCCCGCCTCCGACCGCCGGGTGCTCGCCGCCTTCGCCGCCCAGGCCGTCGTCGTCCTGGACCGCCGCCGGCTCCAGGAGGAGGCCGACCAGGCCCGCGCCCTGGCCGAGGGCAACCGCATCCGCACCGCGCTGCTGGCCGCCGTCAGCCACGATCTGCGCACCCCGCTCGCCGGGATCAAGGCCGCCGTCACCTCGCTGCGCTCCGAGGACGTCGAGTGGTCCGAGGAGGACCGGGCCGAACTCCTGGAGGGCATCGAGGAGGGCTCCGACCGGCTCGACCACCTCGTGGGCAACCTGCTGGACATGTCCCGCCTCCAGACCGGCACCGTCACCACCCTCATCCGCGAGATCGACCTCGACGAGGTGGTGCCGATGGCGCTGGGCGGGGTGCCCGAGGACAGCGTCGGCCTGGACGTCCCCGAGACGCTGCCGATGGTCGCCGTGGACGCCGGGCTGCTGGAACGCGCCATGGCCAACATCGTCGAGAACGCCGTGAAGTACAGCCCGGCCCACACCCCGGTCCTGGTGTCGGCCAGCGCGATCGCCGACCGCGTCGAGGTGCGGGTCGTCGACCGCGGCCCCGGCGTGCCCGACGAGGCGAAGGACCGTATCTTCGAGCCCTTCCAGCGGCACGGCGACGCCCCGCGCGGCGCGGGCGTCGGCCTCGGCCTCGCGGTGGCCCGCGGCTTCGCCGAGTCCATGGGCGGCACGCTCGCCGCCGAGGACACCCCCGGCGGCGGCCTCACCATGGTCCTCAGCCTGCGCGCGGCGACGGCCCGCGCCGCGACGGAGCACACCGAGCCGCCCCCGCCCGGCACCGGACCCGGCACCGGCACCGGCACCGCACCAGGATCCGGCCCCGGCACCGGATCCGGCCCCCCGGACCCCGGACCGCGCCGCGCCGAGCGGACGCCCCGCGCAGGCAGCTCCGTACCCCAGGACCCCGTACCCCAGGACCCCGGACACCCGGACCCCGTACACCCAGAAAGGCAGGTTTCATGACCAGGGTGCTGGTGGTCGACGACGAACCGCAGATCGTGCGGGCCCTCGTGATCAACCTCAAGGCGCGCAAGTACGAGGTCGACGCCGCGCCCGACGGCCGTACCGCCCTCGACCTCGCCGCCTCCCGCCACCCCGACGTGGTCGTCCTCGACCTGGGCCTGCCCGACATGGACGGCGTCGAGGTGATCCGGGGCCTGCGCGGCTGGACCCGGGTGCCGATCCTGGTGCTGTCCGCCCGGCACTCCTCCGACGAGAAGGTCGAGGCGCTGGACGCGGGCGCCGACGACTACGTCACCAAGCCCTTCGGCATGGACGAGCTGCTGGCCCGGCTGCGCGCCGCCGTCCGCCGGGCCGAGCCCGTGGGCGGCGGCGAGGACGACGTCACCACCGTGGAGACCGCGCAGTTCACCGTCGACCTCGCCGCGAAGAAGGTCAACCGGGGCGGCAAGGACGTACGGCTGACCCCGACGGAGTGGCACCTGCTGGAGGTGCTGGTGCGCAACACCGGCCGCCTGGTCAGCCAGAAGCAGCTGCTCCAGGAGGTGTGGGGGCCCTCCTACGGCACCGAGACGAACTACCTGCGCGTCTACATGGCCCAGCTGCGCCGCAAGCTGGAGGCCGACCCCTCGCACCCCGCGCACTTCCTCACCGAGCCGGGCATGGGCTACCGCTTCGAGAAGTGAGCGCGGTTACGGTCCTGTCGGCCCGCCCCGGTACCCTTCAGACATGAGTGCCGTTCCCCGATCCGAGAAGCCCGCGGGCCGGTTCCGGCGCATGCTCGACCGGCTCTCCTCCTCGCAGGAGGACCTGGAGTCCGAGGAGCTGCGCGAGGACACCGAGACCGCCGGCTGCACCCGCATCGGTGACTGCCACGACCGCCAGGTCGTCACGGTTACTGGTACCTTGCGCACGGTCACCCTGCGCCCGCGTGCCGGAGTCCCCGCCCTGGAGGCGGAGCTGTTCGACGGTTCCGCCGCCCTGGACGTGGTGTGGCTCGGCAGGCGTTCCATCGTGGGTATAGAACCGGGGCGCAAGCTGATCGCATCGGGCCGGATCTCCATGAGCCGGGGCCGCCGGGTGCTGTTCAACCCCAAGTACGAACTGCGACCCCTCGGACGGGAGTAGCCCGTGACGTCACTCGACAAGCCGACCGAAGAGACGACCGCCACCGACGACTCGAGGGCGGTGACGGAGGCCGCGCTGTTCGAGGCGTTCGGCGGGGTCCGGGGCATGGTGGAGACCGTGCTGCCCGGCCTGCTCTTCGTCAGCATCTTCACCGTCAACAAGGACCTGCACTGGTCGGCCATCGCCGCCCTCGCGGTCTCCGTGGTGCTGGTCGCCGTCCGGCTGGTGATGCGGGACACCGTCAAGCACGCCTTCAGCGGCGTCTTCGGCGTGGTCTTCGGTGTCGTCTTCGCGATGATGACCGGCAACGCCAAGGACTTCTATCTGCCGGGCATGCTCTACACCCTCGGGCTGAGCCTCGCCTACATCGTCACCGCGCTGGCCGGTGTGCCGCTGATCGGACTGATCCTCGGCCCGGTCTTCAAGGAGAACCTCTCCTGGCGCACCCGCAACCCCGGCCGCAAGAAGGCGTACACCAAGGCGAGCTGGGCCTGGGGCCTGATCCTGCTCGCCAAGTGCGCGATCCTCTTCCCGTTGTACTGGTGGGCCGACACCACCCAGCTCGGCTGGATCCTGGTCGCCCTGAAGATCCCGCCGTTCCTGCTGGCGGTCTGGCTGACCTGGGT
The DNA here is from genome assembly GCF_000373685.1 of Streptomyces sp. PsTaAH-124. Taxonomy (NCBI): domain Bacteria; kingdom Bacillati; phylum Actinomycetota; class Actinomycetes; order Kitasatosporales; family Streptomycetaceae; genus Streptomyces; species Streptomyces sp. PsTaAH-124. The sequence continues at coordinate 281,638 of NZ_KB892157.1, read as the reverse complement.
GTTCCTGGCGAAGGCGCCCGCGCCCATCGACGTGTTCGCGGAGATGGAGGCGGAGGAGCAGGCAGAGAAGGCCGAGAAGGCCGAGAAAAAGGCCGAGGAGGAGCGCAGGGCCGCCCTGGCGGCCGGGACGGCGGACCCCGAGGGCGACACGTCCCCGGCGGCGGGCCGCCACCGCCGGGGGGCGTAGCACCCGGCTCGGCCGCGGAAGGATCCTCTACGGCCGCAGCACGATCCTTTATGTCGGTGGGGGGTGCCCGGAGATCTCCGGGCACCCCCCACCGACGTACAGCCGCCCACGCGGGGCGGGCTCAGCCCTCGGCGTCCTCGCGCCGCCGCTTCGACAGCAGGTCCTCCAGCTGCTCCTCGCGGGCCTGCGCGGCCACGAACAGCAGTTCGTCACCGACCTCCAGCGAGTCCTCCTGCGACGGGGTGAGCACCCGGGTGCCGCGGATGATGGTCACCAGGGAGGTGTCCTCGGGCCAGTGCACGTCACCGACCTGGATCCCGGCGAGCGCCGATTCCTCCGGCAGCGTCAGCTCGACCAGGTTCGCGTCGCCGTGGCTGAAGCGCAGCAGCCGCACCAGGTCGCCGACGCTCACCGCCTCCTCGACCAGGGCCGACATCAGCCGCGGCGTGGACACGGCGACGTCCACCCCCCACGCCTCGTTGAACAGCCACTCGTTCTTCGGGTTGTTCACCCGGGCGACGACGCGCGGCACGCCGTACTCCGTCTTCGCCAGCAGCGAGACGACCAGGTTGACCTTGTCGTCGCCCGTCGCGGCGATCACCACGTTGCAGCGCTGGAGCGCCGCCTCGTCCAGGGACGTGATCTCGCAGGCGTCGGCGAGCAGCCACTCGGCCTGCGGGACGCGCTCGACCGAGATGGCGGTCGGCGCCTTGTCGATGAGAAGGACCTCGTGGCCGTTCTCCAGCAGCTCGCCCGCGATCGAGCGTCCGACCGCGCCGGCACCGGCAATGGCGACCCTCATCAGTGACCGCTCTCCTCTTCGGGGCCCTCGGCGAACGCCGCCTCGACCTTGTCCACGTCGTCCGTCCGCATCATCACGTGCACGAGGTCGCCCTCCTGGAGCACGGTCTGCGAGGAGGGCAGCATCGCCTCGCCGAGGCGGGTCAGGAACGCCACCCGGACGCCCGTCTCCTCCTGGAGCCGGCTGATCTTGTGCCCGACCCACTGCGGGGAGGTGTGCACCTCGGCGAGCTGGACCCCGCCGGTGGGGTCGCGCCACAGCGGCTCCGCGCCCGAGGGCAGCAGCCGGCGCAGCATCTGGTCGGCGGTCCAGCGGACCGTGGCCACCGTCGGGATGCCGAGGCGCTGGTAGACCTCGGCACGGCGCGGGTCGTAGATCCGGGCCGCGACGTTCTGCACGCCGAACATCTCGCGTGCCACCCGGGCCGAGATGATGTTCGAGTTGTCGCCGCTGGAGACCGCCGCGAAGGCACCGGCCTCCTCGATGCCCGCCTCGCGCAGGGTGTCCTGGTCGAAGCCGATCCCGGTGACCCGGCGGCCGCCGAATCCCGGTCCCAGCCGGCGGAAGGCGGTGGGGTCCTGGTCGATCACGGCGACCGTGTGCCCCTGTTGCTCCAGGGTCTGGGCGAGAGCGGAACCCACTCTCCCGCAGCCCATGATGACGATGTGCACGACCGTCCTTCCGGTGTCAACAGCTACTGCTCAGCCCCATCAGGGTCTCAGACAGAGGGACAAGCTACACATGCGCGGTCCGGGGTGTGCACCCCCCTGCCGCATGCCGGACGGACGGCGGCGCCGGGACCCCTATTCCACCTCGGAGGGAGGACGCCTGGTGATGCTGCGCACGCTGCACGCGGTGAGGAATCCGAGGCCGAGCAGCGCGAGGGCCGCGCCGATCAGCTCCGCGAACGGGGGCATGGGACCTCCGGAGGGTCGGCGGCGGCCGAAGAGGGGCTGAAGAAGGCCGAATTCAGTCATCTAGGCACGGCCCCGCCCCCACCTGCGGAATCCGCAGCCTCCGCCGTCCCCGTTTTCACTCGTGAGGCAGATCTCGGGTGGCAGGTGGGCGAGCCCCTGTTCGACGGCCTACGATCCTCTGTTGTGTCCAAACTGACCGACGTGCCCAAACGCATTCTGATCGGGCGCGCACTGCGCAGCGACCGGCTGGGGGAGACCCTCCTGCCCAAGCGCATCGCACTCCCCGTCTTCGCCTCCGACCCGCTGTCGTCCGTGGCGTACGCTCCCGGCGAGGTGCTGCTGGTCCTGTCCATCGCGGGCGTGTCGGCGTACCACTTCAGCCCCTGGATCGCGCTCGCGGTCGTCGTGCTGATGTTCACGGTGGTCGCCTCCTACCGGCAGAACGTCCACGCCTACCCCAGCGGCGGCGGCGACTACGAGGTGGCGACGACCAACCTCGGCCCCAAGGCGGGCCTGACGGTCGCCAGCGCCCTGCTGGTCGACTACGTCATGACCGTCGCCGTCTCGATCTCCTCCGGCATCGAGAACCTCGGCTCCGCGATCCCCTTCGTCGTCGAGCACAAGGTGCTCTGCGCGGTGGTCGTGATCGTGCTGCTGACCGTGATGAACCTGCGCGGCGTACGGGAGTCGGGCACGCTGTTCGCCATCCCGACGTACGTCTTCGTGGCCGGCGTCTTCATCATGATCATCTGGGGTGCGTTCCGCGGGCTGGCCCTCGGGGACACCATGCGGGCACCGACGGCCGACTACCACATCAAGGCCGAGCACCAGGGGCTCGCGGGCTTCGCCCTCGTCTTCCTGCTGCTGCGCGCCTTCTCCTCCGGCTGCGCCGCCCTCACCGGCGTCGAGGCCATCTCCAACGGCGTCCCGGCCTTCCGCAAGCCCAAGTCCAAGAACGCGGCGACCACGCTCGCGATGATGGGCCTGCTCGCCGTGACCATGTTCTGCGGCATCATCGTGCTGGCCATGACGACCAAGGTCCACATGGCCGAGAACCCGGCCGCCGACCTGCTGCACAACGGCAACCCGCTCGGCTCCGGCTACGTCCAGAACCCGGTGATCTCCCAGGTCGCCGAGGCCGTCTTCGGCAAGGGCAGCTTCCTGTTCGTCGTGCTCGCCGCGGCCACGGCCCTGGTCCTCTTCCTCGCGGCCAACACGGCGTACAACGGCTTCCCGCTCCTCGGCTCCATCCTCGCCCAGGACCGCTACCTGCCCCGCCAGCTGCACACCCGCGGCGACCGCCTCGCCTTCTCCAACGGCATCGTCCTGCTCGCGGGCGCGGCGACGCTCCTGGTCGTCGTCTACGGCGCCGACTCGACGCGGCTGATCCAGCTCTACATCGTCGGGGTGTTCGTCTCCTTCACGCTCAGCCAGATCGGCATGGTCCGGCACTGGAACCGTCATCTGGCCGCCGAGCGCGACCAGGCCAAGCGGCGCCACATGATCCGCTCGCGCGCCATCAACGCCTTCGGTGCCTTCCTCACCGGTCTGGTGCTGGTCGTCGTCCTGCTGACCAAGTTCACCCACGGCGCCTGGGTCGCGCTGCTCGGCATGTGCATCTTCTTCGCGACGATGACGGCCATCCGCAAGCACTACGACCGCGTCTCCGAGGAGATCGCCGCCCCCGAGGGCCCCAGCGACGACCTCGTGCGCCCCTCCCGCATCCACTCGGTCGTCCTGATCTCCAAGATCCACCGCCCCACCCTGCGCGCCCTGGCCTACGCCAAGCTGATGCGCTCGGACACCCTGGAGGCGCTCACCGTCAACGTCGACCCGGCCGAGACGAAGGCGCTGCGCGCGGAGTGGGAGCGGCGCGGCATCGACGTCCCGCTCAAGGTCCTCGACTCGCCCTACCGCGAGGTCACCCGGCCGGTCATCGAGTACGTCAAGAACCTGCGCAAGGAGTCCCCGCGCGACGCGGTCTCGGTGATCATCCCCGAGTACGTCGTCGGCCACTGGTACGAGCACCTGCTGCACAACCAGAGCGCGCTGCGCCTGAAGGGCCGGCTGCTCTTCACGCCCGGTGTGATGGTCACCTCGGTGCCCTACCAGCTCGCCTCCTCCGAGGCGGCGAAGGTACGCGCCCGCAGGCGCCAGGACTGGAGCGCGCCCGGCGCGGTGCGGCGCGGTCCGGCGCAGGTGCGCAAGGAGTCGTCGAAGGAGCCGAAGGAGCCGAAGGAGTCCCCGGCGTCCAAGGGCTGAAGGCTGAAGGCCCGGCCTCGTGGTGAACGGCCGGACGACTCCCACGTAGACTGGTGGGCTGTTGTCCGGCCGTTCCCCGCTTTCCGATCTGGAGACACCCCACCATGCAGGCAGAACCGAAGAACAAGCAGGTGGGGCGGGAACAGGAGCGGGAGCGGGAGCGGGAGCGGGAGCGCCCCGCGCAGCCGGAGGCGTCGACCGGTGCGCAGTCTCTGGTCGGCGAGGAGTACGAGGTCGAGGTCGGCCCGGTCGCCCACGGCGGCCACTGCATCGCCCGCACCGCCGAGGGCCAGGTCCTCTTCGTCCGGCACACCCTGCCCGGCGAGCGCGTCGTGGCCCGGGTGACCGAGGGGGAGACGGGCGCCCGCTTCCTGCGCGCCGACGCGGTACGCGTCCTGGAGGCGTCCAAGGACCGCATCGAGGCGCCCTGCCCCTACGCCGGCCCCGGCCGCTGCGGCGGCTGCGACTGGCAGCACGCCAAGCCGGGCGCCCAGCGCCGCTTCAAGGGCGAGGTGATCGCCGAGCAGCTGAAGCGGCTCGCCGGGCTCACCCCCGAGGAGGCCGGCTGGGACGGCACGGTGATGCCCGCCGAGGGCGACAAGCTGCCCGCGGGCGAGGTGTCGCAGTGGCGTACCCGCGTCCAGTACGCCGTCGACGCCGAGGGCCGGGCCGGACTGCGCAGGCACCGCTCGCACGAGGTCGAGCACATCGACCACTGCATGATCGCCGCGCCGGGCGTGACCGAGCTGGGCATCGAGCGGCGCGACTGGACGGGTATGGAGACGGTCGAGGCGATCGCGGCCACCGGCTCGCAGGACCGTCAGGTCGTCCTGACCCCGCGTCCCGGCGGCCGCCTCCCGCTGGTCGAACTCGACAAGCCGGTCTCCGTCCTGCGCGTCGACGAGAAGACCGGCGGCGTCCACCGCGTCCACGGCCGCCCCTTCGTCCGCGAACGCGCCGACGGCCGCACCCACCGGGTGGGCGGCGGCGGCTTCTGGCAGGTCCACCCCAAGGCGGCCGACACCCTCGTCACCGCCGTCATGCAGGGCCTGCTGCCCCGCAAGGGCGACATGGCCCTCGACCTGTACTGCGGCGTCGGCCTCTTCGCCGGTGCCCTCGCCGACCGCATCGGCGAGAAGGGGGCCGTCCTCGGCATCGAGTCCGGCAAGCGCGCCGTCGAGGACGCCCGCCACAACCTCGCCGACTTCCCCCGCGTCCGCATCGAACAGGGCAAGGTCGACTCCGTCCTGCCCCGCACCGGCATCACCGAGGTCGACCTCATCGTCCTCGACCCGCCCCGCGCCGGCGCCGGCCGCGCCACGGTCACCCACCTCACCACCCTCGCGGCCCGCCGCATCGCCTACGTAGCCTGCGACCCGGCAGCCCTGGCCCGGGACCTGGGGTACTTCCGGGAGGGCGGGTACCGGGTGCGGATGCTTCGGGCGTTCGATCTGTTTCCCATGACGCATCATGTGGAGTGCGTGGCGATCCTTGAACCTGTCGGGAAAGGCCGCTGACCTGCGGCTTTAGTCGATGCGCATGATGTGCGCTATGGGCGTTACGGGCGATACCGTGACGCTCATTTGACGCTCGTCCTGATGGCATGTCAGGCACCTTGTCGGGCAGGTCAGACCCTGTCGAGGGGGCGAGCATCGATGGGGCGCCGAGGGCAGGCGACGCTGAGCGCAGACCTGCTGAGTCGTGCTGATCAGATGTCACGGACGAGACCAGTCAGGGCGTGACCTGCGACGTCTGGTCGCCGGGGGCGTCGCTGAAGGGGATGTGGTTCGCCTTCAGACGTTCGGGGCTGGGTAGCCGTCTCACCCAATCCAGCCCTCGCAGGTCAACGCGACGCCGCCGACTAACTGCGCTGAGACAGGACAGCAGCGTCCCCGCCGGGCCGGCGGTAGGAGTTGCCTGGGACCGTCCCCGCGCGTGCGGGGAGCAGGCGGCTGACCAACTACCTTCACGCCCCCGGGCGGGACCATCCCCGCGCGTGCGGGGAGCAGAACGGCTACGACCTCTACCTGGACAACAAGTGGGGACCATCCCCGCGCGTGCGGGGAGCAGACTCAAGAACCAGGCCGGGGAACAGCGGGTCGGGGACCATCCCCGCGCGTGCGGGGAGCAGAGCCGCAAACGGTCCGCCGAGTCGGCGGTGCCGGGACCATCCCCGCGCGTGCGGGGAGCAGCGTTCCCCCTGTGCCACACGGGGAACGTCCCAGGGACCATCCCCGCGCGTGCGGGGAGCAGTACCTCGCCCACGACGTCCGCGGCCTCTTCGAGGGACCATCCCCGCGCGTGCGGGGAGCAGCCGAACAAGGTGTTCCACGGGTCCACGTTCTGGGGACCATCCCCGCGCGTGCGGGGAGCAGAGGAGCGAGGCACACAAACGCGAGGATGCCGAGGGACCATCCCCGCGCGTGCGGGGAGCAGGGGCGGCGGCCAGGACCGCGGACACGGTGGTAGGGACCATCCCCGCGCGTGCGGGGAGCAGACCTGGATCAACCGTCACCGCCACCTCTGTCGGGGACCATCCCCGCGCGTGCGGGGAGCAGTCGTGACGGATGACCTCGAACAGGGTCGACTCGGGACCATCCCCGCGCGTGCGGGGAGCAGTCTTGCTGACCTGCGAGTCTATTGCCGCAGGGACACGATCTCAGTAACTTTCGCAGATTCCGGCCAATGGGGCATTTGTGGTAAGTGGTCTCGTAGACGGTTCTCGGTGGATCAGGGGGAAGCCGACGATCGTATGTGACGGGGGTGGCCGTTTGTCTGTAGTTGCTTCTATTGGCTTGTTTTCGTGTGAGGTGGTGGTCGGTGCCTGTATCAATCGCTCATGAGTGGTGAGGGGAGCGCTTGTGCCGGCCTGTTGGGTCGGATCGGGGGGTCCGCCCGGTCGGTGTGGGCCAAGTATGACCGCGATACCGATGGGTGGTTGCCGTTGTGGCGGCACATGGAGGATGCCGCTGCGGTGGCGGGCCTGTTGTGGGACCGGTGGCTGCCGGTAGGGGTGCGCAGGCTGGTGGCCGGGGCGTTGCCGCAGGGTGATGCGGACGCACGTGCCCTCGCTGTGTGGCTTGCCGGTGTGCATGACATCGGTAAGGCCACGCCGGCGTTCGCCTGCCAGGTGGACCAGCTTGCCGAGACGATGCGTCAGCATGGGCTGGAGATGTGCTCGGCGAGGGCGATGGGGCCGGACCGTCGGATCGCGCCGCACGGACTGGCTGGACAGGTGCTGCTGGGGGAGTGGCTGGAGGAACGGCACGGGTGGGTGCCCGCCCGGACCGGGCAGTTCACGGTTGCTGTGGGCGGGCACCACGGTGTGCCGCCCGAACACGCCCAGATCACAGCCTTGTACGAGCATGAAGAGCTGCTGCGTACTCCCGGTGCGAGCGGCCGGGTTTGGCGGCAGGTGCAGACAGAGCTGCTCGACGCCTGTGCCGAGCGTTTCGGAGTGGCACAACGGCTCGCGGCATGGCGGGCGGTGAAGCTGCCGCAGCCGGTGCAGGTGCTGCTCACCGCGCTGGTCATCGTCTCCGACTGGATCGCCAGCAACCCGGATCTTTTCCCGTACTTCCCTGATGGCGCGTCCCGCGATGACCAGGAGCGTCTCACCGCGGCCTGGCAGGGACTGGACCTGCCGGGGGTCTGGCGGGCCGCGGAATCATGCCGAAGTGCGCAGGAGTTGTTCGCTTCCCGGTTCGAACTGCCGGCGGGAGCGCGGATACGCCCGGTCCAGGAGACGGCCGTGGAACTCGCCCGGGCAATGGAGACGCCCGGTCTGTTGATCGTCGAGGCACCGATGGGGGAGGGGAAGACGGAAGCGGCGCTTGCCGTGGCTGAGATCTTCGCGGCACGTTCGGGGGCGGGAGGCGTGTTCTTCGCTCTGCCCACCATGGCGACCGGTAACGCCATGTTCCCGCGCCTTCTGGATTGGCTGGAGCGGTTGCCGGGGGTGGCCGGCTTTCGCCGTTCGGTACATCTGGCGCATTCCAAGGCCGCTCTCAACGAGGACTTCGCCGGCCTGATGGCCCGTGCCGGGCGGGTCGCGGCGGTCGGGGTGGACGAAGCGGCGTCCGCGGCGTCCGCGCCTCGGCAGCGGCACCACACGCAGCACCGCGCGGCTGCCGAACTCGTGGCGCACGCCTGGCTGCGTGGCCACAAGAAGGCCATGCTGGCCTCGTTCGTCGCGGGCACCATCGACCAGTTGCTGTTCGCCGGATTGAAGAGCAGACACCTGGCACTGCGGCACCTCGCCGTGGCGGGGAAGGTCATCGTCATCGACGAGGCCCACGCCTACGACACGTACATGAGTGTGTACCTGGACCGGGTCCTGTCCTGGTTGGGGTCCTACCGGGTCCCGGTGGTGGTGCTGTCAGCGACCCTGCCGGCTTCCCGCAGGCGGGAACTCGTCCAGGCGTACTCCGGCCGGGCCGATGCCGAGCCGGAGACGGCCGCATCGGATGTGTACCCGCTGCTGACCGCAGTGGCTCCGGGCGGCACCGCACTGTGCCGCCGCCCGCAGGCGTCAGCCCGGTCGACGGCGGTCTGCCTGGAACGCCTCGACGACGGCCCGGATTCCCTCGGCGACCGGCTGGAGCAGGAGTTGGCCGACGGCGGGTGCGCCCTGGTGATCCGGAACACGGTCAGGCGGGTGCTGGAGACGGCTCGCGCGCTACGCGACAGGTTCGGGGCCGAGAACGTGACCGTGGCCCATTCGGGCTTCGTCGACCTCGACCGGGCGGACAAGGACAGCACGCTGCTGCGCCTGTTCGGGCCACCGGAGAAGACGGATGACAGGCCCACGGGCCGGCATATCGTGGTGGCCAGCCAGGTCGCCGAACAGTCCTTGGACGTCGACTTCGACCTGCTGGTCAGCGACCTGTGCCCCGTCGACCTGCTGTTGCAGCGCATGGGACGTCTGCATCGCCATCAGCGCGGCCCGGGGCAGAAGGAGCGGCCCGGGCGGCTGCGCACGGCGCGCTGCCTGGTCACGGGAGCCGACTGGACGGCCGATGTGCCCGCCCCGGTGCGAGGCTCGGTCGCCGTATACGGGCAGTACACCCTGCTGCGATCGGCCGCAGTGCTCCTTCCCCACCTCGACGGCGGGTCCGGGCGGCCGGTGCGGCTTCCGACCGACATCAGCCCGCTCGTGCAGAGCGCGTACGGGGAGGCACCGGTCGGGCCGGACCATTGGCAGGAGGCGATGAAGAGGGCACGCGAACAGTTCGAGCGGCACCGCGACGATCAGACCGAGCGCGCCGCCGTGTTCCGGCTCGGGAGCGTCGGCAAGCCGGGACGTCCGCTGTTCGGCTGGGTCGCCGCCGGAGTCGGGGACACGGACGACACCCCTGCCGGGCGTGCCCAGGTCCGCGACAGCCGGGACAGCCTGGAAGTCGTCGTCGTCCAGCGCCGTGGCGATGGGCATCTCGTCACCCTGCCCTGGCTCAAGCCGGACAGCAAGAAGCGGCAACGAGCCGGTCTCGCACTGCCGCAGGACGCCACGCCGACGCGGTTCGCGGCCCGTACGGCCGCGAGCTGCGCCCTGCGGCTCCCCATGCAGTTCTCCGGCGAGACCATGGACCGAGCCATCCAGGAGCTGGAACAGTTGTACATGCCCAAGTGGCAGGGCAATGACAGCCCTTGGCTTTCCGACCAGCTCATTCTCGCCCTCGACGAGAATTGTCAGACCCGGCTGGCAGGATTCTCGCTCCGGTACAGCCCAAGCGACGGTCTGGAGGTGACCCGTGCTGAAGAGCCGCCGAGGTGAATTCATGGGTGAGCCATCCCGACGCGGGCGGGGAGCAGTGAAGCACCTTCATGCCCACGGAACACCGGTGGTGGACGGCGGGCGGATGTCCCGTGCGCTCAACGGCCGCCTGTTGCAGGGGTATGCGTGGACGGCCGGCATCGTCCAGCTGCTCGCCTCCGCGGCGGGCATTGTCAGACCGGTCTGACAGGCTTCTGTCCCCGCTACAGTCCCAGCCACTGTCTTGAGGTGAGCATTGCCTAAGAACAGTTCCAGCAGCGATGGCGCGCTGTCCTTCGACCTGATCCGTCAGCCGTGGATCCCGGTGCTGCACAGCGACGGTTCTCCACACGAGTTATCGCTGTCTCAGGTCTTCGCCCACGCCGCCGACCTCCAGCGCATCGTAGGCGACCTCGCCACGCAGGAATTTGCCCTGATCCGCCTCCTGTTGGCCATCGCGCACGATGCCCTGGACGGGCCGGGCAGCGCCGAGGAGTGGGCGGAGCTGTGGGAGGACCCCGACTGCTTCGCCTCCGTCCAGGCGTACTTGGCCGATCACCGCGAGCGGTTCGACCTTCTGCATCCACGCACGCCGTTTCTGCAGGCCGCCGGGCTGCGTACCGCGAAGGACGAGGTGTTCTCCCTGAACCGGATCGTGGCCGACGCGCCCGCCGGGGAGCCGTTCTTCACGTCGCGGATGCCGGACGTGGAACGGCTGTCCTTCGCCGAGGCCGCTCGATGGGTCGTGCACGTCCACGCCTACGACACCTCCGGCATCAAGACCGGCATGGTGGGCGACGACCGGGTCAAGGGCGGCAAGGTGTATCCGCTCGGCACCGGCTGGGCGGGCGGGCTCGGCGGCGTCTTCGTGGAGGGCGCGACGCTGCGCCAGACGCTGCTGCTCAACCTGGTGGCGGCGGACACCGAAGCCCTTGACCTCTCTGCCGATGACCGGCCGGCCTGGCGCCGTGAGCCGGTCGGGCCGGGATCCGACGGCCGTGCTGCGAGCGGCCCGCGCGACCTGTACACCTGGCAGTCGCGCCGGGTGCGGCTGCATCATGACGCGGACGGTGTCCACGGTGTCGTCCTCGGCTACGGCGACCCGCTCGCCTGGCGGAACATGCACCGCCGTGAGCCGATGACCGCATGGCGGCGCAGCCCTGTTCAGGAGAAGAAGCTGGGGCAGTCACCCGTGTACCTGCCCCTGGAGCACGACCCGGCCCGCTCGGCCTGGCGGGGGATCGCCGCGCTTCTGGCCGACCGGCTGGAGGAGTCCGGCGGCGCCGACGGGCCGTCGCGTCTGCGCCCGCGGATCCTTGACTGGGTCGCCCGGCTGGTGACCGAAGGGCACCTGCCCCGCCGTTTCCTGATCCGTGCCCGGGTGGCCGGGGTCAGCTACGGGACCCAGCAGTCCGTGATCGACGAGGCCGTCGACGACCGCTTGGTCATGCCGGTCGTCCTGCTCCACGGGCAGGACCCCACCTACGCCCGGCAGGCCATCTCCGCCGCCGAGGACGCCGACCGGGCGGTGCGGGCCCTGGGGGACCTCGCGGCCGACCTGGCCCGGGCGACCGGGGCCGAGCCGGAAGGTCCGAAGGCCGTAGCCCGTGCCGAGGGGTTCGACGCGCTGGACCATCCCTACCGCGGCTGGCTGTCCGACCTTGCGGAAGTCGGCGACCCGTTCGAGCACCGCCACACCTGGCAGCGTCTGGTACGGCAGACGGTGGGCCGTCTCGGGGACCGTCTCATCGCCGCCGCGGGCGACGCGGCCTGGCAGGGCCGGATCCACACCGGCGACAAGGGCGGCACCCACTGGCTGAACGCGGGCCTGGCCGACGTGCGGTTCCGGCAACGCCTGGCCAGAGCGCTCGGGGACCCCGGCTCGCCCGGCTCTGCGGGCCCCGGCGAACGCGACGCCGTCCCGGATGGCGACGGTCCGCCCCGGCCGGGGCCCGCCCGTCTGCCGGAAGCCGACCACGCCGCGACCGACCCGGAGGTGCACGCATGACCCCAGCAACACCCCTGTCCCCAGCCGCAACCGTCGCGGTCCCGGTTCACCGACGGGTCGCAGACCTTGCCGCCACGCACATCGGACCCTGGCAGCAGGGATACCTCCAGGACAGGCCGCAGGCCGTGGCGGCCCTTGCCCGCCTGCGCCGCGGCGCAGGCTGTGAGGCGGGCCAGACGCCCGACCTGTGGAGCCTGATCGACACCGACCCGCTGCACACCCGGCCCGACAACACCCGGCCCTTGAGCGAGCCGGAGCTGGTGCGCGCCGAGAATGCGCTGCACGCCGCCTGCACCCTGTGGGCATTCCACCAGCAGTCCCGCGGCACGCCCATGCACCGCCGGCACACCCGTGAACGGCCCGGTGGCCTCGGCGCGGCGGTCCGGCGCATGATGCCGGCCGACGGCACCGACGAGCCCATCCGCAAGCGTCTGGTCCGCGCGGGCACCGCCCCCGACCTCGTCGCGCTCGCCCAGCGGCTGCGCGACATCGTCGCTCTGCTGCGCCGCGACGACATCCCGCTCGACTACGCCCTCCTCGCCGGCCAGCTCTACCTCTGGCAGTGGCCCGACGGTCCCGGCACAGTCCGCCGCGCGTGGGGCCGCTCCTTCCACGAGCAGCGACAACCCCGCCCGGCCCCGGACGAGAACACCACCCCGGACAGCGAATAAGGACGCCTTGTGAACCGCATCTTCCTGGACGTGCACGCCTTGCAGACCGTCCCGCCCAGCAACCTCAACCGGGACGACACGGGCGTGCCCAAAACGGCCGTCTACGGCGGCGTCCCCCGCGCGCGCGTCTCCAGCCAGGCGTGGAAGCGGGCCATCCGCACCTATTTCAAGGACGAGCACCTCCTCGACCCCGCCGAGCTGGGCGTGCGGACCAAGAAGGTCGTGGAACTCCTGGCCGACCGGATCACCGGCCTCGACTCGTCCGTCGGGCGCGAGACGGCCCTCACTCTCGCCGACGAGCTCATCAAGGCCGCGGGCATCAAGACCGAAGTCCCCAAGCGGAAGGCCGATCAGGCGAAGAAGGACGCAGGGCCCCTCCCCGCTCCCGAAAGCAAATACCTGGTCTTCCTCAGTTCACGGCAACTCGACGGCCTGGCCCGCCACGCCCTCGAAGGTGCCGCCGACATCACGGCCTTTCTGAAGAGCAAGGAGAACAAGGCGCGCGCCAAGGAACTCGCGGACACCCGCCACTCCGTGGACATCGCCCTGTTCGGCCGCATGGTCGCCGACACCGCCGACATCAACGTCGACGCCGCCGTGCAGGTCGCGCACGCCCTCAGCGTCCACCGGGTGGATAACGAGTCCGACTACTACACCGCCGTCGACGACGAGAACAAGGACGAGGAAACCGGCGCCGGAATGATCGGCACCGTCGACTTCAACTCCGCGACCCTCTACCGCTACGCCGCCCTCGGTGTGCACCAGCTCGCCGCCAACCTCGGCCAGGGCCTGCGCGAGGACGAACCGCGCACCGAGCCGGTACGCCGCGCCGTCGAGGCGTTCGTCCATGCCTTCGTCTCCTCCCTGCCCACCGGGAAGATCAACACCTTCGGGCACCACACCCAGCCGGACGCCGTCGTCGTCAGGCTTCGCACCACGCGGCCGATCAGCTACGTCGCCGCCTTCGAGGACCCGGTCCGCAGCGAGGGCGGCGGCCACCTGCGCAAGGCAGCCGACCGGCTCGCCGCCTACGCCACCGATGTCGAGCGTGCCTACGGCGACCCCGAGACCACCCTCACCTGGGTGCTGCGCGTCGGCCCCGCCACGCACGAGCTAGCCGAGCTCGGCACCGAGACCGGCACACAGCGCGAACTCGCCGCAGCCGTCGGCCAGGCCGTCGCCGAACGCCTGGAGAGGCCCGCATGAGCCGCACGGGCGTCCTCGCTCTCCGCCTGGCAGGTCCCCTTCAGTCCTGGGGCGCCTCCTCCCGTTTCACCCGCCGCACCACCGAATCGGCCCCGACCAAGAGCGGCGTCGTCGGCCTGCTCGCCGCGGTGGCCGGTGTCGAACGCGGCGACGACACACGCCTGGCCCCCCTGGCGGCGCTCCGCTTCGGTGTCCGCGTCGACCAGCCCGGCACCCGCATCCGGGACTTCCACACCGCCCACCACGGCGTCAGCGGCGCGTCCATGCCCCTGTCCGAACGCTTCTACCTCGCCGACGCCGTCTTCGTCGCCGCACTCGAAGGCGACCACACCCTGCTCACCAGCCTGCACGATGCCCTGCGCACCCCTGCGTACCCGCCCTACCTCGGACGGCGTTCCTGCCCGCCCACCGAACCGGTCGGCCTCGGACTGCACGAGGACACCCGCCTGGAGGAGGTACTGACGTACCTGCCCTGGCAGGCATCCGCCTGGTATCGCAGAAGCCGCCCCATCCCGCAGAACCTGACGGTGCTGCGCGAGGCAGCCCCCGGCGAGCCCGTCACAGCGGCAGACGTCCTGCGCGACCAGCCGGTCAGCTTCGACGCCGCGCACCGGCGGCACACACTGCGCACTGTCGCCACTGCCCCCGTGCCCACCCCCGTTCCGGCCGGCGGTGGCCCGCAGGAGACGCACGATCCGTTCGCCGCCCTCGATGTGCTGGAGGATGACAGCGCCTGATGTTCATCACCCGCTTCCGCGTCAACACCGCGCGGCCCGGCGCCCGCCGCCTGCTGTCCTCACCTCAGGCCATGCACGCGGCCGTCATGTCGTCCTTCCCGCACATCCTGCCCTCCGACACCCCGCAGCCCGGCGCACCACGCGTGCTGTGGCGCCTGGACCAGCAAGCCCGCGCCGAGGTGCTGCTGTACATCGTCAGCCCCGACCGCCCCGACCTGACCCACCTGGTCGAGCAGGCCGGATGGCCCGCCGTTGCCGGCCCCGACAACCCCGGCTGGCAGACCCGGTCCTACGCCCCGCTCCTTGAGCGGCTGACCGCCGGTGACCGCTGGGCATTCCGCCTGACCGCGAACCCCGTACACACCATCCGCCGCAAAGAAGGCGAACCCCGCAAGGTCACCGCCCACCTCACACCCATCCACCAAATGGGATGGCTGCTCGACGAGAAACGCCAAGAACGCCTCGGCTTCCGTGTCTGCGCGAAGCCTGCCGACCGCCGGCTACTGCCCGAGGGCACCACCCACGGGGGGCGCCCCTGTCCGGGCGATCGCTTCGAACTGGCCGTACGAGACACGAAGTCGCTCGCCTTCGACAAGAACCGCAGCGCCGGCGGCCGCCGGGACAAGCCGGTCACCGTCGTCACCGTCACCTTCGAAGGACGCATGGAGATCACCGACCCTGACGCCCTGCGCCGCACCCTCACCCAGGGCGTCGGCCGCGCCCGCGCCTACGGCTGCGGCCTGCTCACCCTCGCCCCCCTCACCCATCCCACCCTGAACACGCCATGAGCACCCCCTCCCAGCGGCCGGCACTGACCCCGCGTCAGCTCACCCGCACCGACGAACGGCTCTCCTTCGTCTACCTGGAACGCTGCACCGTCCACCGCGACGCCAACGCCATCACCGCCCAGGATGCCGAAGGCACCACCCACATTCCCTCGGCGACCATCGGCACCCTCCTCCTGAGCCCCGGAACACGCGTCACCCATCAGGCCATGAGCGTGCTCGGCGAGACCGGAGCGGCAGTCTGCTGGGTCGGCGAACACGGCGTCCGCTACTACGCCTCCGGCCGGCCCCTCAGCCGTTCCTCCCACCTCATGGAGGCCCAGGCCCGGCAGTGGGCCAACCCACGCAACCGCCTCGCCGTGGCGCGAGAGATGTACCGGCTGCGTTTCCCGGACGAGGACCCGGCCGGCCTCACCAGGAACGAACTGCTCGGCCGAGAGGGACGGCGACTCAAGGACTGCTACCGAGCCCAGGCCGCCCGCACCGGCGTCCCCTGGCGGGGCCGCCGCTACATCCCCGGCGACTTCACCAGCGGCGACGCCGTCAACCAAGCCGTCACCGCCGCAGCCCAGTGCATGTACGGCATCGCCCATGCCGTCGTCACCTCCCTGGGATGTAGTCCGGCCCTCGGTTTCATCCACTCCGGCCACGAACTCTCCTTCGTCCTGGACATCGCCGACCTCTACAAGACGGAAATCGGCATCCCGCTCGCCTTCGACGTGGCCGCACAGAGCGAGGAGGACATCGGCTCCCGCACCCGGCGTGCACTGCGGGACCGGATCACCGAGACATCCTTGCTGCACCGGTGCGTCGACGACATCAAACGCCTCCTGCTGCCAGAGACGGCCACTTCCTCGGACTCCGGCGACGACCGGGACGTCGTCACACTCCAGAGCGATCACAACCACCAGGTCGCCTCCGGCGTCAATTACGACGGGCCCGACTACGGGGACGAGCTCTGGTGACCGTCATCGTCCTCACCAACTGCCCGGCCGGACTACGCGGCTTCCTCACGCGCTGGATGCTGGAGATCTCCGCCGGCGTGTTCGTAGGCAATCCCTCAGCCCGCATCCGCGATGTGCTCTGGGGCGAAATCCAGCAGTACGCGGGGCAGGGCCGCGCTCTGCTGGCCCACACCACGAACAACGAGCAGGGCTTCACCTTCCGCACCCACGACCACACCTGGCATCCGGCCGACCACGAGGGCGTCACCCTGATCCGCCGCCCCGACCCGAACGCACCCCCCGCCGGTACGGATCTCCGAAACGGACCACCTTCCAACTGGAGCCGGGCCGGCAAACGACGACGCTTCGGGAGAGGGTGATGCGCATCGCAAGGCTTTTATCCTGTATGCCGGAGTCGGGGAAAGTACTCCGAAACGGCTCCCGGTCCCAGTAGAACCGCAGGTCATTCAGCCTGCTCCCCGCACCCGCGGGGATGGTCCCTGGTCCGCATGCTGCACTCCCCGGTCGTAACCCTGCTCCCCGCACCCGCGGGGATGGTCCCCAGACTCCGAAATCCGAATCCGAAAGGGATCCCTGCTCCCCGCACCCGCGGGGATGGTCCCCGTAGAAGTCCACCAGCCGCTTCAGAGCCTGTCTGCTCCCCGCACCCGCGGGGATGGTCCTACCTGCATCTTCTTCACCACGGTCCCCGGGGTCTGCTCCCCGCACCCGCGGGGATGGTCCCGACATCACGATCCGAGACGGCACGGTCGTCTCCTGCTCCCCGCACCCGCGGGGATGGTCCCTCCGGGCCGGGAGGCCGCATTTGCCAGGAAAGCTGCTCCCCGCACCCGCGGGGATGGTCCCGCGCTCCGCCACCTTCAAGGAGTCGACGTATCCTGCTCCCCGCACCCGCGGGGATGGTCCCCGGGTCGCGTTCTCCACGAGTTCGCACACTAGCTGCTCCCCGCACCTGCGGGGATGGTCCGCCAGGTGATCGTCATATAGGGCCCTCAACGTGGTGTCTGTGGGCGTGGCGACGATGTGGTGCGGTCCTGGTTCCTGCTCGGTATCGGTCCATGCATTCGGCGATGCGCGTCGGCGCGGGAGCAGGTCGGCCGGGTCGGTCCACTCGGTGAGATCCCCGTGACTGCGTGTCACGCCATGTAGTCGTACACGCGCCCCACGTACCCGGGGAGCTCGGACAGGCCCAGTGGGACGGCCTCGGCATTCTCGACGACGAGCTCACTGTAGATGCTGCCGAAAAGGTCGACTTGCCGCAGCAGTGGCGTTACGGCTAGGCGTTGTTGGCGTGAGTTGTGTTCCGAGGGTGAAGGGCTAACGCTTTTACGGACTGAAGTCCCCCGGATAGAGCGGGCGTGAGGAGTAGGTGAATCGTCCTTGCTCTCTGCGGACCACGGGATCAGCGGGCGGGGGCTGATGCCGACGTCCTGCCCGGGGCGGTGGAGGCGGCGCGGGGGTGCTGGACGGCACGTCCGGATCTGGGGCTGCGTGACATGGCGTATGCGATGCGCCGACCTCACCGCCGTGCTGCGCAGCCGCAACGCGGCGTCATCTCAACGGGAAAGCGCAATACGGTGGATTCTCCCGCCGCAGGTGGCGAACCGCTGAGGCAGCCCACGCCGGGTCGTGGCAGCCGGAGTTCCGCTCAGACCGTTTTGCCGGGCGCACCCTCGCGCGGGGCGGCGGCCCACCGCGTCGCCAGCTCCGCGACGATCAGCAGGCCCCGGCCGGACTCCGCGTTGCCGGGTGGTTCCTCCCGGAGGGCGGAGGCACACGTTCCGGCCGGGTGTCGGTGATCTCGACGCGCAGGGCGGCGGTGGCCTCGGTGAGCCGGACGCGGAAGTCCCGTTCGGCGACGTGCCCGTGACGTACGGCGTTGGCCGGCAGTTCGGCCGTGATCAGCTTGAGCGTGTCGTTGACCCGGCCGCCGTACGGATGCCCCCACGAGTCGAGCCGCGAGCCGCTGGGAGAACAGCCTGCGGGCGAGGCGGGCGCCGCGGGGCGAGGAGGTGAACGCCATCGCGAACTCGTGGAGGGGCCGGGTGTCGGTGGAGTGCACCCGGGGGGTGGAGATTCAGGTGTTCATGTGGCCCACGCTGCCGGTGCCGTCCTAGCGTGACCATGTGCGGCGCGCGCACGAAGCGTTGCTGTAGGTGACGTGTGTGCGGGTGTAGGCGGGCAGGGCGTGTCGGTGGGCGCGGAGACGCGTTGGCCGAGGGAGGTGGTGCGACGATGAGTGAACCGGCGGGACTGGCGGACGAGGTGTCCGACGCCGAGAGCGGTGACGAGCCCGAAGCGGATGCCGGACCCGGTGTCCTGCGGGTCTTCGGGCGCCAGTTGAAGCGCTTTCGGGTGCGGGCGGGTTTCGAACGGCCCGAGTTCGGCGCGCTGACGGGGTACTCGGTGTCGACCATCGCCGCGTACGAGCAGGGGCGCCGGGTGCCGCCCCCGAGGTTCATCGACCAGGCGGACGAGGTGCTGGACGCGGGTGGCGTTCTCCAGGAGATGAAGGAGGAGGTGGCTCGGGCACAGTATCCGGCGTTCTTCCGGGGTGCGGCGCGGTTGGAGGCGGGGGCGGTCGAGTTGCATGTGTACGCCAATCAGGCGGTGCCGGGCTTGTTGCAGACAGAGGAGTACGCGCGGGCGGTGTTCGGCATGTGGCGCCCTCTGCTGGACGAGGAGACGATCGCCCAGCGCGTGACGGCTCGGCTGGCTCGGCAGAACATCTTCGAGCGAAGGCCGATGCCCACCATCAGCTTCGTCATCGAAGAGGCGACGCTAGGGCGTCCATTGGGAGGTGACAGTGTCCTGCGCGGACAACTGGAGCAGGTGCTATTGGTAGCGCAGCAGCGTAACGTCGAATTGCAGGTGATGCCGACTCGACGCCAGGAACATGCCTCACTCGGTGGGCCGTTCACCTTGATCGAGACGAAAGAAGGGCGCAGGATCGCGTACGTGGAGGCGCACAAGGAGAGCCGTCTCTACACGGAGCGCAGCTCGGTGCGCGAGTTCGAGGAGCAGTACGGGATTCTCCGCGTTCAAGGACTCACTCCCCGGGAGTCGCTCGCGTTCGTTGAGAAGCTGCTGGGAGAGAGATGACGATGAAGCCTGACCAGTCCGGCCCTGGTCTCACGTGGTTCAAGAGCAGCTACAGCAGTGGGGCGGGCGGCGAATGCATCGAGGTCGCCGTCGGCCCTCACGCCGTCCACGTACGCGACTCCAAGGACGTAGCCCGCAGTGGCCTCGCCGTTGATGCGGAGGCTTGGACGACGTTCGTCGGCTTCGCCGCTCAGTAGGCGGCAGGTGTGCCCCCGGTCCGGACCGGGGGCATCCCTGTATCGGGCCGTCGGCGGGCAGAGCCAAGCGACCAAGTTGGACCTCTGATTGCGGACGCACCCTTTCGCGCCATGCTTTGCGGACGTCGGAGACGACCCCGCATGCGCGAGGACCTACCACGCACGGTCCGATCGGCGACGGGCAGCGTGGATCGAGACCAATCTACCGGTGGTCGGCACGCCGTGGATCGTCACCGCCCCGGACTTCGCCCCGTGCGGAGAGTCGCAGGACCGCCCGCGCGGCGGTGGCCCGCGTCCGCCGGGAGGACGGGGTAACCCCAGGTGCGGAAGCGGGCACCGGCGGATATGTTGCTGATTGTTGCGTCTGGCTCGGTTCTTGTGTGTTCTGCCGTGTTTCACCCCTTCGGTGTGCTGAGTGGCTGGTGGATGGATGGGCGTCCTGCGCGATCACCCGGAGCTCGCGCTGTTCCTGTGTCTCGCCGTGGGCTATCTGCTCGGCAAGCTGCGGGTGGGGCCGATCACTCTGGGGGGTATCTGCGGCACGCTGATCGTGTCGCTGCTGCTGGGGGCCTGGGCGAAGGTCGCGGTGGCGGAGGATGTGAAGACCGTGTTCTTCGCGATCTTCATCTTCGCGCTGGGATACATGGCCGGTCCGCAGTTCTTCGCTCATCTCAACCGGCGCAGCCTGCGGTATTTCAGTTTGTGCCTGATCGAGCTGGTCTGTGTGCTCGGGATCGCCTTCGGGCTGGCCAAGTCGTTCCGGCTGGACGTCGGCACCGCGTCCGGGATCCTGGCGGGGGCGGCCACCGAGTCCGCCGTGGTCGGTACGGCCACCGAGTCCATCGCCAAGCTGAGCGGGCTCACCCCGGCCCAGGTCAGCCAGTACCAGGGGCATGTGGCCACCGCGTACACCGTCTGCTATCTGTTCGGCCTGATCACCGTCGTGATCTACACCAGCCAGCTGATGCCGATGCTGATGCGGATCGATCTCGCCGACGCCTCCCGTGCCCTGTGGGAGCGGATGCGGGGCGGCGGTGGCGGGCTTGAGGGGGACGAGCAGGAGGCTCTGCCCGCGCTGGTCGGGCGGACCTTCTTCGTCACGCACGCGGACGGCCGTACCGTCGAATCCCTGGAGCGCGAGCTGGACGGGCGGGTCACGGTGGAGGCGGTGCGGCGGGGCAGCAAGCTTCTCACCGCGCCCGCGCCCGGCTTCGCACTCACCCTGTCCGATCTGGTGCTGCTGGTCGGACGCCGCGCCGACGTCATCGAGGCGAGCCGCGTCATCGGCCCGGAGACCGCCGGGCTGCCCGACCTGGACACGCACCTGGCCACCAGCCAGGTCGCCGTCACCGAGAAGGCCACGGACGGCCGCACCCTGGGCGCGCTGCGCCAAGACCATCCGGAGTTCGCTCGCGACGGCGTCTACGTCACCGAGGTGGTGCGCGGTGATCTGCGGCTGCCCGCCTCCGCCGACACCGTCGTGCACCGCGGTGACGTACTGACGCTGGTCGGCGCCCGCTCCGGGCTGAGCCGGATCACCGCGAAGCTGGGCGCGCTCGTCAAGAACGACACCACCGACTTCGTCTACCTCGGTCTCGGGATCGCGGCCGGCTCCCTGCTGGGCCAGGTCGTGGTCCGTCTCGGTGACGTCCCGTTGTCCCTGGGCACCGGCGGCGGCTGCCTCATCTCCGGGCTGCTGTTCGGCTGGTTCCGCTCGCGCCGGCAGACCTTCGGCGCGTTTCCGCCGCAGGCCGCGACGACGCTGAAGGACATGGGCCTGGCCGTCTTCATCGCCTGCACCGGCCTGACCGCGGGCCCGCAGGCGTGGCCGCTGCTGAAGCAGTACGGCGCGCTGCTGCCGGTCGCCGGGATCGCCATGGTGCTCGTGCCCGCGTCCGTCTCGCTCGTGGTCGGCCGCAAGCTGCTGCACATCGAGAAGCCCCTGCTGATCGGCGCCATCGCGGGCCAGCAGTGCTCCACCCCGGCGATCACCTCCATCACCCAGGTCGCCCGCAGTTCCGTGCCGATGCTCGGCTACACCATCACCTACACCCTGTCGAACTTCTTGCTCCCGCTGACCGGCCCGCTCCTGGTCGGTGTCCTCGGAGCCTGACCGGACGGCCGGACACCGCCCGCACCCCCAGCCCGCACACCCAGGAGGAACCGTTGACCGAGGTGAGCCTGTCCCCCGAGCAGATCAAGGCGTACGCCCGGCTCTCCCCGTTCGAGCTGAAGAACGTCTTCATCGGCCTGGCCGAGCACGCCCAGCTCAACGAGCCCGGCCAGAAGGGCAAGTCGCAGGCGCAGATGCTCAACGCGGGCCGTGGCAACCCCAACTGGGTGGCGACCGGACCGCGCGAGGCCTTCCACGCCCTCGGCCACTTCGCCCTCACCGAGTCCAAGCGGGTCTGGACCGCCGACAACCTCGGCGGGATGCCGGAGCGGCAGCGCGCCGGGGACCGCTTCGACGCGTTCGTCCGGCAGCACCCGGGCATGCCCGGCATCGAACTCCTCGCCACCTGTGTGTCGTACGCGCTGGAGCGCTTCGGCTTCGACAAGGACTCCTTCGTCCATGAACTGGCCGACTCGGCCGTCGCCGACAACTATCCGGTGCCCGACCGCATGCTCCCGCACGCCGAGGAGATCGTCCGCGGCTACCTCGCCGACGAACTCCTCGGCGGGCAGGCGCCCACGGGGGACCGGCTGAGCCTGTTCGCGACCGAGGGCGGCACGGCCGCCATGTGCTACATCTTCGACTCCCTGATGAAGAACGGCCTGTTGCACCAGGGGGACCGGATCGCGCTCATGGTGCCGGTCTTCACCCCGTACATCGAGATCCCGCAACTCGACACCTACGGCTTCGACGTCACCTATGTGAAGGCCGACATGTTCGCCGAGACGGGGGTGCGCGAGTGGCGCTACCCGGACGAGGAGGTCGCCAAGCTGGCCGACCCGTCCATCCGGCTGGTCTGCCTGGTCAACCCCTCCAATCCGCCGTCACTGGCCCTGAGTGACCGCGTCAGGGAGCAGATCAAGGACATCGTGCGGACCGCGAACCCGCGGCTGATGATCGTCACCGACGACGTCTACGGCACCTTCGTGGAGGGCTTCCGCTCGCTGGCCGCCGATCTGCCCCGCAACACGCTGCTGGTCTACTCGTACTCCAAGCACTACGGCGCCACCGGCTGGCGGCTCGGTGTGATCGGCCTGCACGACGACAACGTGATCGACGAGATGATCGCGGAGCTGCCGCAGCCGGAACAGGACCGGCTGGAGCGGCGGTACGGCACCCTGACGCTGGAACCGGCGAAGATGCGCTTCATCGACCGCATGGTCGCCGACTCCCGTCAGGTGGCGCTCAACCACACAGCCGGCCTCTCGCTCCCGCAGCAGGTCATGATGGTGCTCTTCTCCCTCTTCGGCCTGCTGGAGGAGGGGCAGGAGTACAAGCACCGGATCCGGGACACCGTCCGGCGGCGGCTCGCCCTGCTGCTGGAGGGCGCGCACATGAAGATCTCCCACGATCCCGGGCGCGCGAGCTACTACGTCGAACTCGACCTGCTCGCCGAGGCGGAACGCGAACACGGCCCCGGCTTCGCCCGGTTCCTGACCACGACCTACGAGCCGATCGACCCGCTGCTGCGCCTCGCCGAGCGGACGGGGGTGGTCCTCCTCAACGGCGGCGGCTTCGACGGCCCCGAGTGGTCGGTGCGTGTGTCGCTGGCCAACCTCGACGACCTCGACTACCTGCGGATTGGACACCATCTGCGGCACATCTTCGACGCCTACGCCGCCGAATGGCAGGCGCGGGGCAACGGTCCGGGACAGAGCTGAGAAACAGAAGGAGGAACCTCATGGGTGTCGAGGAGATCGGCCCGCGGACGGTGGGCGGAAAGCTGATGTACAACCGGGCCGTCCGGATCGACGAGCCGCGCAGCATGTTGTTCGTCTCCGGGCACGAGGCGCGGGACGACGACGGGAACATCACCCACCGCGGGGACATGGCCGGGCAGATGAGGCTCGCGCTGCGGCGGCTCGGTGAGACCGTGTCGGAGGCCGGGATGACGATGGCCGACGTGGTGCAGATCCGGGTCGTCACCACCGACCTCGCCACCTGCAAGGCGCGTTACGGCGTGCTCATGGACGAACTCGCGGCTCAGCAGTGCCGGCCGGCCAGCCTGCTGGCCGAGGTCAGCGCCCTGTCCGACCCCGACATGCTCATCGAGATCGAGGCCGTCGCGGTGCGGTGAAGCGGCGTTGGCGCCGCATTCCTGCCCCTCGCGGCGGGCCCGTTGAGGACCCGACTCCCATAGCTCCCCTTTATGACGGCATCGGCCGGACCGTCCTACTCGGGCGGTTCGCCGGACCGGAAGCTGGCTTCAGCAGCATCGCACGACGTCACGCAAGGGGTAGGGCAGTGAGAAGCACATACATGGCCGTGGTGGCGGCCGCCGCCGCGATGGCTCCGGCGGTCCTCGGGGCCGCGCCCGCGGCAGCGGGTGAGGCGACCGGCACGGTCTCGGCGGCGCCCGACCGGAGCCCGGCGGAAAGTCCGGGCCCCCGGGGCGGGCAGGCACGTGCCCACACGGCTCCGGACCTCAGACTGGAGGGGGCTCCTGAGGCTGTCCAGGCGGGCGGCGACTGGGCGGACTTCTCCGTCGTCATCGACAACGCCCATGAGGGAGAAGGGAACTGGACACTCGACATGAGTCTCAACACGGACGGCCCTCGGCTGTACGGGGACGATCTGCGGGTCCAGGTCCGCGTCGACGGCGTGTGGCGTGACGCACGGGTCATCAGCGATCCGGGACTCGGCAACTTCGATCTCGCGCTGCTGGAATCGTTCCCGGTGCCGAAGGGGCGTACCACCGTGCCGGTCCGCATCCGCGCCGGAGCGGACGCCCCGCTCGTCGAGTTCTTCATCGGGCCACGGCTCTTCGACGGTCAGGTCCAGTCGGACCCGGGCTACTGGGTGCGCTCGGAGATCAGCGCCCCCGCGGAGGGCGGCGGGAAGCCGGGCGACGGGGAGAAGCCCGGCGGAGGCGAGAAGCCCGGTGGAGAGGGCAAGCCCGGCGGAGGCCAGAAACCCGGTGGAGAGGGCAAGCCCGGCGGAGGGGAGGCGAAGCCCGGCGACGGTGCGAAACCTGGCGACCAGGAGAAGCCCGGTGACCAGGAGAAGCCCGGCGGCGGGAAGAAACCTGTCGAGCAGGTGAAGCCCGCCGACCAGGAGACACCTGGCGGCGGCGCGCCCGGAAGCGCTCACACCCCCGGCGGCGACCACGTCGGCCAGGACGGCGCGGGCGGCGGTGGCGCGTCGCTGGCCGAGACCGGAGGCGGCGCCGCCTCCGGCGTGCTGCTCGGCGCCGGCGGTGCCTCGATCGCCGTCGGCGCGGCTCTGGCCGCCGTGGCCCGCAGACGTCGCCGCAGGGCTTCCTGAGCGGGCGGGCCGGTCGGCCGTGGGAGCCCTCGAGGGCGGTGCCGAGGGCCGGGTTCTTGGCTAGTGTGGCGAGTCCGGGGGGCGTCGGGGGGAGATGCGTCGCATGAGCGGGCGGGGGACGGCGGGCCCGGTGCTGCCGTCGGTGCTGCGTGCCCCGCTCGGGGCGGTCGCCGCTCTCGGGGCGCTGGTCCTCGTCGTGCTCGCGGTGGCGTACGCCGGGCAGAGCGGGCCCACCGCGGTGGACGCGCGGATCACGGCGGGAGTGGACGGCCCCGGGGCGGCCTGGCGGCATGTCGCCCTGGCCGCCGACGCGTTGGGCGAGCCGGTCGGGGCGGTGCTGCTGGTGCTGGCCGCCGTCGCGGGGTGTGGGCTGCTGCGGTCCGGGCGGGCGGCGGTGCTCGCCGTCGTCGGGCCGGGTGCGGCCGTGGCCGTGGCCACGGGGCTCAAGTCCGTGGTGGGGCGGACCATCCACGGGGACGGCAACCTTTCGTATCCGAGCGGGCACACCGCCTTCGCCACCGCCGTCGGTCTCGTGGTGGCGCTGACCGTGGCCGGTCGGCTCGGGCTCGGCCGGGCGGCCGGTGTGCCGCTCGTGCTGGGCGCCGCGCTGGCCGCCGGGGGTGTCATGGGGTGGGCCGAGGTCGTGCTGGGCGCGCACTATCCGACCGATGCCCTCGGCGGCTGGTGCACCGCGCTGGCGGTGGTGCCGGTCGCCGCCTGGACGGTCGACCGGGCGGCCGGCGCCGGACGGTGGCGTCGGCCGCGCTGATCCGGCATCACCTCACGTCCGGCGCCGGAACACCCGGTTCATGCTCAGCGCCGGGACACCGGTTCACGCCCAGCGCCGGAACACCGGTTTCACCGGGCGCCCGCCGAGCCACGGGGTCGGGTCGCCGTGGTCCAGGGCCTTCCGGTAGACCGCGCAGGCACCGGACACGGCGTCGACGGTCTGGGCGATGTCGGCGTCGTCGAGCGCGCTGCTCACCACGAACGACGGGGCCAGCACCCCGCCCGCGAGGAGCCCGCGCAGGAACAGGGTGCGATAGCGCTGCGACGGCCGGCCGTTCTCGTCGAGGGTGGCGAAGACCAGATTGCTGGCCCGGCCCCGGACGACGACGTGATCGGCGACGCCCGCGGCGGCCGCCGCCGCGCGCACACCTGCGGCCAACTGCTCGCCGAGGGCGTGCAGTCGGGCGGTGATGCCCTCCTCGGTGTAGGTGGTGAGCACGGCCGTCGCGGCGGCCAGGGAGTGGGTCTCCGCGCCGTGCGTGGTGGACAGCAGGAACACCCGGTCGCCCGGGTGGCGCAGTCCGCCGCGTTCCATCAGGTCGCGGCGGCCGGCCAGCGCGGCGACGGCGAACCCGTTGCCCAGGGCCTTGCCGAACGTGGAGAGGTCGGGGACGACGCCGTACAGGCCCTGGGCGCCCGCCTCGGACCAGCGCAGGCCGGTGATCATCTCGTCGAAGACCAGGACGCAGCCGTGCCGGTCGGTCAGGTCGCGCAGTCCGGCGAGGTAGCCGGGCGGCGGCTCGGTGTGGGTGGCGGGTTCGAGGATCAGGCAGGCGACCTCGTCCCGGTGCCGGGTGAGCAGGTCCTCGGTGGCGGCCAGGTCGCCGTAGGGGAAGGCCAGGGTGAGGCCGCCGGTGGACGCCGGGACACCGGCGTTCATCGGTGTGGTGCCGATGAACCAGTCGTCGACGGAGAAGAAGGGGTGGTCGGCGCAGACGGCCACCTTCGGGCGGCCGGTGGCGGCGCGGGCCAGGCGCACCGCCGCCGTGGTGGCGTCGGAGCCGTTCTTCGCGAACTTGACCATCTCGGCGGTCGGCACCGTCGCCAGGAAGCGTTCCGCCGCCTCGACCTCCACGATGGACGGCCGGACGAAGTTGCTGCCGCGGTCGAGCTGGCGCCGCACCGCCTCGGTCACGCGCGGGTGGGCGTGGCCGAGGCTGACCGACCGGAGGCCGGAGCCGTACTCGACGTACCGGTTGCCGTCCACGTCCCACACATGGGCACCGTGGCCGTGGCTGATGACCGGGGCCAGGTTCTCGGGGTACTGGTCGTCGCCCTTGGCGTAGGTGTGCGCGCCGCCCGGGATCAGGGCGTGCAGCCGTTCGTTCGCCGCGCGCGACCGGGGGAGGTCCAAGTCCCCTGCGAACGCGGTCCCTTCGGTGTTCTCGGTGTGCACTCCTGCCTCAGCTCTCCTTCTGCCGCAGGGCCTCGGCGAGGCCCGGTGCCTCCCGGTCGCGCCGGGACGTCGAGGCGACCGGGAGCGGCCACGGGATGGCCAGCTCCGGGTCGTCGAAGGCGATCGTCACGTCCTCGGCCGGATCGTGCGGGCGGTCGATGCGGTACGAGACGTCGGCGGGGTCGGTGAGGGCCTGGAAGCCGTGCGCGCACCCGGCCGGGACGTAGAGGGTCACCTGGGTCTCGCCGGACAGTTCGAAGGAGGCCCGGCCGAGGTAGGTCGGAGAGTGCGGGCGCAGGTCCACGACGACGTCGTAGACCTTCCCGTACGAGCACCGCACCAGCTTGGCCTCGCCCGCGCCGGAGCGCAGGTGCAGGCCGCGCAGCACGCCGCCCGCCGAGCGGGACAGGCTGTCCTGGACGAAGGCGTCCGGGTCCAGGCCCACCGAGCGCAGCACGTCGGCGTCGAAGGTGCGGCAGAAGAAGCCGCGTTCGTCGGCGTGGGGCGTCGGCTCGAACAGGTACGCGCCGTCGATCTCCGGTACGTCGATCGCCTTCATGGAGCCTCCCGCAGGGCGTGGTCGGGGCCGGCCGCCGGGAACAGGGCCGCGGTCAGGGCGTCGAACTGGTCCTCCAGGCGCCGGGCGGCGTCCCGGTTGCGTGCGGCGAGGGTGCGGCGCAGCCCGGCCGACTCCTTCTCCAGTGACCGGAACTGCTCCAGCAGCCGGTCGGCGTCGACCTCGCGCGCCGGATGGCAGTACGCGGCGAGCCCCATCTGGGCCATCAGCGCGTCGCTCTTGGCCGCGTAGCAGAGCGCCAGGGCCGGAGTGCCGGTCCGCAGCGCGCAGATGAGGTTGTGGTAGCGGACGGCCACCACGCTGTCGGCGGCCGCCGTCTCCCTCATCAGGTCGGCGAGGGAGGCCGTCTCGGCGGCGCTGAGCAGCGGGGAGTCCACGGCGTCGAGGATCGCGGCGACCACCGGCGCGTCGCACCGGTCGCCGGTGAGGAGCCGGACCGGCCTGCCCTCCGCCACCAGCGCGCGGACGAAGCGGATCGTCCCGTCGAGGTAGCGGCGGTGGATCTCGTCGGCGCGGTCGCGGTCGTCGTCGCCGCCGTGGAAGTCCATGACGCCCACGCAGACCCGGCCCGGCTCCGCCGCGGGCCCGTCCGGCGGCACCGGCAGGGAGAACGCGAGGTCCGGGTGGACCCGGTCGCGCGAGGTGTCCACGCCCATCGCCCGGATCGCGTCGCGCGACGGGGCGTCGCGGTACGAGCGGTACGCGGCGAGCCGCGCCGACCAGCGCACCAGGGCGCGGGTCGCCCGGTTCCCGATCGGCGCCGCGCCGACGCCGACCAGCGCGACGCGGGTGCCGGACAGCCGGCCGCTCGCGCAGAGCAGGAACAGCGCGTAGGGGAAGCCCCACGGGCGCAGCGGCAGCGTGGCCTCCAGGACGCCCATGCCCGGCACGATCACCACGTCGTGGCGGCGCACCCAGGCGGCGGTGCGGAAGACGTCGACGAGTTTGCCGACGCCCTTGGCGGCGACCGCGCCCGCGCGCGACGCGGTCCGGTACTCGCCCCGGTACCAGTGCAGCCGCGTCGCCGGGATGCCGAACCGGGCCGTGACGGCTTCCGGGCCGCCGCACAGCGCGTCCACGGCCGCGTCCGGGTGCCGGGTGGCGAGGTGGCCGAGGACGGCCTGGAGCGAGCCGTCGTTGCCGAGGTTGCCGGAGCCGAGCAGGCCGAACACCCCGATGCGCGGCGGCCGTCGGGCGGCGGACGTCATGCCCGCCTCCCCTCGCGCCCGGCGACCAGGGCGTCCACCGACACGTCGAGCCGGTCCGGGTCGACCGGGGCGCGGTCCTCGACCCGCTCGCCCGCGCCCGGCCGGATGCGGCTGGTCGCCCACGCGGCCAGATGGCGGTAGCAGGCCCGCCGGTCGGCCGGGGACAGCGGCGCCCGCCGGACCGCCGCGACGAAGCCCCAGACGTACTCGGCGAGCAGCCGGGGCACCGGGTGCAGCGGGCCCGCCCGGCGGGGGTCCAGATTGACGCACCGGGCGCGCTTGCCCGGGTTGGCCCGCTCGGCGCGGTGCGGGTGGTCGCGGCGGAAGTACAGCAGCTCCGGCACCTGGTGGAAGCGCCCGTGCAGGGTGATCTCGGCGACGAACGTGCGGTCGGCGTGGTGGTAGCTGTCGAGCGGCTTCACCCGGCGCAGCACGTCGGCCCGCATCACCCCGTAGAAGTCGTCGCCGCCCGGCTCGAACAGCAGGCTGCGGAAGCGCTCCGGCGGGTGCGGCGAGTCGGTGGCGAGCCCGTACTCGTAGGGGACCTTGAGCCGTCCCTCGCCGTCGACGACGGCCTGGCCGGTGTGCGCGAGGATCACGTCCGGCCGTTCGTCCAGCGCCTGGACGCAGCGCAGCAGCAGGTCCCGGCCGTACAGGTCGTCGTGGGAGGCCCACTTGAACAGTTCGCCGCGCGCCTCGGCGAACACCCGGTTGTGGTTCGGGGTGGCGCCGATGTTGCGGGGGAGCCGGAGGTAGCGGACGCGCGGGTCCCGCGCGGCGTACGTCCGGCAGATGTCCTCGGTCGCGTCGGTCGAGGCGTTGTCGGAGACGATCAGCTCGAAGTCCTCGTAGGTCTGGCCGAGCAGCGCGTCGAAGGACTCGGCCAGGTACTCCTCGCCGTTGTACACGGGCAGGCCGATGCTCAGCCGGGGACGGGCGGTCATGGGTTCCTCACTTCGGGTACGGGGTTCTGGAGCCGCTCGCGCAGGGCGGAGCGCAACTGCCGCCACCACAGGGCCGAGCCGCCGATGGTCGCGGCGGCGACGCCCCAGGCCGAGCCGACGGTCCCGGCGAGGGCGGCGCCGCCGAGGCCGCCGCCGACGTAGCAGGCGGAGGCGAACAACTGGCAGCGCAGGCTGCGCCGGGCCGCGCCGAGCGCGCGCAGCCCGGCCGCGGCGCCGGTGCCGAGGCCCGCGCCCGCCACGCTGAGGGTGACCGGCACGATGAGGACGGCGGAGGAGTGCCAGACGTCGCCGAGCACCAGCTCGCCGAGCCGGTCCGGCATCAGCAGCAGCGCCCCGCCCCACAGCAGCGCGGCGGCGGCCTGCCCGCCGCCCAGCCCGAGGCAGAACGAGCCGAGGCGGTGCGGGGCCCGGCGCAGCACCCGGGCCGCCTCCGGGACGGTGACCAGCGACAGACCCATCAGCACCGCGAGGAACGGGCCGAGCAGCAGTTCGGCGCCGCGTACCGCGCCCACCGCGCTCACCCCGGCGATCGCGCCGAGCCCGTACGCCCGCAGCTGGCTGGCGCCGCTGAGGCTGACGTTCTCGACCAGATACCGGTAGCCGAGGTCGCGCTGTTCGCGCAGCCAGCCGCGCGCCCGGCCCGGCCGGGGCCGGATGCCGGACTGGAGGCAGCCGTAGCCGGCGGCCACCGTGGCGGCCGCGCCCCAGGCGAGCACGAAGGCGGCCACGCTGCCCACACGCGCCGCCACGACCATGGCCGGGACGAGCACGACACCGGACACGACGTCGTTGACGAACGCCTTGCGCCCGGCGCCCGCCGCGAAGAACGCGAACCGCCAGGAGTCCTGGAGCAGCAGCCCCGGCAGCATCACGCCGAGGCAGGCGAACGCGCTTCCCACCCGGCCGCCGAGTCCGAGCCCGGCCACCAGGCACGCCGCGCCGATGGCGCCGCCGACGCCGAGCGCGGTGCCCGCCGACCGTTCCACGGCCGCACGCCAGGACGCCTGCGGTACGCCGCTGAAGCGCACCACGAGCGGGTCGGTGGCCAGCCCGCGGGAGACGTTGAGCACCACGCCGTACGTCACCCAGGCCAGGCTGAACACACCGAACGCGGTCACCCCCAGCGAGCGCGCCACATACGCGCCCACCACGAAGTTGGTGACGCTGGAGGCCGCCTGGTCGGCCAGTCCCCAGGACAGCCTGCCGACGAGGGCACGCTTGGCGGACCGCCCGCCGTCCGCGGCCCCGGCCGGCGGTGCCGCCGTCTGCTCCTCCCCGGTGGTCATCGGCCTCACGCCTTGACCAGTCCGGCGCCGTGCAGGGCGTCGGCGGCGGCGGCCACGGCGTCGAAGGGCAGCCCGGACCGCTCGGCGACGTCCAGCAGGCTGTGCTCGCCGTCGGAGAGGCTGAGCACCCACAACATGGCGAGCTGGGCCTCCTTGGCGTCGCTGCGTCCGCCGAGCGAGTCGTACAGACCGCGGCGGCCCAACTGCGGTTCCCCGTACGGGCTGAGGTTGACGTAGCGCCGGTTGCGGTCCAGTACGGCGAACGCCTCGCGGCACACGGCGAGCGTGTCCGCCATCGCCTCGGGCGAGACGAGGTCCAGGTCGTCCGCCGAGGTGTGGTACTCCGGGTATCCGGCGTACGGGGTCCGGCTGAGCGAGCCCACGCCGAGGTCGAACCCGGGCGAGCAGAACTGCCGCTCGTCATAGCCGTACGGGGTGAACTCCCTTATTTCGTGCGGCCGTCCGGAGCCGGTCAGCACATGGCGCAGCACCTGGTCGATCTCCGCGTCGCCGCGCCTGCTCCGCTTGTACGTCAGACGGCCCGGGTCGCCCGCACAGGCCAGCACCAGTCCGTGCCTGACCCGGCCGACGCGCTCCGCGTTGCGGGCCAGCCAGGTGATCGCCCCGATGGTGCCGGGCGCGAAGAGGAACCGGTAGGTGTAGTAGGGCTGTTGCTCAGCCAGCGCCCGCGCGAGGAACACCGCCACCGCGATGCCGGCCAGATTGTCGTTGGCCAGCGACGGGTGGCAGACGTGGGCGGAGACGAGCACCTCGTCGGGGACCTGCCCCGGGACCACGTGCTCGGCGTAGGTGAGGTGGCCGTCGGCCAGGGTGGAGTCGACGCGCACCTCGTACTCGCCCTCGGGCAGCGCGTCCAGGGTCTCCTGGGCCAGGCAGAAACCCCACTTCGGCTCGTAGTAACTGGTGCGGTACGGCACCCAGGACGGATGCTCCGGCAGGGTGTACAGGTGCTCGCGCAGCTCGGCCAGCGGCAGGGTCGCCGCCACCGGCACGCTGTAGCCGAGCACATGCAGACTGGACGCGGCGAAGTCGACGACGCGGCGGCCCGAGGCGTCGGCGACGTACGCGTCCCGGATGTTCCACTCCTGCGGCACCGTCCAGTCGAGCACCTGCGTGCCGGTCGGCACCTCGTGCACGCGCAGCGGGACGTACTCGCCGACGATCTCCAGCGTGGCGCGCACCCCGTCCCCGGTGATGCTCCGGCACAGCGGGTACAGCCGCTCCACCAGCGCGTACATCTCCTCGCCCGCGGCGGTCACCGGCGCCACCGCAGGGTGTCGTCGACGGTGCCCGCCTCGGTGGCCGCGCGCAGCACGGCCAGGCGGGTGAAGCGCCGCTCGAAGTCCTCCCGGGTCAGCCCGTGCTCGCGGTAGGCGTCGGCGAGTTCGAGCGCGCCCCGCTTCACCGTCCACTCGCAGTCGAAGCCGGGCACCGCGGCGCGGAACCGGGAGAAGTCCACCCGGTACGAGCGCGGGTCGGCGCCGGTCTCCCCGGTGATCACCACCCGCGAGCCGTCCACCGCCTCCGCGACCTGCTCGGCGATCTCGGCGACGGTCACGTTGTTGGTCTCGCTGCCGATGTTGAACGCCTTGTCGTGCACCGCCGCCCGGGGCGCGGTCAGCGCCGCCGTGAAGGCCCGCGCGATGTCGGCGGCGTGCACCAGCGGGCGCCAGGGCGTGCCGTCGGAGAGCACCAGCACCTCCCCGGACAGCAGCGCGTGGCCCACCAGGTTGTTCAGCACGATGTCGGCGCGCAGCCGGGGCGAGTGGCCGAACGCGGTGGCGTTGCGCAGGTACACCGGGCTGAAGTCGCCGTCGGCGAGCGCGTGCAGATCGTCCTCCACCCGCACCTTGGACTCCGCGTACGGCGTCACCGGGCGCAGCGGGGCGTCCTCCGTCACCAGGTCGTCGCCGCCCGCCGCGCCGTACACGGAGCACGTCGACGCGTACAGGAAGCGCCGCACCCCGGCGTCGCGGGCCAGCCGGGCGAGCCGTACGGAGGCGCGGTGGTTGATGTCGTAGGTGAGGTCGGGCGCCAGCGACCCCAGCGGGTCGTTGGAGAGCGCGGCCAGGTGGATCACGGCGTCCACCCCGGCCACCTGCTCGGCGGTGACGTCGCGCAGGTCCACCCGGTGCCCCGGCGGGTCGTCCGGCACGGGGCCCAGCACGCAGTCGGCGAACAGGCCGGCGTCCAGCCCGACGACCTCGTGCCCCGCGGCGGTCAGCACCGGGGCCATCACGGTGCCCAGGTAGCCCAGGTGGCCGGTCAGCAGTACGCGCAAGGTTCATTCCCCCAGGTCGAGAGTGAGTTTGGTGACGGCGAACGCCTCGGCGTAGCGCGCGTGGCATTCGATGCCGCGGATCCGGGCGAGCCCGAGGAAGGCCTCCCGGTCGTACCAGGGCCGGTGGCGCTGCGAGGGGTAGTGCTCCTGGAGCAGCCGCACCTTCCGCTCGGCGGTCTCCGGTGACAGCGGCTGGTACACCGCCGGACGGCCGAGGTCGCCGTCCCACTTGACGATCTCGTAGCCGAGCACGAGGTGGTCGCGGAACGCGGTGGGCAGCAGCCGCGCCAGGGTGCGGTGGTCCTGGTGCGCGTCGTCGGCGCGCGGAGCCAGCACGAGGTCCGGCTCGGTGCGCGCGCGCAGCTCCTCGACCGCCGCCTTGGCCTCCTCCCAGCGCGCCGGGATCCGGCCGTCGGGCAGTTTGAGCACGGTCAGCCGCAGGTCGGCGCCCGGACAGAAGGCGGCGAGCGCGGCCTGCTCCTCCTGCTCCCGCTCGCCGCCGCCGCCCGAGAGCACCAGCGCGTCGACGCGGACGCCGGGCCGGGCGCGGCAGAGCGCCAGCAGGGTGCCGCCGGCGCCGATGGCGATGTCGTCGCAGTGCGCGCCGACCGCGACGACCCGGTCCAGGGGCCCGGCCCCGAGCCGGATCACGCCCGCGCCCCGGCGCCGGACCGCTCCCACACGGCCCACGGCCGCTCGCCCCGGGCGTACGCCTCGTCGAGCGCGGCGCGCTCCTTGACGGTGTCGGTCGGCTTCCAGAAACCGCGGTGCCGGTACGCCGTCAGCCTTCCCTGCTTGGCCAGTTGGGCGCAGCCGTCGGCCACCAGGTCCCCGCCCTCCGGGATGTGGTCGAAGACCTCCTGGCGGAGCACGAAGTAGCCGCCGTTCTCCCACAGCGGCAGTTCGCTCACCGCGGTGATGCCGCCCACCAGGCCGTCGTCGCCCAGCTCCACGCAGTGGAACGAGGACTGCGGCGGCACCACCATCATCGAGGCGCCCGCGTCGCGCCGCGCGAACCGGTCGATCATCTCCGGCAGCGGGGCGTCGGTGAGCACGTCGGCGTAGTTGGCGAGGAACATCTCGTCGCCGTCCAGATGGTGGCGCACCCGGCGCAGCCGCTCGCCGATCGGCGACTCCAGGCCCGTCTGCACGAACGTGATCGTCCACGAGGAGATGTCGGTGGACAGCAGCTCGGTCCGCCCGCCGCGCAGCACGAAGTCGTTGGAGGCGGTCTCCTCGTAGCGGAGGAAGAACTCCTTGATGTGGTGGGCCCCGTAGCCCAGGCACAGGATGAACTCCGTGTGCCCGTAGTGCGCGTAGTAGCGCATCACGTGCCAGATCAGCGGGCGCGGGCCGACCATCGCCATCGGCTTGGGCACGTCGTCGGAGGTGCCGTTGCGCATGCGCAGCCCGTAGCCGCCGCAGAAGAGTACGACCTTCATGGCCTGACCTCGACAATGCTCAGTTCCGGTACGGGGAAGACCAGCCGGCCGCCCCAGTCGTGCACATAGGACAGCTGCTCGACCAGCTCGGCCCGCAGGTTCCACGGCAGGACCAGCACGTAGTCGGGCCGGTCGGCGGCGATCCGCTCGGGCGGCAGGATCGGGATGCGGGTGCCGGGGGTGAACCTGCCGTGCTTGTACGGGTTGCGGTCGACCGTGTACGGGAGCAGGTCGGGCCGGATGCCGCAGTGGTTGAGCAGGGTGTTGCCCTTGCCCGGGGCGCCGTAGCCGACCACCGTCTCGCCGCGGTCGGCCGCCTCGACGAGGAACCGCAGCAGATCGCGGCGCACCTTGGCCACCCGGGCGGAGAACTCGGTGTACCCGGACAGCTCCTGGAGCCCGGCGGCCCGCTCCCGGGCCAGCACGTCGGCGACGCGCCGCGACGGCGTACCGGCCGCCTCGGCGGGCCGGGCCCACAGCCGGATCGAACCGCCGTGCGTGGGCAGCAGTTCGACGTCCACGAGCGCGAGCCCGCCGTCGGCCAGCGCGCGGATCGCGGAGGCGACCGTGTAGTACTGGAAGTGCTCGTGGTAGATCGTGTCGTACTGGTTCTCCTCGATCAGGGTCAGCAGGTGCTGCACCTCGACGGAGACCCAGCCGTCGTCGGCGACCAGGGCGCGCAGGCCCCGGGTGAAGCCGGTGACGTCGGGGATGTGCGCGTACACGTTGTTGGCCACGACCAGGTCGGCCGGGCCGTGCCCGGCGCGGACGGCCGCTCCGGTGTCCGGGTCGAGGAACGCGGTGAGCGTGGGCACGCCCGCCTCCCGCGCCGCCGCGCCGACGTTCACCGACGGCTCGACGCCCAGGCAGCGGATCTGGCGGTCCACCACGTGCCGCAGCAGATACCCGTCGTTGCTGGCGACCTCGACCACGAAGGAGTCCTCGTCCAGGCCCAGCCGCCGCACGGCGCCGTCGACGAACGCGCGCGCGTGCTCCACCCAGGAGGCCGAGTACGAGGAGAAGTACGCGTACTCCTTGAACGTCTCCTCCGGTGTGATCAGCGGCGGGAGCTGCGCCAGCCAGCAGTCGGTGCAGACCCGCAGGTGCAGCGGGTACGCCGGTTCCGGCTCGTCCAGCTGGTCCGCGGCGAGGAAGCTCTCGCACGGTGGTGTCGCCCCCAGGTCGACGACGCTCGCCATCGCCTCGGAGCCGCAGAGTCGGCATCGTGTCATCCGCTGTCCCCATCCCCCCTGCCCGCGCGGGAATCCCCGCCACGGGCCAGTGCCGTCCGTCCCGCGATCGCGGAGCGGTACCCCTCCAGCAGGCGCTCCAGCCCGACGGCCGGGCTGAAGCCCTGCTCGTAACGGAGCCGGGCCGCCCGGCCCATCGCCTCGCCCGGCGCCCCCTCGGCGGTGATCCGGCGCAGGCAGGACGCGAGCGAGGCGGCCTCGCCCGGCCGGTGCAGCAGCCCGGTCACCCCGTCCTCGACGAGTTCGGTGAAGGCGCCGTGTGCGGCGGCGACGGCCGGGACGCCCGCCGCCATCGCCTCCACCACCACCAGGCCGAACGCCTCCAGCCAGGTGGACGGCGCCACCACGGCCACCGACCGGGCGACGGCCCGGCGGCACTCGTCCCGGTCGAGCAGACCGGCGTAGCGCACGTCGTCGCGGCCCGCCGCCCAGGCCGTCACCTCCCGCTCCAGCGGCCCCGCCCCGGCGATCACCAGCGGCACACCCGCACCGCCGCCGGCCGCGATCTCGTCCCACGCGGCCATCAGCAGCCGTACGCCCTTGGTCTCCGCGAGCCGGCCCAGGTACAGCAGATGCTCGCCGGGGCCGTCGCGGCGCACGCCCGGCTCGGGCACGAAGTTGTGCTTCACCGCCAGCCGCTCGGCCGGCATCCCGGCCCGCACCAGGACCTCGCGCTGCGCCGCGGAGATGCAGAAGAACCGCTCCACGCCCGTCCACCACCGCCGCCGGTTGACCGCCAGGCTGAGGGCGAGCGGCACCGTCGCCAGCCGGGAGCCGCGGTAGCAGCCGTGCCGGACGGCGGGCAGCGGCGTGGACCCGACGCACTCGGTGCACGCCCGGCCGTCCCGGTGCAGCGTGCCGGGCGGGCAGACCTGGGTGTAGTTGTGCAGGGTGGCGACGGCGGGCACCCCGGCGTCGGCGCAGGCGGCCAGCACCGCGGGGGACAGCAGCGGGAAGACGTTGTGGATGTGCACCACGTCCGGCCGTGCCGTCCGCAGCCGGGCGGCGAGTTCCGCGCGGACCGCCGGGTTCCACGGCACCAGCAGCGGGACGGCGGCCTTGCCCGGCAGGGACCGGGCGGCGATGTCGTCGCTGCGCCGCTCGAACACCTCGATGCGGTGCCCGGCCTCGCGCAGCAGCGCCACCTCCTGGTCGACGACCTTGTTCTCGCCACTGGGCTGCGCCGACGCGTAGCGGTTGTGCACCACGAGGACACGCATGCTCAGCTCACCTCCCCACTCTTGGCCCAGCGCGGCACGTGCCGCCGGGGTACGCCGGGCGCCGGGAGCGCGGCGGCCTCGGCGGGCGCCGCCAGCAGCGAGGCGGCCACGGCCAGATGCAGCAGATACGGCGAGGCGTCGCCCAGCCCGGCCTCGGTGTACGACGCGATGGCGCAGTAGGTGATCAGGAAGATCGCGCAGGCCCGCGACAGCGACGGCGGGCGCAGCAGCGCGACACCGCCCAGCACGGCGATGACCGCCGCGACCAGGGCGACGCCCAGCACGCCCTGCTCGTTGTAGACGGCCAGCCAGCTGTTGTCGATCGGCAGCCCGTCGAAGGACTTGTCGCCCAGGCCCGCGCCGAACAGGTACTCCGTGGTCGTCCGGGGCGCCGTCAGCAGCGCGTGCCACACCTTGGCGCGGCCGGTGAGGCTGGAGAAGTTCTCCTGGCTCTGCCCGCGCAGGAACCACGTCTGCACCGCCGAGGAGAAGCCCACCGCGGCCACCGCGCCGCACAGCAGGGCCCAGGCGAAGAACCGGCGGGCGGCGGCGCTGGTCAGCACCAGCGAGCCGATCGCCGCCGCCAGCCCGACGAGCAGCCCCAGCGTGGCCGTGCGGGTGTGGGTCAGCGCCAGCAGCACCAGGGACGGCACGACGACCACCGCCGCACTGGTCCGGTCGGTGCGGCGGCCCAGCACCAGCAGCACGGTCAGCCCGATGATCACCGCCGCGTACTGCCCGATCTGCGGCGGGGTCAGCGGCCACCACGCGCCGACCAGCCGCCCGCCGTAGAGGTCGGGCAGGGCCGCGCCCGGCGAGGCGACCAGACCGGCGGCCACCGAGGCGAGCACCGCCAGATACATCCGGATGTGGTGCCGTACGAACGTCGTGCCGCCGTCCCACCAGCGGCTGAGCAGCCACAGCGTGCTGACGAACAGCGCCAGCCGGCCGCAGCGGAACAGCGCGCCGAACCCGGACGCCAGATGCACGCTGGAGATCACGCTCGGCACCAGCAGCAGGGTGAGCAGCAGCAGATAGGCGCCGGGCCGGATCCGCACCCGGGGGTTGACCGCGAGCGCCAGCGCGAACGCGGCGACCAGCGCGCCCATGGTGACCATCTGGATGAGGGAGCGGGGCAGCGGCACGATGGTGCGCGCCCCGGCGGAGCCGAGGGTGTTGAGGACCAGCAGGCCCCAGGACGCCCCGACGATCCGCGACGTGCGGTCAGCCGCCATCCGGGTCACCGCCCTGGGCGGGGAAGGTGCTGCCCGCGTCCTGGTGGTAGGGCGCACCCTGCCACTGCGTCCGGTCCAGGGTCCGGCTCGGGTCGTGCGCGACGAACGTCCACGGCCCGACGTAGACGTTGTCGTGCCAGCGGTTGTGCTGCCCCAGGGTGATCGCCTCGGCCACCCGCTCGCCCTGGTACGGCGACCAGTCCGGGTACGTGCCGTAGTTGGCGAGCACCGCCATCCGGTCGCACTTCACCGTGCAGCCGACGGCGGCCTTGTCCAGCACGAAGCGGTTGTCGTGGATGTCCACCCGCTGGGTCTTCCAGCGGCAGTCGGAGAAGAGCGGCGCGCGGGCGATCGCGGGCCGCGCACAGCGGCGGGCGTCCTTCACCAGCAGCGTGCAGGAGCCGGAGGAGGTGTTGGCCGGGCTGTTGCAGAACCGGTCGGCGTTCTCCCACAGGGTGATGCCGGACCAGTTGTCCTCCAGGAGGTTGCGGTAGATCTCGATCTTGTCCGTGCGGGCCGGGATCCGCGGTTCGCCGCCGGACTCGGACACATAGACGGTCGCGAACGGGAAGGTGTCGCCGCGGTCGGCGTAACGGCGGCCCTCCACCAGGTTGTTGCGGCGGATCGTGTTGTCGCGGACGACCGCGTTGTAGCTGGTCTCGTAGATCAGCGCGGCGCCGTCGTTGGCCTCGATCACGTTTCTCTCGACGAGGAAGTCGTTGTTGTCGGTGTCCGCCCACAGCCCGGCCCCGCGGTTGTCGTGCACCCAGTTGCCGCGTACGTCGGCGCCGTCGACGTCCCAGAACTTGACGCCGCCGGTGCAGCCGCAGCCCGGTTCGCGCCGCTCCCAGTCGCCCGTGTTGTTGCCGGTGATCTCGTTGCCGTCGAGCACCAGGCCGGTGATCCGCCCGGTGCCCTTGTAGGCGTTCATGCCGTACTGGCCGTTGCCGCGCAGGCAGCTCGCGCGGACCTGCTGGCGGGCCCCGGCCATCAGCCCCGCGCCGGAGTTGTCGCGGATGGTGGCGTGCTCGATCACCCAGCCGTCGGCCGAGTCGTGGTTGACGACGCCCTCGTTCTGCGGGGCCGCGAACCCCCGCACGGTCAGGAAGCGGATGGTGACGTCGCGGGCGGTGCCGCCGAACGCGTACTGGTTGGTCTTCCGGCCGTCCAGCACCGCGCCCGGCGCCCCGAGATAGGTGTCGCCCTCCTTGGGCAGGACCTGGGCGTAGCGGTCCGGGCCGAGCCGGTGCGTGCCCGGCCGGAGCCAGAAGGTGGTGTGCGGAGGGCTGTTCCTGGTCTTGGCGGCCAGGTCGCCGGTGACGGCGGGGTCGACGGTCACCGCGCCCGCCGGTGCCTTCGCGGGACCGGGCGCGGGCTCGGCGCACACCCGGGCCGCGGACGCGGACGGCGCGGCGGTCGGCTTCGGCCGCGCGGTGTGCGTGCCGTCGCAGCCGGCCGCCGCCGACAGGGCCAGCGCCAGCACTGCCGCGGGCAGCCTCCGGTGCCGCCACTTGTTCCCCACACGCCCCCCTAGCCGCCGAACCCGAGCACGGTGGTGAACTCCTGTGTGCCGTCGGTGAATCCGGTGCCGACCAGGGTCGTGGCGGGCTCCCTGCGGCCGAATCCGGCGGAGTACCAGCCGAGCGGCGGGTCGCTCTCGCCGCGGTGCGCCCGCCAGTCCAGCCGCGCGGGCAG
Source organism: Streptomyces sp. PsTaAH-124 (assembly GCF_000373685.1). Lineage (NCBI taxonomy): Bacteria > Bacillati > Actinomycetota > Actinomycetes > Kitasatosporales > Streptomycetaceae > Streptomyces > Streptomyces sp. PsTaAH-124. The sequence goes on along the minus strand of NZ_KB892157.1, from coordinate 241,245 downwards.
GTCCAGCACCGCACGGCGGTCCTCGCCGTCCCGGGTCCAGGTGAGCACGGCCCGGTGCCCCGCCAGGTCCGCGGTGACCGCCGGGCCGAGATGGAACGCCAGGCGTACGGCGCGGCGCGGTCCGCGCACCTCGTCGACGACTCGCAACTCCTCTGTGGTGCCGTCCAGTTCCACCAGGCGGCGGTGCACGGAGGGCCGGTAGCCGTCGTGTTCGGCGCACCAGCGGGCGGTCCCCCCGCTCTCGGCGCCGGACGGGTCCGCGGCCAGGACCCGGCTGCGGGCCTGACGCGTCCACAGGAACGGGCCGCCGGAGCCGGACTGGTCGGCGCCGTCCAGCTCCAGGGTGTTGTGGCCGAGCGTCGAGCGGAAGTACCGCCGCCACGCGGGCTGCCCGTGATAGCAGTACGTCCCCGGGTCGGCGAGCACGTCGACCCCGTCGTGCCGGACCTCCACGGACAGCGCGTCCGCGTGGGCGTGCGCGGCGATGGACAGGAAGCCGTGCGGGCCGCCGTCGCAGCGGCACCAGATTCCCTGAGAACTCCGCAGCACGGTCAGGCCCGCGTCGGCGAAGTGGTCCGGCCGCCTAGCCGGGCGGGAGGCGGCCGGGGCGCCGGGGCGCAGCAGGGCGGCCAGCAGCGGGGTGCGCACATCGGTGCCGGGCACCTGCGGCCACCAGTCCAGCCGCCCGAACACGGCGTCCCCGGTGGCCAGCAGCGAGCCCCAGCGGTCGGTGCCCGCGCCGTCCACGACCAGGCCGTGCCCGTCGTCCGCGTCGCCCTGGCGCGGCGGCCGCAGCGTGTTGTCCACGACGGCCGCGAGCGCGTCCGTCATCCGCAGCAGCACCAGCCGGACCACCGCGGGCACCGGCACACCGGTGGCGTCCGCCTCCGCCACGGCCGCGAGCCCCAGTTCGAGGACCAGACCGTGGTACTCGGTGGCCAGTTCGCGGTTGAGACCGGAGCCGAAGGTGTTGCTCCTCAGGTGCCGCTCCAGCGACGCCAGCGCGTCGGCGCGCCAGCGCGGCGAGGAGGGGAACCAGCCGAACGCGCAGGACGCGGCCAACTGCCCGGCGGCCTCGGCGACGGCATGGTTGTTCGCCGACGAGCCCCGGCTGGGGAAGGCGGCCAGCCAGCGCTGGTGGTGCCAGATCTGGTCCAGCGCCACCGGGTTGTCCTCGAACAGCGCCGCCGCGCCCGGCCAGCCCTCCAGCAGCCGTCGGACCCACACCCACGACAGCAGCCGGATCCCCAGCTCGATGCCGCTGGTCCAGTGCACCCCGCGCAGCGGCGGCTCGGCCGCCCACCACGACCGCAGCAGGGCGGCCACCCGCTCCGCGTACCGCTCGTCGCCGGTGAGCGCGTGGGCGGCGGCGAGCACGGTGAGGTACTGGTGCCGGGACGGCTCCCAGATCTGTTTGATGTCCCCGACCGCGTCCTCGTCCCGGTACGGCACGTCGAACGCGTAGCCGCCGGGGGCCCGGCGCCCGGTCCTCGGGTCGTACGACCAGTCCGGGTCGGCGAGGTCGTCGCGGGCCACCCCGAACCAGCCGCCGTGCCCGGCCATGAGCCGGTCCGCCTCGGCCAGCAGGCGCTTGGCGGCGTCCGGAGGCACCGCGGCGGCCGTGCCCGCCGGCAGCACCGCCGTGAACCGGGCGCCGGTCACCTCCGGGCGCCTCGGCGGCGCCGCCGACCGCCACCGCCGTCTGCGCACCGCGTCGGCCGTCCGGCCGCCGATCTCCCGCGGCCCCATCCGGGACAGCCGCCGCAGGTACCAGCCCGCGCCCATGGTCATCGCGCCGCCGCCAGGGTCACCGGCCCGCCGGCCGCCAGCGAGGCCCGCACGGCGAGGGTGGCCGACGTGGTCGCGACCAGCGACTCCAGCGGCACCGGCATCGGGCCACCGGTGCGCACCGCCCTTACGAACGCGGCGAGTTCGGCGTTCTGCCCCTTGTCCCGGGCCCGGGGCAGCCGGGACCCGGCCCACTGCCTGCGGCGCCCTTCGTGGACGGCGGCCCGGACGAAGTCGTCCAGGCGCAGCACCTTGCCGTCCGCGACCAGGTCCAGCGTCTCCTTGGGGAAGCCGGGCGCCCCGCCGGTGACGTAACTGACGGTCGCGGTGGAGCCGTCCGGGTAGCACAGCACGACCTGGAGGTCCTCCTGGCCGGGCGGGGCGACGGCGTACACCGAGACCGGGTCGGCGCCCAGCAGCCAGCTCGCCGTGTCGATGAAGTGCCCGCCCTCACCGGTGAACCGCGAGCCCTCCGTGCCCTGCTGGAGGTACCAGCTGCCGTGTTCGAGGCGCCCGGCGTTGACCAGGTAGCGCAGGCTCGCCGGTCCCGTCCGGGTGCCGAGCAGCTTCCTTGCCTCCTGGAGCAGCGGCGCGAACCGGCGGTTGAAGCCCACCTGGATCCGGTCGTTGCCGGACTCCTCCACCGCCGCGAGCACCCCGGACAGCTCGTCCTCGGTGAGCGCGAGCGGCTTCTCCACGAACACCGCCTTGCCGGCCAGCAGTGCCCTGCGGGTCAGCTCGGCGTGCGAGTGGTGGCGGGTCACCACGAACACCGCGTCGACGGACGGGTCGCCGAGCACCGTGTCGAGATCGGTGGTGGCACGGGCGAAGCCGAACGTGCGCCGGGCGTTGGCCGCGGACAGCGCCGTCGTGGTGACGACGGCGGACAGTTCGACGCCCTCGCGGCCCGCCAGGTGCGGCAGCAGCATCGACGTCGCGTAGTTGCCCGCGCCGACGAACGCCAGCCGCACCGGAGTCCCGGCGGGCCGGGCCGGTGGCTGCGCCGCGCCGCCGCGCCGCACGGCGGGCACGGCCACCGCCGGCGCCGCCGCCTCCGGGGCCGCCCCGGGCGGCCCCGGATAGCGGAACAGCACGGCCACGGCCTTCAGTTCGCCGCCCTCCAGCCGCCGGTACGTCTCCACGGCGTCGTCGAAGTCGGCCAGATGGGAGATCAGCGGCTCCACGTCGACGCGGCCGCGGGCCAGCAGATCGAGGAAGCACGCCAGGTTGCGCCGCTCGGTCCAGCGCACATGGCCGATCGGATAGTCCCGCCCCTCCAGCTCGTACTCCGGGTCGTAGCGCCCGGGGCCGTAGGAGCGGGAGAACCGGACGTCGAGCTCCTTCTCGTAGTACGCGTTCCAGGGCAGGTCCAGGCGGCACTTGCCGATGTCGACGACCCGGCCCCGGTCCCGGGCGAGCCGGGCGGCCAGCTCCACGGGCTGGTTGCTGCCGCCGCCCGCGGCCAGATACACCTGGTCGGCGCCGTGGCCGCCGCTCAGCTCGGCGACGGAGTTCTCCACGGCGGCCGAGGCCGGATCGCCGCAGGCCACCGCGCCGAGGCGGGCGGCCAGTTCGCAGCGCGCCGGATCCGGGTCGGCCCCGACCACACGCACCCCGGAGGCCGTCAGCAACTGCACCACCAGTTGCCCGATCAGCCCGAGGCCGATGACCAGGGCCACCTCGCCGAGCCGCGACTCGCCCTGGCGCACGCCCTGCAACGCGATCGAGCCGACGGTGCCGAAGGCCGCGTGCCGGGGCGCGAGGCCGTCGGGCACGGGTGCGTAGAGGTTCTTCGGCACCCAGTTCAGCTCGGCGTGCAGCGCGTGCTCGTTGCCCGCGCAGGCCACCAGGTCACCGGCCTTCACCTCGTCGATCCCGGCGCCGACCTGCTCGACCACCCCGCACAGCGAGTAGCCCAGCGGCGTGTAGGAGTCCAGCTTGCCCATCACCTTGCGGTACGTGGCCGGCACCCCGTTGGCCGCGACGCTCTGCACGACCTTGGCCACCTGGTCGGGACGCGAACGGGCCTTGCCCAGCATCGACATGCCGGCCTCGGACACCTTCATCAGCTCGGTCCCGGTGGAGATCAGCGAGTAGGCGCTCCGCACCAGCACTCCGCCCGGCTTGCACCCGGGCACCGGCACGTCGAGCAGCGCCAGTTCGCCGCTCCGGTAGTTCTGCACGACCTGTTTCACCGAAGTCCCTTGTCTCTCATGTCTCTGCTGTCTCTAAGCCGTCGACGTCGAAGGAGCGTGCGGGCCGGTCCCGGTGACCGCGCCGCGATACCAGTGTTCGAGGGTCAGCACATGCCACAGATGCTTGGAGAAGTCCCGGTGCCCGGCGGCGTCCTCGGCGGCCATCCGCGCCAGCGCGTCGCGGCGCAGGAACCCGGAGCGGACCAGCTCGCCGTCGTGCACCACCTCGCGCACCAGCGGCGCCAGGTCCCGGCTCATCCAGGCCCGCAGCGGGGCGCTGAACAGGCCCTTGGGCCGGTACACGATCTCCTTGGGCAGGACCGTGCCCGCCGCCTCCTTGAGGACGGCCTTGCCCTGCCGCCCGACGATCTTGCGGTCGCCGGGCACCGCGAACGCCGCCTTCACCACCTCGACGTCCACGTACGGCACCCGCACCTCGGTCGAGGCGGCCATGCTCGACCGGTCCGTGTAGGCGAGGTTCAGGCCCGGCAGGAACATCCGGGCGTCGCCCAGGCACATGCGGTTGACGAAGTCGTCGAGCGTGTTGTCCCGGTACACGTCCGCGTGCTCGGTCAGCACGTCCTCGACCGACCCGGCCAGGTCCGGGTCGACCAGCGCGAGCAGCTCGTCCCGGTCGTACATGGTGTAGCTGCGCCGGAACGCCGTCTCCTCCGGCAGCCCGGCGAAGGACAGGAACCGCTTGGCGAAGCGCACCGACCGGTAGCCCCGGCGGGCCGAGGCCACCGGCAGCCGGTCCACGGCCCGGGACAGACCGTGCCGCAGCGGCCGGGGCACGCGCTGGTAGCGCAGCGCGAGCAGATTGGCCAGGTGCTTGCGGTACCCGGCGAACAGTTCGTCGGCGCCCATCCCCGAGAGCATCACCTTGACCCCGGCGTCGCGGGCGGCCGAGCAGATCAGGAAGGTGTTGATCGCCGCCGGGTCGCCGATCGGCTCGTCCAGGTGGTACGTCATCCGGGGCAGCAGGTCGAGCACGTCCGGGGCGATCTCGATCTCGTGCAGATCGACCCCGAACCGCTCCGCCACCTGCCGGGCGTAGCGCAGGTCGTCCGGCATCGCCTCGAACCGGGCGTCCTCGGCGCGGAACCCGATCGTGTAGGCGGAGAGGCCCGGCCGCTCGCGGGCCGCCAGCGCGGTCAGATAGCTGGAGTCGAGCCCGCCGGAGAGGAAGGCGGCCACCGGCACGTCGGAGAGCAGATGGCGCCGCGTCGACTCCTCCACCACGGCGGCGAGATCCGGCCGCTCGCCGCTTCGGGCCCGCTCGGCGCCCTCGGCGGCGACGTCCTTCAGCCGCCAGTACCGGCCGCGCTCCACCCGCCCGTCGGCCCGGCACCTCAGCCAGCTCCCCGGCGGCAGCTTCTCCGCCTCGCGGAACGCGCACCGCGAGTCCGGCACCCAGTAGTACAGCAGCGAGGCCACCAGCGCCGCGTGGTCCACCTGGAGCGAACCGCCGCTCACGGCGGCGAGCGCCTTCAGCTCGGAGGCGAACACCAGGCCCTCGCCCCGGCGGAGCACGAACAGCGGCTTGATGCCCAACTGGTCGCGGGCGAGCACCAGATCACCGGTCCGCTCGTCGAACACCCCGAACGCGAACATGCCGCGCAGCCGGGGCAGGCAGTCCGTGCCCCAGCGCCGCCACGCCTCCAGCAGCACCTCGGTGTCGGACGTGCCGCGGAAGCGCACCCCGGCGGCGGCCAGTTCGGCACGCAGCTCGGGCGCGTTGTACAGCTCGCCGTTGTACGTCAGGGCCAGGCCGCCGGAGACCATCGGCTGGGCGCCGGTCGGCGACAGGTCCACGACGGCCAGCCGGCGGTGCCCGAGGTGCACCTCGCCGTCCCCCACGGGGTGGCTGTACCGCCCCGCCCCGTCCGGACCGCGGTGGGCGAGGACCTCGGTGAGCCGGTCGGCGACGGCCTTGCCGTCCGGCCACCGGTACGTGCCTGCGATGCCGCACATGTGCTACCGCGCCTCCTGATCGCTGTCCGGGACCCGTGCCGCCCGCGTCGGCGGCAGCTCCGTCCACCGCGGACCCGTTCCGTTGAGCCGGGCCGTGCGCTCGCCCGCGCCGCGCAGCGCGGTGTGCGGCCCGTCCCACAGCGTGCCGTCGGTGCGGTCGCGCGGATCGGGGTCGACCAGCACCACGCCCAGCACCGGGACGCGCTGGTCGGCGAGGTGCCGGGCCACGGTGTGCAGCCAGGCGGTGCCCGCGTGCCCGGCCCGTACGACGAGCACGGTCCGGGTGCCGAGATGGCGCAGGTCGGTCCACGCCGTGCCGGGCGCCACCGAGCCCACGCCGATCCACCGCTCGTGGCGCGGCAGTCCGGCGGCCTCCTCGCCGCCGATCACGGCCGGGTCGTCCGGGCGCGGGCGGCGGCCCGGGAGCCGGGTGCCGGGCAGCCCGTCCACGACGGTCACCGGCCGCCCCCGCTCCGCCAGCGCGCGGGCGAGGTCCACCGCGAGCGCGCTCGCGGTGCGCGCGCAGCCCAGCTCCAGCAGCGACACCGGCTCCGGCGAGCCGTGCACGGTGCGGGCCAGGAACGCGGTGAGCCGTTCGTGCGCCGCCCGGGTCCTGCGGCGCCGTCCGGGGCGGTGGGGCAGCTCCGCGAGCACCGAGGCGCCGAGGTGCGCCGCGATCTCCCGGCGCAGTACGGGGCGGTCGGCCACCACCGCGCCCACGGCGGCCACCGCGAGCCCGAGGGCCAGCCCGAGGACGAGCCCGATCGCGGCGTCGGTGACGGCGGCCCGGGGCAGGGAGTGCCGCACCGGACGCGCCGCGTCCACGATCTGCGTACCGGCGACGAGCCGGGGCGTGCCGATGCGGGCGTCGGCGGCGCGCTGGCTGAAGTCGGTGATCCGCGAGGTGAGTTCGGCCCGGCGGGCGAAGAGCGACTCCAGGTCGGCCGACTCCTTCGGCCCGCTCTGCGGCGTGCCGTCCCCGATCGCCTTGTTGACCTGGGCGAGTTCACCCTGCATCCGGTCCCGCTGGTCGAGCAGCGCCTTGGCCTCGGCGTTCGCGGCCGCCTGGATCCGCCGCACATGGTCGGCGACGAACGCGTCGGCCAGCGCCCCGGCACGGGCCACCGCCTCCGCGTCGCTGGCGCCGGTCACGGTGATCCGCATCAGGTTGTTGGTCAGACCGGCCCCCTGGTAGTCCCGCATGAAGTCCTCCGGCGCCTCGGCGGAGTGCAGGGACTTCAGGGCCGCACCGGCGATCCGTGTGGTGTGCAGCAGCGCGACATCGGTACGGATGAGCGTCCCGGGGTCGTTGGGCTGGTCCTCCTGGTGCGCGACCAGCACCTCGGTCACGGCGGTGGGCGGCGGCGGCCGCAGGACCGCGACCGCCGCACCGGCGAGCAGTCCCAGCAGCGCCAGGGAGCACCACAGGCGGCGCCGTCTGCGCACCGCCACCACCAGGGCGTGCAGGTCCAGCAGCGGAGCGGCGGCCGGCGACTCCGCGGTGTTGCTCGTCGTCACCCTCGGCTTCCCTTCGCGTCGTCGCCGGTCGCGGACCCCGTCGCGGCGGCCTTCGGAGGACGTCCGGCGGAGCGTGCCGGACGGGACCGGACCGGGGCGGCGAGGACGACGCCGACGATCTCGTGCTCGGCGTCCGCGCACGCCTCGGCGATGCCCGCCAGCTCGTCCGCGGTCCAGTGGCCCGCGCTGAGCACGACCAGGGCGCCCGACTCGCCGTCGCGGTCCGGCACCAGCGGCCGCGACACGGAGATCCCCACCACCCGCGGCTCGGAGCGGTCCCCGCCCGTGAGGCCCGTGAGGCCCGAGGAGCCCGAGGAGCTCAAGGCGCTTGTGAGGCCCGAGGCGCCGGTGAGGCCCGAGGAACCCCTGAAGCCCGCGGAAATCGGAGAAGCCGCGGACACCGGGGAAGCCGCGGAAGCCAGGGAATCCGGGGCGGCCGGACCGCTCCCGGCCTCGGCGGCGAGCAGCCCGGCGGCCCGGCGGGCGATCTCGTCGCCGTCCGGGACGAGGACCAGCAGCCGCCCGGGGGACGTCAGCCGGTCCTGGAGACGGGCCCACACCCGCCGATGGCGGATCCGCCGCCCCGCCTCGTCGGCGGCGACCCGCGGCACCGGTACGTCCCACCGGACGTCGGTGCCCAGCACCCGGCGCAGCCGGGCCCGCGCGCCACGGCCGCCCGGCCGGTGCGCCGACCGCTCACCGGGTACGTCGACGGTGCCCAGCAGCGGCGAACCCAGCGCCGCGGCGATCTCCGGCGCGGTGCGCAGCCGACGGCTCATCCGGGCGGCGGCGAGCTGGCCGAGGACCGCGAGCAGGAGGAGGAGCAGCGCCCCGGCGCCCATGAGCTGCCACCGGGTCGGCGGTGCCTCGCCGGACGGCCGGGCCGCCGGGCCCATGACGACCATGGTGGCCTTGCCGGCCGTCGGGTCGGCCTGGTCCAGCTTGGTGATGGCCTCCCGCAGCGAGGTGCGCAGCTTCTCCAGCTCGGTGCGGGTCTGCACGCTCTCCACCGTCCGCCCCGGATCGGCCGCGTCGGCCAGCTCGGTGATACGGCGGCTGGTCTGCACCACCATCTGCCGCAGCGTGTCGAGCTGCGCCGCCGCGTCGGAGTCGGTGCCCGCGTTCACGACCTGCGCGGCGAACGCGACGAACTGCCGGGCCACCTGGTCGGCCAGTTGCTGCGCCCGCTCCGGGGTGGAGGCCGTGCCCGAGATCGTGATGATGTTCCCGTCGGCGGTCCTGGCGCTCACCCGGCGCCGCAGGTCCTTGCCGCCGACCCCGGACCAGTGCAGCGCGGCGGCGGCCCGGTCGGTCACCGCCGAACTGGTCGCGATCTCCTGCTGGGTCAGCAGCTCGCGCTCCTCCCACGCCCCCGGCAGCAGCACCGACGCCGACGTCGTGTAGCGCGGCGGGAACAGCAGGGAGGCGCCGTAACCGGCGAGCGCGCCCAGCACGGTGAGCACGAGGAGCAGCCGCCAGCGGCCACGGAGGATCCGGCCGACCGTGACCAGGCGTATCGTGTCGTCGCTCAACGGCGCGGCCTCCGCCCCGCCCGGAGCGGGCCGCCCTTCGGCGCCGGGGTACGGCCCTCGCAGGCGGCGGCGTAGGCGGCGAGCAGCGCCGCCTGCGAATTCCGCCAGGACAGCGGCCCGTCGATCCGCTCGCGGCCGGTCTTGCCCATCAGATCGCGCTTCTCCGGGTCGTCCAGCAGCTTCGCGACGAGCCGGGCGAACTCGCTCTCGTCGTTGCCGGGCGCGTACACGGCGGCGTCCCCGGCGGAGACCCGTGCCTCCCGGAGGTCGAAGGAGACCACGGGACGGCCCATCACCATGTACTCCAGGACCTTGTTCATGGTCGACACGTCGTTGAGCGGGTTGTGCGGGTCGGGGGAGAGGCACACGTCCGCGGTGCACAGGTAGCGCACCAGATCGGCGTCCGGGACGCGCCCGGTGAACTCCACCCGGTCCGCGAGGCCGAGCCGCCGCGACAGCTCCACCATCGCGTCGAAGGTGTCACCGGCGCCGACGAACACCGCGTGCCAGTCGGTGCGCCCGTGCTCGTCCCGGAGCTTCGCGAGGGCCCGCAGCGCGTAGTCGACGCCGTCCTGCGGGCCCATGACGCCGAGATAGCACAGCAGATGGGGCTTGCCGCGCTTCAGCTCGGGCTCGGGCGGCACGGGCCGGAACCGGTCGGTGTCCGGCGCGCTGCGCACCACGAAGACGTCCGAGGGTCGCCGGCCGCCCCGGCGCACCGCGACGTCCCGGTAGCTCTCGTTGGTGGCCAGCACGACGTCCGCGGCCCGGTAGGTCAGCCGCTCCAGCGCGCACACGGCGCGGTGGAGCAGGTCCTCGCCGCGGCCGAACCGGGACAGATACAGCTCGGGCACCAGGTCGTGCTGGTCGAAGACGAACCGCGCGCCGCGCCGCTTCAGCCACAGCGCCGGCAGGAACAGCAGGTCGGGCGGGTTGCAGGCGTGCACCACATGGACCGGGCCGACCTTGCGGGCCAGCCGGAAGGTGTGCCACAGCGCCGATCCGTACTCCCGCAGATACCCGGCCGGGCCTCCGGTGGCCGCGCGCAGCGGGTAGCGGTGGATCCGCACCCCGTCGATCACCGCCTCCGGCTCGGTGTCCCGCTTGCCGCCCCGGGGGCAGATGACGTGCACCTCCCAGCCCGCGTCGCGCAGTGTCGTGCACTCCTGCCACACCCGCCGGTCGAACGGCACCGACAGGTTCTCCACCAGGATCAGCGCGCGCCGCCCCGGCCGGCCGTGGGCGGATGTGTGGTCGAACGACGTGTCACCAGGCAAGGCCCATGTACCCCGGTTCGGCCCGGCGCGCTTCGGCGTCGGGGAGGTGGACGAGATCGACGATCACCGGGCCGCCGCCACCGCGGGGCAGCGCCGACAGCACGGCCGGGTCCCTGGTGCCGACCAGGCACACCTCGGCGTGGTCGAGGACCTCCTCGACGGAGTCCGCGAGCAGTTGCGCGAGATGCGGCAGCCGGTTCTCCACGTACTCGCGGTTCGCGCCGAGCAGCCGGGACAGGCTCACGTTGGCGTCGTGGATCCGCAGGTCGTAGCCCTTGCCGAAGAGCCGCTCGGCCAGCTCGACGAGCGGGCTCTCGCGCAGGTCGTCGGTGCCGGGCTTGAAGGACAGCCCGAACAGGCCCACCCGGCGTCTGCCGGTGCGCTCCACCAGCTCCACCGCGCGCTGGAGGTGGTCGGCGTTGGAGGGCAGCACATGGGCGAGGATGGGCACCGAGACATCGGCCCGCCGCGCCGCGTGCACCAGGCTGCGCAGGTCCTTGGGCAGGCAGGAGCCGCCGAAGGCGAAGCCGGGCCGCAGATAGGCGGGGCTGATGTTCAGCTTGCGGTCGGCCAGGAACACGTCCATCACCTGGTGCGAGTCGACCCCGAGCGCCTGGCACACCGCGCCGAACTCGTTGGCGAAGCCGATCTTGAGGCCGTGGAAGGCGTTGTCCGCGTACTTGATGGCCTCGGCCGTGGGGACCGGCACCCGGAACACCTCGCCGGGCAGGCCGTCGTAGAGCGCCGCCACCACGTCCCCGGCGGCCGGGTCCAGTTCGCCGATGACGGTCTTGGGCGGGTCGAAGAAGTCCCGCACGCTGGTGCCCTCGCGCAGGAACTCCGGGTTGACCGCGACCCCGACGTCCACCCCGGCCGTGCCGCCGAGGTGCTTCTCCAGGATCGGCACCAGCAGGTTCAGACAGGTGCCCGGGAGCATGGTGCTGCGGAACACGACGGTGTGCCGCCCGCCGCGCTCGGCCAGCGCGGCGCCGATCTCCTCGGTGACCCGCTCCAGATAGGTGGTGCACAGGGAGCCGTTGGGCTCCGAGGGGGTGCCCACGCAGACCAGCGACACCTCGCTCTCCCGGACCGCCTCGCGCACATCGGCGGTGGCGCGCAGCGCTCCGCTCCGTACGACCTCGGCGACCAGCTCGCCGATCCCCTCCTCGACCACCGGGGCCCTGCCGTCGGCGACCAGGTCGACCTTGACCTGGTTCACGTCCACCCCGATGACGTCGTGCCCCATGCGGGCCAGGCACGCGGCCGACACGCAGCCCACGTAGCCGAGCCCGAGAACGCTGACCCTCATGTCCCGTTCCTCCCCCCGGGCAGGCCGTGGCGGCCCGCTCCTCCTACACCGGCCGGACGGCGGTCGCCGCGCATCAGTAGGCCCCCTGCCCGTAGAGCACCGCACGCAGCGTCTTCCACAAGATCACCGTGTCCAGGGCGAGCGACCAGTCCTCCACGTACCGCAGGTCCAGCCGGACCGCCTCCTCCCACGACAGGTCGCTGCGTCCGCTGATCTGCCACAGGCCGGTGAGACCCGGCTTGACCAGCAGCCGACGCCGGATGTCCGGGCCGTACGCGGCGGACTCCTCCGGGAGCGGCGGGCGCGGGCCGACGAGCGACATGGATCCGGTGAGCACGTTGAAGAGCTGCGGCAGTTCATCGACCGAGTAGCGGCGCAGCACCGCTCCCACCCGGGTCACCCGCGGGTCCCGGCGCAGCTTGAACAGCAGTCCCGCGCCCTCGTTGCGGCCGGCCAGCGCGGCGCGTGCGCGGTCGGCGCCGGCGACCATGGTGCGGAACTTCAGGATGGTGAACTCGCGGCCGTCCTTGCCGACCCGGCGCTGCCGGTAGAACGCCCCGCCCCGGCTGTCCGCCAGCACGAGCAGTGCGACGGCCGCCATCAGCGGTGCGAACAGCAGCAGCAGCACCGCGGCGCCCAGCCGGTCCACGACGCCCTTGACCGCGCGCCGCCCGCCGGTGAAGGACGGCATGCTGACCCGCAGCAGCGGGATCCCGAGCACCGCGTCGACGTGCAGCCGTGGTCCGGCCACCTCCATCAGCACCGGGGCCACGACCATCTCGGCGTCGCTGCCCTCCAGGTTCCAGGCCAGCCGCTGGAGCCGGTCCGGTGACCAGTGCGGGTCCGGGGTGACCGCCACGACCCGGTAGCCGTCGCGCCGGACATGGCCGGAGACGTCCGCCAGCCGGCCGACCACCGGCACCCCGTCCAGCCGGTCGCCGTCGAGTGCGGGGCCCTGAGTCGTGCACACCGCGTCCACCCGCCAGCCCAGGTGCGGGAACTTGCGGGTGCGGGTGATCAGGTCGCGCACGGTGGCGGGGCTTCCGGCGGCCAGGACCGGCCGCAGGCAGCGCCCTTCCTTGCGCTGCTTGTGCAGCCACAGGCGCAGCAGATACCGCTCGGTCATGGTGATCAGCGCGATGGCGGGAATCGCAACGAAGATCCAGAGTTTGATGTTGCGCGAGGTGAGCGCGATTCCGCCGAGCGCCAGCGCCACGGTCGCCATGAAGAGCGAGCGTCCGAGGCGGCGGAATTCCTCGGCTCCCTGGCCGAGAACCGCCGGTGCCCAGGCCCGGCTCACCGCGAGCGAGCCCAGCACCAGCAGTTCGGTGCCGAATGCGAGAATTCCCCATTTCTCGTGCCAGTTGGCCGCGTCCCGGGCCCCGAAGAAGTTGCCGATGGCCGCCACCACGCAGGCGGTGGCCGCGGTGTCACCCGCGATCACGGCACGTCGGTACCGCTGTTCCCAGTCGATGGCGGACTGGCCCAGTGACCCGTCCGCCAGTCGCTCGCGCGCAGACGGAAACGGGCTGACCAATTCCCCTTGCCGCACAGAACCCCCCCAGGTCCGCAGTGGTTCGACGTCGTCGTCGCACACTGTCCGCGGGAGGCCCCCGCCCCCCGCGCCGCGCTGTTCCTCCCCCGGAGAGGCCCCCGCCTCTCCCGCCCCCGCAGCACATCGCGGCTGTTCAAGAGCTGTTCGACTCCTTTCGCGCCCCGGAGAACGATCACCTCACGTCTGGTACCGAGGAAACGGCCGCCGGTCTTCCGCGACGCCGGATCCATTGATCGTCAATGGCCGTACCGAGCACGAACAGCTGAAGCACGGTCAATCTAGACCATCGGGAACGATATGGAGAGAGGGTGTGTGCAATTCGTGCGTGAGCTGCGAGATTTGATGATCGTCGATCGGTATGGCGTTCTGGTGTTCCGATAATGATCTTTTCCGGAGAACGCCTGAAAATGGATCTTGACGGCTCAGGGGCCCCGGCCGTCACGGCTGCCGACCGGGGCCCCGAAGTCACCGGCCGGACTCCTCCTCGGGGGCGGCTCCCTCGGGTGCGGCTCCCTCGGTGTCGTCCTCGTGCGGCAGGACGTACTGCGCGGTCTTCTTCGCCAGGTGGAGGGGGAGCGGGAGCTTCAGTGTCACGTCGTATTCCGGGGCCCGCCGCAGCTGATGGGTCACGGCGGCCCAGGCCCCCGCCTCGGCCGTCCCCTCCTCCGGCACCGCGAGCACGGCGATCTCCAGCGCCGCGGGGTTCCATGCGTGGGTCCCCGTGTCGATGACCGGATCCGGCTCCCGGTCCTCGTCGCCGTCCTCCGGCTTCTTCCGCACCGGGATCCGGGTCGCGATCTTCGAGGCGGTCTTCACGGCGTGCTTGGCCGTGTGGGGCTTCTCGCCGGTGCTGTAGTGGACGCGGTGGTCGCCGGTGGCGTCCGGGCGGTGCCACAGGCCGCTCGCGAAGCCGTGCTCTTGGGACTCGTCGTCCGGGGCGAACCACTGCGGGGTCTCGTCGGACATGTCGTCGCGCACCCGCACATGGCACAGCCGCTCGCCGTACAGGGAGATGTGCTGGGCCGGGTTGGCTCCGAACTGAAGTGCGTCCGGGATCAGCCGGCCGTTGGTCAGCCACGGCCAGTGCAGCCGCGCGTTCTGGGCGTGGGAGAGCAGCAGGACGTTCCGGTCGCGCAGACTGTAGAGCATCGACCGTACGAACTGCGCCGTCCGCGCCCGCTGCTCCTCCAGGTCGGGGACCCAGGGCGTGGTGCGCCGCTCATCGCCGCTCGTGGCCCCGGCGGCGGGAATCCCCGTGTCCTCGGTCTCCTCCCCCTCCGCTGCCGCCCTGTCCTCCTCCGCTGCCGTCCCGTCTTCCTCCGCTGCCGTCCCGTCGGCGTCCGGGCCCTCGTCGTCGGTGTCATCGATGTCCTCGAACCGCTGGTACGTTCCCGGGACTTCGGCGTGGCGGGCCAGGGAGAGCAGCAGCTTCCGGTAGGGGATCCAGTCCCCGCTCTCCGGATACCATCCCGTGACCGAACCGTCGGCGGCGCTCACCCGCACCGCGACGGGCACGGTCCGGCGGGTGTACGTCGGGCCGTCGGCGCGGCGCTTCACCAGCCACAGCGCGACGTGGTCCAGGTCGTCGGGCACATCGCCGGCACTGTGCTCCGGGACGGTGCACGAGCCCAGTTGCCGGAAGACGTGCGACCAGGTCTGACGGGCGCGGTGAGCGATGTTCTTCCTCGTGGCGGTGCCCCGCTTCGAGCTGGGCACGGTGATGAACTTCGTCAGCCGTCCGGCGTCGGCGTAGCCGAGGCGCGTGGCGAACTTGGGATCCACGATGCCGGGCCGGTAGGAGTCCGGGTGGGCGATCTCGACCACGACCGCCTGGACGTCCGGACGGCCGTCCCGCCCGCACAGCTCGGCGATCTCCCGCCGTCGTGCGCCGATCGCCGAGGCGAGGTGCTTGCGCCGCGGCCGACCGTCCGGGAAGTCGAGCCGGGCGGCGACGAAGGAGGCGTCCTCCAGGTACAGACGCACCTCCAGGTGCGGTGTCGACCACGCGCGCACCGCTCCCGTCCCACCCGCTCCGTCCAGGCCGAGGAGATCCGCCAGCTGCTCGACCAGCGCGTCACGGGTGCGGGGGTTCTGCCATCGCGCCTCCACGACCAGCGGCGCGCCGCCGAGCGTCCGTGCCAGGGCGAGGCGCCGGTCCTGCCGTCGCGCGTGCGTCAACTCCTCCTTCTTGAGCGCCCGTTCCTCCTTCGTCCGGCCCGTCGGGGATTTCGGCAGGTTCCGCGGCAGGACGGGGTGACGGCTGCGGGTGAAGTCGTTCAGGCGGGTGAGACGCGGGGCGAACGCCTCGGCCGCCCAGTCGGTGAGCGGGGAACGGTCGCGCGGCATGAGGCCGGCTCCGACGCCGTGTCCGCCCATGGACGTCGCGTGCACGACACCGATCTGGACGCCGTCCTTCCCCGACATCCAGACGTCAGGGTCCTCCCGCACGGTCGCGGCGTCCGGCAGCCCGTGGGAGAAGCGGAGGCGGCCGAGCATCCCCTCGGGGCCGCCGCGCGCCCACTCGGTCGAGTCGGTGCGGCGGTCGCTGATCATCCGGCTCACCGCCATGCGACCGGTCCCTGGTGCCTGCGCCAACCACGGATCCCGGCCGAGCAGATACGCCGACACCGACCGCCGGAAGGGCATCGGAACGGGACCGCCGGTACGCCATCGGCGCACCCCCGTGGCGACATGGAGGCGGAAGTCGGAGAAGGGCACGGTCTGCACGGTGAGCGCGATGACGAACGAGAACTTCCACCAGGTCCCGTCGTCGTCCTGGTGGTCCCGTGGCGGCCAGGACACGAGCTCCGCCCCCCGCGTGGTCGCGGCGATGCGGAACTCCATCTCGACGCCCTCGAAGCGGTACGGATCCAGCCGGGTGATGTCCTGCGCGAGGGCGTCCGGCAGGAGCTGGTGGACCAGCGCGTCCGGTTCGAAGGTGCCGCCGGGCGTCGTACGGCCCGAGAAGAGGTCCACCTCCTGCGGCTGCCAGCTCAGTTTGGCCACGTCCAGCGACGCGCCGAGTTCCACGGCCCGCTCGGTGATCTCCGGATGTTCCGCGCGTGCGCGGGGCGGGTGCAGGTCGCGGATCCAGGAGTGGATCAACTGGCGCATGACGGGAACCGGCAGCGGGTCGTACGCGTACAGCCAGGGGGCGTCGTCGTGCAGTGTGGCCTTGCGGGCCACGCACAGGAGTTGGGGAGCCACCGCGCGGATGACCTCGTTCAGGCGGCGGACCGGTACCTGGTTGATCTTCTGCGGTTCGCGTCTGCCGATCCGGTAGAAGTCCAGCACTTCCCTGCGCCAGGCGGCGGGGAACGCGAGACCGTACGGCCGGCGGACGAACTCGGCGCCGCGGACGCGTTCGAAGGCCGCGAGCCGGATCGTGGAGTAGGAGGGCATGGCAAATCCCTTCGTGTTCTCGTGTGACGGGCCCTGTCCGCGGCTCAGCCGCGCGGGTCCGGGCCGGAGGGGACGAGTCCGGTGAGGGCGGCGTGCAAGGGCTCGTACAGGGCTTTGACGAGCGCCCGGTCGAGCGCGGTCACCGGAGTACCGTCGGCGGTGGTGGCGTCTCCCGGCGACGGGGCGAGGTACGGGTCCAGCACGTGCCGCATGGCGAGGAGCAGACTGGTGTGCCAGGTGTCCGGCAGCTTCTTGCGCGCGGCCGCCCGGGTGGCGAACGGGGCGTCCACGAAGACGACCCGGGCCGGGACACCGCCGCGTACGAGCCGGCCGATGACCTGCCAGATGACGACGAGCTGGTCCCAGGTGAACGAGATCTTCTCCTCCTCGTTCAGCCGGCTCCAGGCCGGCGGATGGTTGAGGAGATACCGCCAGCGCGCGCGGGCCCGGGTCCGGAACTCCGCCCCGGCCTCGTCAAGACCCGGCTGTGCGCGGACGAACTCCGCGAAGCTGCCGTCCCGTTGCATACGCGCCACCCAGTCGTTCACGGCCTGCACGGCCAGGGCGATGTCGTCGGGGCGCGGGTGGGGCCGGGCCAGGAAGAACACCGAGCCGATCGCGGCGACTCCCCGGTCGAGGATGTTGTGGCCGCGTTCGACGGCGAGGAGGGGCGCGACGAGGATCTGCGTCCCGGTCGAGGCGAAGTTCGCCACGTCACCGCGGCGCAGGGTCACCACCGCCCCGCCGTCGGGCCCCGTGTCCGGGCCCGAGTGCCACTCGTGCTCCTGTTCCGCGTCGTCGGAGATCAGGCGGCACACCTTCCCGGCCCAGCGCGGGATGCGGTTGAGGATGTCCGCCGCGCGGCGCGCCTCGTCGTAGGAGCCGGTGAGGACGAGGAGCCGGCCGCGCCGCTCGTCGTCGTCCAGGGCGGCGAGTTCCCGCTCGAACACACTGGGCTTGCCGTCGGCGGAGCGGCGGGCCAGTTGGTCCAGCATGTGTTCGAGAGCGAGGGGACGCAGATGGGGCTTGGCGCCGGACAGCCTGAGCGGCCTGCCGTCGGGACCGGTCAGGAAACATGTGCGGAACACCGTCCGCTTGATGGCCTCACGCTCCGCGGGCGGGGGCTTGAGCAGTGCGCCGACCTCGGTGAGCACATGGAAGCGGGTGGACCGGCCGGCCCAGCTGGTCCCCGACATGAGCAGCACGTTCGGCCCGGGGAGGCCGTCGGCGAGGGTGAGGTCGGGCAGGTGCAGGAGCAGTTCGCGGCCGCTGCCCGCACAGCGGAAGAAGCGCAGTTCGCCGCTGCGCAGCCGGCCCAGGCCCGCGTTCTCGGGGAGGAACTGGAAGCCGAGGATGTTGCCCATGGGGGATTCGGGGACCAGCGGACGGTAGTCCTCCGGCGGACGCCGGGACAGGACGTTGCTGGACGCCTCGAAGTTGAGGGCGGCCTCGATCCGCGGCCACATCTCGGTCAGCTGGTCGAGCCGGGTGTGCAGGGCGGACAGGAGCAGGGTGAACTCGAAGCGCAGCACCTGCTCCGAGACGCTGCTCCGCGCCCTGGACACGGCATCGCCCGCCAGCGCGAGCAGTTCCCGCTCGACGAGGCGGCGGGCGTTGCGGGGGCGCATGGTGTGCAGGAGCTGGCGGGTGAGCCGCACCAGTGCGTCGGCCCGGGGGTCGTCGTGCTCCCGGTCGCCGAGCGGGTCGTCCCGGAACGCGTCGAGGACGGTCACGACCCCGTCGCGGCCCGTGCCGCCCGCCGCGCCCTCCGGGCCCGGGACGTCCGGCTTCCGGGCCCCGGCCGCCTCCGCCTCGTCGTCCTCGTCGGCGATCCGGCCGATCTCCTCGTCCCATTCGGGGGTGGGGCGGTCGGGGGTGTCGGCGGCGTCGGTGTCGGCGTCGGACGGGCTGCCGAACCATTCCGCGACCAGTTTGTACTGGAGGGTCCAGGAGCTGAAGTAGTCGGACTCGACCCATGAGCGCAGGCTCTTGTGGCGCAGCAGCATGTGATAGATGCGGTCGGCGGCGACCGTCACCGTGTGCAGGGCGGCGGTCCACTGCATGACGATGGAGTCGGACAACTGGATGCGCCCGCCCCGCGCCAGCTCGTCGATCTTGTGCCGGTGGATCTCGTCGAGCCACGAGTTGGGCGCGCGCCCCGTGAGCACGGCGGCGGGGGCGAACATGGTGTCGAGCTGCATCTGCACCCGGTCGGCCTCGTCGACGATGATCACATCGCTTCTGCGGCAGGCGAGTTCGAGGAAGCGGACGCGCTCCTCGTTCTGGTGGGCGGGCACGGCGCTGTGCACCAGCGCCGCGGGGGTGGCGATCCAGATGTCCGCCGTGACCAGCTCGCGGGTGCCGTGATGACGCGGGCACCTGTTCCACAGGGGGCAGCCATGGCGCTTGCGCAGGTTCGGCGTCTGGCCGTGCTCCGACTCGTCGACGGCCAGGGCGGTCAGCGGGCGCCGGGGCGGGCGCCGCTTCGGCGGGAACAGCTGGGTGCAGGGCGCGTCGCGGTGGGCGAGCGGCTCCGCCGCCTCCACTCCGCGCAGTGCGTCGAGGGGGCAGGCGGTGCTGAGGTAGTCGAAGCTCAGCGCGTCGTGGGTGAGCAGGGACGTCCCGTCGTCCTGGGCGGCCAGGCGGCGGTGGGTGCGCTGGAGATGCTGTTCTCGTGTGGTCGCTCCCAGCACGGGGGCGGCCCGGAGACCGAGCGCGGAGAACAGCGACGTCAGGTGCAGGGCTTCGGCGACGTCACCCACGACCAGGGTGACCCGCTTGTCATGGGTGGCGGCCCAGACCGCGAGGATGTCGCGAAGCGTGCTCTTCCCGGCCCCGACCATCCCGAGGAGATGGAGCATCCGGTCGATCCGCAGCATCCTCCTCTCCGGCGCGAAGTCGTCCGATCCGGTGTCCCGGACGAACAGTTCGACCCTCTCCAGCCTGCGGCGCCAGTCGCCCCCGTCGGGATTCCCGGGTCCGCGCAGCTTCTCCTCCATCCGCACGGCGGTCGCGACGAGTTCGTCCCAGGGGACCTCCAGGGGCTTGCCGTCCGAGGCCGCGGCTCGTCCGAGGGCATGCCCGGCGCTCTCCTCGGCGGGCAGTTCCTCGGGGAGCACCACCGAGGTCCACGCCTGGCCCTCCAGGAAGCGCCAGCCGCCGGGTTCGGCCGGTGGCAGTGTCCGTGTCCGGTACGGCGGGGCGTCGGCGAGCGCGCGGGCGTAGACGGCCCATCGGCCGTGCGCGACCGACACGTTCCGGCGCCGGGGCGGGGCGTCCCCGCTGTCGAGGTCGTATCCGCGCAGCTCGGGCGGGAGGGACAGATAGGCGTCGAGGGACTGGGCCCAGATCCGGCGCCGCCGCAGGGGCCACAGCAGATGCCGTCCGATCCGCAGCATGCGCTGCTCCTCGGGCGTGCGGGCGTGGCCGAGCGCCGAGGCGAAGGGATACCCGCCGAAGAGGGTCCACCCGGCCTGGGCGGGATGGCCCGGCAGCAGGCGCTCCACCAGGTGGAGCCCCAACTCGACCTCGCACAGCCGGGACGCGCCCAGCTCCGGATCGGCGTCGTCCGCGAAGTGGGGAAGAAACTCCGGGATGAGATCGCCGCGCCACTGCTCGCGGTCACGCATGGTCGTCCTCCGGTCGGTCGTCGTCCACGGCTCCGCCGCGGGCCTCTTCGAGAGCGGCGCGCACCCTCGTCATGAACTGCCGGTGGCTGACCACGGTCGTGCGACGCCGCACGCCGGGGTCCATGAAGCGGCGGACCACGGCCACGTAGTCCCGGCGCAGGGCTGTCCTGTGGTCGGGGACGACGAGGAAGGCCCGGTCGTGCGGTGGCCTGTCCGGCAGGAGCAGGGCGTTGCGTCCGAGCAGCGCCGGATTCGCCCAGTCCTTGACGTCCACGGCCCACACCCGTCCGTCCGGCAGGGTGATCCGCAGGTCGTACGCGTCGTAGTCCGGCCACAGCTCGGGGGTGAGGCCGAGGCGTGTCAGAGCCCGCTCCAGGCGCAGCTCGGCGAAGCCCGGGGCGGTGACGAACAGGCGCAGCGGCCTGGTGAGCAGCAGTACTCCACCGCCCTCGGCCTCCGCGTACGCGTGGCCCACGGGAGCGTCCCCCTTGTGCCGGCAGCGCGCGTTCTCGCACCACCAGCCACCGTCGCGCATCGGCGCGAGCAGGGTCCGGCAGCGTCGGCACAAGGTGAACCGGCCGCCCCGTACCCAGCCGACCGGGGCGGGCAGGTAGATCTGCCGGAGGAGCCCGTCCAGTGGGGTGAAGGCCGGTTCCAGCGAGATCTCGGCGGCCTTGTCCCGGGTGAGCACGGGGTGTTCGACGAGCAGGCGCCGGAAGGCGACATAGCTCACCGGGGCGTTCGCGAGGCGGCAGCGGTCCATCGCCAGGGCGATCAGGGCGCGGTCGATCTGTTCGGTGGCCGAGTCCGGCCGGTCCACGGCCCACTCGTAGCACAGGTCGGTGGGGACGCAGGCGTCCTTGTCGATCAGTCTGTCCTCCGGGGCCGCCAGACCGTCGGGGAGGTCGAGCGGCCATTCCGTCACGGGGCGCCGCCGGCACCAGATGAGCAGGTCGCTGACGCTCAGGGGCGGATCGGCGCCGCGCAGCAGACAGGCCAGCGCGGTGCGGTCGAGGGCCCGTTGCGCCTCGGCCGGATACGGGAGGGTGAAGGTGCCCAGCCCGGTCAGGGCGTCCAGGTCGAGGACGGCGGTCGCCACGGTGCGCAGCAGGGTGAGTCCGTCGTGCGGGACGAGGGGGGAGCGGGCGGCGCCCGCGGCGGTGGGCGTCACCGCGGCTCCCCGAAGGCAGCCGCACCCGAGGACGGTGGTACGGCCGGGCACCAGCGGGCCACCTCGCAGCGGGCGCAGTGCTTCCCCGGCTTCGGCTCCGAGGCGGTGTCCCGGTGCCACGGGGCGGCGAGGCCGTGGATCACCCGCCGGGCGGTGGCGACCCGGTCGGCCTGGCGGGGCGAGACGAGTTCCAGGTCGGAACCGGTCGGCCGCAGGACCTCCACCTCGACGCGCGAGCGGCGCACGTCGCCGCCGAACACGCCCTGTGCCAGCAGCACCAGGGCGAGCGCCGCCTGCGGGTACCGCTCCAGGACGTCCTCGTCACCCCGCGGCGCGCGGTATCTGGTGCTCTTGATCTCCCGCCACACCACCGCTCCGCCGCTGCGGTAGACGAGATCGGGCTTGGCGACGAGCACGACGTCGGCCTCCGGGTCCTGGAAGGCGATGAGCCGTTCCGCGACCACCGGCGCCTCCGGATCGGCGTGCCGCAGCGGGCACACGGCGGCATGGCGGCCGATCAGCCGGGCCCCGAGTTCGGCGTCGGCGCCGGTCAGGTGCCAGCCGTCGGCCTCCCAGTCCGTCGGGTCGGCGGGCGCGTCGGCGGGTGTGCAGGGGCGCCGGGGCGTCCGCTCGTGCAGGCGCTGGAGCCACGCGTGCACGGCGTGCCCCCGTGTCACGTGGCGGTCGTGCTCGAGGTTCTCGTCGTACGGCAGATGGAGGCGCCGCAGATGCTCCTGGGCCGGGCACTTCGCGTACCGGCGCAGATCCGTGACGGACAGGGTGCGGCGGGGGCGGGAGACATCCGTGATGCCGAGGACGCCGGGGGCACGCGGCAGGTCGGGGCAGGAGGCGGTCAGCCGGCAGGCCGCGCAGCCGGGCCCCGGTCGCCGGTGCACGGCGTCGACGGTGGCCCGCAGCCGGGGTGCGGCGAGCCGGCGGTACGCGGCCTCCGCCTCCTCGGGAGTCCCGTCGAACAGCGGTTCACCGACCGAGCCGTCCAGGCACCCGATCTCCACGACCCGGATCCGCCGGGGCGCGGTGACGTCCTGCACCTCGTGCTCGTCCCCCCACCGGGCGGGCTCCGCCGCACGGCCGCCGCAGGCGGCGACGTACGCCGCCATGGCGGTCTCCGCCGGATCCCGCCCGGCCCGTGGGCGTCCCCCGCGGCGCACCGACCCGAACCTGAGGAGCCGCAGCTCGCACACCGTCCGCTCGCGGTCGGCGTAGCACCGTCCCCACGCCCGGAGTTCGTACACCGTGCGACCGCCACCGGAGCCGGCCGGTGTACGCGTCTGCCTGACCCAGTATTTGTGGTCGGGCAGCAACCGCCCTTCCGGATCCAGCGATTCCGCCGCGGCCAGGTACCGCGCCGCGGCATGCTCGGCGAAGCGCTCCAGGCCCGGGTGGGACGGGCGCACCCGGGCCGGATCGTCGCGGATCCGGCCGAACTCCAGGAGATCGAGCCTGCGCATCACGGGGGCGAGGGCGAACGTCTCCAGGTCGTCCGGCTTGTAGGGAGTGCGGTGCGCGGCTCGGAGACGGGGCCGGGCCTTGACGGCGCGCAGCGTGGGGCAGTCCTCCGCCCCCTCCTTCGCGCCTCCGGCGAACACCCTGATCAGGCGGGGGTCACCGGTGAGTCCTTCGGGCAGCGGCCAGTCGGTCACTCTCTCTCCTCATCTGTTCCCCCTGTGAACAACATTCACGGGATGCTACTCACTGCTACCATCCGTGTACGGACGTTCCGTCAGATCCCAGGCACAGGGCGGTTCTCAGGTGGGTTCGCAGAACGATGTCATCGCCGGGCAGTACCACCTGGTGAACCGGCTGGGGTACGGCGGGATGGGCGAGGTGTATCTGGCCCAGGACCTGAACCTCGCCCGGCAGGTGGCGGTCAAGCTGCTGCTCCCGAACAACGTCGAACGGGAGGAGCGCCGTCACCGGGACCGCTTCAGACGTGAGGCCAGGACGACGGGCACACTCGGCCGTTCCCGGCACTTCCCCCAGGTGCACGCCTTCGGCGAGCACGAGGGCGAGCCCTTCCTCGTCATGGAGTTCATCGAGGGCCCCACCCTGGAGGAGCTGGCCGAGCAGCATCACCCGCTGCCGTTCCGCGGCGTCATCGCGATCCTGGCCCAGCTCGCCACCGCCCTCGCCTCGCTGCACGACGCCGGACTCGTGCACCGTGACCTCAAGCCGTCCAACGTCATGATCGCGCCGGGCGGCGTCGTCAAGGTGATGGATCTCGGCATCGTCGCCCACACCGATCCCTTCAGGACGCGTATCACCACCACGGGCGGCGCGGCCCCGGGCACCGTCGCCTATGCGGCCCCCGAGCAGGTGACCGAGGGGCGCGCGGAGCCGCGCAGCGACCTCTACTCGCTCGGCTGCATCGTCTTCGAACTCGTCACCGGGGAGTACCTCTTCACCGCGGAGACCGCGTACGCGATGGCCCGCTGCCACGCCGACGAGCCGCCGCGCAGGATCGCGGACGTACGCCCGCAGACACCGCCGTGGCTGGCCGAGACCGTCGACCGGCTGCTGTGCAAGAACCCGGATCTGCGGCCGGGCGACGCGCGGGCGCTGTTCGACCTGGTCCGGCCGCACCTGGCGGTCCTCGAATCGGCCGGCTGCCCCGGACTCGGGGACTACGACCCGACCCTGCCGTGGGTGCGGCCGTGCTCTCCGCCGCCCCTGCCGAAGACGTCCCCGTCGGACGTGCGACGTCGGCAGGGCTCCGACCTCGACGACCTGGCACGCCGCCAGAAGCGCACCACGGAACTGCGGCGGGACGACCTCTCCCGCATCCGCGCCGAGGCCGGCACCTTCGCGAGGGACGGCGATCTGCGCGGGGCCGTCCAGCTGATCGACCAGTGCCTCGACAGCGCGGTGGCCCGCTTCGGCCGTATCGAGTCGGGTGTCGTACGGCTGCGCATCGACCGCGCCGCACTGCTGCGCGAGGAGGGACTGCCGCGGGACGCGTACTCCGCGTACACCGAGGTACGCCCCGATGCCGTACGGGCCTTCGGGGAGCCGAGTCCGGAGGTCCGGGAGATCGACGACGGCATCGAACGGTGCGCGGAGGACGGCGGGCCGCACTGACCGGGACGACCCGAGCCGGGCGGAGGTGTCCGCCGGACCGCGCGGGACCCGGCCGCCCGGCAGAACGCCGGTACGCTTCACGTCTTCCCCGAGGGACACGGCGGGACGCAGGGAGACAGGCGTGGCAGAAGAACCGACCACGGTGACGGCCACCGGAATCGCCAGGATCGCCGGTGTCGGCCGGCCCGCGGTGAGCAACTGGCGCCGCCGCCACCAGGACTTCCCCCGGCCGGTCGCCGGGACGTCCGCCAGTCCCGCCTTCGACCTGCGTGAAGTGGAGCAATGGCTCGACCGGCAGGGAAAGCTCCGCCCCCTCGCACCGCTCGGCCGCCTCACCCGGTGCGCCGAGACGTTCGGCGCGGCAGGACGGCCCGCGGAGGCCCTCGCCCTGGCCGGGCTGGCACTGCTGACCGCACCCGCCGAGACGCCCACCCCGGCCCGGCTCGGCGACGCGGTACGGGCGGTCGTGTCGCCCCGGCATGCCGGCCTGCTCCTGACCGGGCTGCCCGCCGTCTGGTCGGCGGCCCAGCGGGAACTCCTGGAAGCCGCCCGGCTGGTGGCGTACGAGGAGGATCGTGTCCGCGTCCTGGAGCACCTCCACGTGTGGTACGCGACGGCCCGGGGCACGGCAGGGCCGACGGACGTCCCCACCGCCCTGGCCGGTCTGATGCTGGACCTCACCGGTCCGGCGGACTCGGTCCTCGACAGCGCCTGCGGAACCGGTACGTTCCTGCGTCCCGCCCTTGAGGGGAGTCCGCCCGGCAGCCCACCACGGATCCTGGGACAGGACCGCCGTCCCGAGTACGTGCGCATCGCGCTCCTTCGCCTTCTGCTGCTTCGCTCGCGAGCCGGAGCCGGAGCCGGAGCCGGAGCCGGAGTCGATCCGGAGGCCGACGGACGGCTGCGTCTGGGGGTGGGCGGTCCGTTCCCGGAGGACGCCTTCGCCGAAGAGACGGTCGACGCCGTCGTCGGCGGTCCTCCGCCGGACGGCCTCCAGGACTGGACCCAGGACCGGTTCGCCCTTGACTCCCGGTGGCTGTACGGGGGTCCTCCGCCGCGCTCCGAGCCGGAACTCGCCTGGACGCAGCAGGTGTTGGCGCGCCTCAGGCCCGGCGGCCGGGCCGCCCTGCTCATGCCCGCGGCCGTGGCCGGACGGTCCACGGGGCGCCGGATCCGCGGCGAGCTCGTCCGGCGCGGTGTGCTCCGGGCCGTCGTCGGACTGCCCCCGACGACGGCGGTCGGGAACAGCAACGGCGCCCACCTGTGGGTACTGCAACGTCCGGAAGCAGCCGGTGTCCCGGACGCGGCGGTGCTGCTGGTGACCGGCGAGGCCGTGCGCGGAGACCGGCACGCGTCGCCGGGCGATCCCTTCGACGTGCTCCGTCGACGAGTCAGGGACCTCTGGGCCGGTCACCGCACCGGGCACGGGGCATCGGGCACCGAGGGGGTCATCGCCCGACGCGTACCGCGGGCCGAGCTGCTCGACGAGGACGCCGACCTCACTCCGCGGCGTCATGTGCCGGGGCAGGGCGGGGCGTACGCGCTCGACGCCGTGCTGAGGATGCCCGCCGCGCTGGAGGCCAGACTCGCGGCGCTCCGCGTCGCGTTGCCCCGGCCGGACCGCGCTCCTCGGCCCGAGCCGGAGGACGTGTCCACGGCGACGCTGGGAGAGCTCTCGCGGACCGGAGCCCTCACCCTGCACCGCCATCCGGCCCGTGCCGCGGGCCACGAATCTCCCGGCACCGACCGGCTGGAGCCGGCCCTCACAGGACAGGACGTCGCCGCCGGACGACCCGCGAGCGGATCCCTTCCCGTACGCACCGGCACGGAGCCGGCTGCCCGGGTACAGGCCCACGACATTCTCGTCCCGTCGCTCGCCGGAGACCTGGTGGCCAAGGTCGCGACGGAGGAGCAGATCGGGGCCCGGCTCGGCCCCGGCGTCCATGCCGTACGCGTCGACCCGGACCTGCTCGACCCGTGGTTCGTGGCGGGTGCCGTCACCCACCCCGACAACGCGGCGAGAGCCGCGCGTCCGTCCGTCACCGCGAGCGGTGCCCTGCGTATCGACGTGAAACGGCTGCGCCTTCCGCTCCTGCCGGTCGACGTGCAACGCCGCCGGGGCAGCGTGCTGCGCGGTCTCGACCGGTGGGGGGCGGAGCTGACGCGTACCGCCGAGGCCGGACAGGCGCTCGCCCGCGCCTTCACCGCGGCTCTGATTGACGGAAAGCTCGCGGCGCCGGACGACTGATCCGGTCGCGCGAGAGAGCTGAGTCGCGCGGGAGGGCTGAGTCGCGCGAGAGGGCTGAGTCGCGCGGGACGGCTGACCGGACCGGGTCATGCCGGGGTGGCGTTCTGCTGTGACTCCGGGACGGTGTCGAGATCCACGGCGTACATGGGCCGTTCGTCGATTCCGAGCAGGCGCATCAGCTCGGCCGTCGGGATCCGGTACTGGCGTCCGACCCGCATGATGGAGCAGGGGAACGTGCCCTCGTAGACGAGCCGGTACGCGGTTCCCCGGCAGATGCCGAGCGCTCGTGCGGCCGTCCGCAGATCCACCGTGACCGGCAGTTCGAAGATCTCGGTGAAGCCGAGCTGACGTGACAGCGCCTGCTTCATGCCTGCCTCGCCCCGCGCCGGAGCGCCAAGGTGCCGATCTGCCGCCTCCGGTCGCACGGTGCCCCGCGGTACGAGCCGGGGCGCGCTTCCAGGTGCCCGGTCAGTTTGCCGAGCATCTCCTTCCGCGCCTGCTGCGAGGCGATCCGGAAACGGAGCGGCGCGTGCAGCTCGGCCCGTTCCGGACGGAGGATCTCCAGCGCGAAGTCCTCCCGCCCGCACGGGTCCGCCGCCGGTCCGTCCGGCGCGGTCTGCTCGTCGTCGTCCGCGATGTTCTCCGGCAGGGTGCAGGGAATCTCCCGCAGCCCTGCGCGAGCGAGGCGCCACCCGCTGCTGCGTGCCGCACCGAGCCAGGCCCGGAGCGGGGGCGGTGATCCGGACTCCCCGCTCCGCAGCCCCTCCAGCAGGGCGAGTGCCATCTCGGACTCCACGTCGGACCGGTCGACACCCAGCCGCGTGCTGATGCGCCAGACGGTGCCGGTGAGCTGCGGCAGGGCCAGCCAGATGACCAGGAGCCGCCAGGGACCGCCCGGTGCGGTCTCGGCGCGCGCCGCGCCCAGGGCCTCCTGCCAGATCGAGGAGGCCAGGGCCGGGACGGCCGCCGGCCCGTACAGGGCCTCACGGGCTTCGGCGGGGGAGAGCGGGACCGGGGCCTCGCCT
Source organism: Streptomyces sp. PsTaAH-124 (assembly GCF_000373685.1). Taxonomy (NCBI): domain Bacteria; kingdom Bacillati; phylum Actinomycetota; class Actinomycetes; order Kitasatosporales; family Streptomycetaceae; genus Streptomyces; species Streptomyces sp. PsTaAH-124. The sequence continues at coordinate 213,523 of NZ_KB892157.1, read as the reverse complement.
TCCTCCGTGCGGACACACAGACGTGCCTCCTCCGCCGCGCGGGGATTCTCGAAGTGCCGGGTGACCGCGGCGAACAGGCCGCCGGGGGCGATAAGGGCCATGGAACGTCCTCTCTGGGCCCGCGGACCGACGCCGGGGCCAGGTGAACAGAGGCCGGGTGGTGGGCGCGGACGCCCGACCGCTCATCCCCGAAAAAGGGGCAAAGCGGTCATGAGTCCCACCTGCCTCAGAATTACACACGCGTGCTGTCGTGTCGGGTCCTCGGCCGAGTGGCGGAGCGGCCGGCCCGTACGTGTACCGGGCCGGCTCGGAGGACGGGCGGCGTGCTCCCGGGCGCGGGGCGCCCGCCCGCAGGCGGGCGCCCCGCTGGGCTGTGGAGCGGACCGCCTCAGTCCGTCTTGGCCGGTGGTGCCTCGTGCGGCGCCGCGGTCTGCGGCGCCGCGAGGCTCTCGGGCCGCACGGTGCGGCCGGTGCGCCGCGGGGTGGGCGGGAAGCCGCCGGACCGCCTGAGGTGGCTGGGGAGGTGTTTCTTCATGGCAATCGATCCTTTCGGACGAAGACGGAGCCGGTATCGCCCTGTCCGGCGAGCGGCTGACGCCATCGTGCCGGGACGGCGGGGTCCGCCGCGGCACCGGATCTGACGAAAACCTGACGCGGGTCTGAAGCGGTGGAGCGTGTCGACGAGCGCCCAAGTGCGCCCGAATGCAGGAGTGTTCTCGTCATGGCTGCTGCTTCGGTGCGTGAGGGAGGACAGGCAGTGGAGGCGCGTGTACTCGGCCTGATCAGTGTCAGGGGATCGAACGGAAAGGGGATCTGTGGGGTGAAGAAGGCGACCGCGCTGTTCGGACTGCTGGTGACATCGCCGCAGTACCGCTGTACCACCGACGAGATCGCCGAGCACCTCTGGCCCGGCCAGGAGTGCCCGCGAGAACGGGTGTACAAGGTCGCCTCGTTGCTGAGGGGCGTGCTGGGGGATGAGGTCCTCCCCGATCTGAGATCGAGCGTCTGTGTGATGAACCTTCCGGAAGGAAGTGTCGATCTGCTCCGCTTCCGCGAAGGGGTGCGGAAGGCCGCTCACCTCAAGTGGCCGGAGAAATTCGCGCAGTTGTGCACGGCCCTGGCGGAGTGGCAGGACGACGAACCGCTGCGCGGGCTGCCGGAGGAAACGTTCGGCGGACGCAGGGCCGAGCTGCGGGAGGAGCTGATGGCCGCCGTCTGCGACCGGATGGAGGCCGCACTGCGGGCCGGCGAAGACACATGGCTTCGCATGGAAACGAAGAAATGGTATGAGCGCATGCCGGAACGGTCCCGGATCTTCGGGTTCTATCTGATCGCCCACGGACAGGCGATGGCGAGAGGGGTACTGGAGAGGCTGATCGACAAATGGGAGGCGGCCCACGGGAAGACGGAACAGGACCCGGAACTCCAGGAGATCGTCGACGAACTGCGTTCCACCCCGCGGCGTTCACGCGGTACCTCTCTTCGTCGTGTCCCGGACCAGCTCCCCGCGGGCAAGCACCGTCCTTTCGGGCGTGCCGGACTCATCGATGAACTCGCCGGGGTGGCCCGGACGCGGCAGGAGGCGGAAAGGCCGACGCTGATCGTGCTCAGCGGAATGGCCGGCGTCGGAAAGAGCCTGGTGGCGTACCGGCTCGGGGCGGTCCTCCGGGAAAGGTTCCCGGACGGCGCCCTCTACGCGAACCTCCGCGGGTTCGCGGGCGCCGAAGTGCGGCCCGCCGAACCGGAACACGTCCTGGACGGATTCCTGGCCGAGTTCCCGCCCTATTCGGGAGCGGCGGGAATCGAGGCGAAGAGCGCGGCGCTGCGTTCGGTCCTGGCGGACAAGTCGGTGCTCATCGTGCTGGACGACGCGGTGGACGTGGCCCAGGTGCGTCCGCTGCTGCCCGGGAACGGCACCAGCGCGGTGATCGTCACGAGCCGTAACACGCTCAGGGGTCTGGGCGCCGGACAGGACCCGTACTTCCGCAAGGTCGATCTCCTGGACGACGAGTCCGCCGCCGCCATCCTCCGGGAGAAGCTCCCGAAGGGCGACCCGAGAGGCCGTGAGCCGCTCATCCGTGCCCTGGTCGAGCTGTGCGGCCGGCACCCGCTCGCTCTCACCGTGATCGCCCGGCGCCTGGAGAACCGGTCGGTCCGGGGCACGAGCGACCTTGTGCGGGATCTCCGGGAGGAGAAGGAGAAGCTGGGTGTTCTGCACCTGCCCGAGGAGGAGTTGTCCGTCCGGATGGCGTTGGCCTGTTCCATCCGCGCGCTGTCCCCGGCCGCCCGTCGGCTGCTCCGGCGACTCGCCGTGCACCCCGGCCCGAGCGCCGGCTGGGACGCCGTGATGGACCTCGGTCCGGCCGGCGACGCACTGCGCCCCGACCACGCCCTGGAGGAACTGGTGGCGGCCAGCCTGGTGGAACTCCGGGCCGACCGCTACAGCCTGCACGATCTGGTGCGCGCCTTCGCACGCCACGAGGTGGACCCCGAAGCCGACGGCGTCCCGGAGGACTTCGAGGACGCGACCGTACGGCGGGTGCTGGACCACCAGTTGCACAACGTCCACGCCTGTGACCGCCGCCTCCATGAGCAGCGGGCACTTCCCGTGGGTGACCCCGCCGGGGTGAGAGTGTTCGAGCCGGTGGACCTCGAACAGGCGCTGGCCGTGCTGGACGACGAGTACGACACCGTGCAGCTCGGTATTCAACTGGCCCACCGGAAAGGGCTGGAGCGCTACGTCTGGCTGCTGCCGATGGCTCTCGTCACCTATCAGTGGTCGCGCCGCCGCCTGGACGACGCGTTGCGAGGGCTGACGCTGGCGCGGGAGGTGGCGGAGAAGGTGGCCGAGCCCGCTCAGTGCGCCATGGTGCACCGGATGCTGGCCGGGACCTACTGGCGGCAGGAGCAGTTCGAGCGGGCGGCGGGCCATCTGTTCCGGGCCGTCCGGCTGAGCAAGGAGGACGACACCGAGACCGGCAGACTGAGCCTGGCGCATTCCCTGCACACGCTCGCGCTCACGTTGCGCAAGCAGGGGGACGGAACGGCGGCGGAGGAGCATCACCGGCAAGCCCTGGAGCTGTACCGGGCGCTGGGCGACCGCAGCGGGGAAGCGGCGGCGCTGAACGGCATCGGTACCCTCCACCGCGACCGCGGGGAGTACGACGAAGGGCTCCGCGCCTGTGGCGAGGCGCTGCGCATCGCGGAGGGGACGACGGACCGGAGGTGCGGGGCGGACGCCCTGTACACCCTCGCCCAGATCCACCTCTCCAGGTCGGAGGGGGAGGAGGCGCTCAGGCTGCTCCGGCGGGCCTGCGGAATTCTGTGTGACCTCGAACACTGGCACGACGAGGCCAAGCTCCTGTGGCTCTGTGCCGATGTCCTGGTGGCGGCAGGCCGCTCACCCGAGGCCGTCGAGGCGCTGGAACGCGTCCTCGTGCTGCGCGAACTGATGGGCGGCCACGACACCCAGGAAGTACGGGACCGACTGGAAGAGCTGCGGTGAGGGCTTGTGCCCCGGGGGAACAGGCATACTCGGTCCCGGCGTGAGCGACGGTCGGCCGATCAGGGAGGTACCGCGGTGTCCGAGGACCCGTCCGGCGGCATACCGCGCGCACGGTCGTCGTCCGTGCGGCCGGAGCCGGAGCCGGAGCCGGAGCCGGTACCCGTGCCCGTGCCGTGCCGGGTCGTGGTCTGCCGGGACTGCTGCTGCGGTACGCCCAAGGTGACCGGCGTCGACCACGCGGCGCAGACCGCGCGGCTGCGGGCCGGGGTGCCGGTGCGGATCTCCGCGTGCCTGGACGTGTGCGATCAGGCCAATGTGGTCGTCGTGCAGCCGTCGGCCGCGGGCCGGGCGGCCGGGGCGCGGCCGGTCTGGCTGGGGCTGGTCAATGACCCGGAGGCCACGGAGGACATCGTCGGCTGGGTGCGGGCCGGTGGCCCGGGGGTGGCCCCGCTGCCGGACATCCTGGAGCTGTACGCGTTCGACCCGCCCGGACGAGGAGTGGGCAAACGCCCCCCGGGCCGGCTCAACCGGCCCTAGGATGGCGGCGGTTCGCCCGCGCGTTCGGCGGATGGACCGCGTGTACGACAACTGCATAGGGGCGCGTGACTGGGGGAAGCCGGTGGGAGTCCGGCGCTGACCTGCAACCGTGTGCGGCCGGTGGGCCGCGAGTCGGGACACCCGGGGCGCGCCGTGAACCGCTTCCCCCTGTCATGGTCCGCAGCGCGAAGCCGAGAGTCCTGCCCGAGGCGGCGGCGGTGTCCGGCCCGCCCGCTCGGTGACGGGGCTGCGGGCCGCCCACATCCAGGAAGGCTCCCGCCGTGCAGCACACCTTCGGCACCTCACGCGCCTCGCTCGCCTCCCGTACCCGCATACGCCGTACGCTCATCGCCTCCGCCGCCCTCGGCGTGGCCCTGGCCGCCGCGCCGGCCACCGCCCAGGCCCACGGCGCACCGGGCGCCCACGGCGCGTACGGCACGAACGCCCCGGTCAGGGTGACGCTGACCGTGCAGGGCCCCGACGGGCCGCTGTTCCACGGGAAGGTCTGGACCCGCGGCCACGACGTCACCACGGCGACGGGCGGTACGCACAGATGCGACGGGACGAACGGGAGCGCCCACGCCTCCGCCGTGCCGACGCCCACCGCCGCCCTCGACGACGCCGCCCGCAAGCGGCACTTCGGCTGGGACGGCGCCTGGTACGCGTCGTTCGACGACTACTCGGTCGACAGCATCAAGAACGTCAGCGGCGGCGGCTCGGCGTACTGGAACATCTCCGTCAACGGCACACCCACCCCGGTGGGCGGCTGCCAGTTCGAGCTGAACGCGGGGGACACGGTGGCGTTCACCTGGACGGCCTTCTGACGGACGCCCGCCGCCCGGCGGCCGGGGGAGCGCCGCTCCTCCGGCCGGTCCGGCGCCCCGGCGGAGGCCCGCTCCGGCGGGAATCCGGTACGGCTCCACCCGTGGCACTGGATTTACTAGGACGTCCAACTATATTCTGGGGGCGTAGGCCCGCGGTGCAGGGAAGCCGGTGTGATTCCGGCACGGTCCCGCCACTGTGACCGGGGAGTACGCCGTCGAGCAGGACGCCACTGACGAGCTGGATGTCGGGAAGGCGGACGGCGCGCGCTGATCCGGGAGTCAGGATACCGGCCGCGGGATGTTCCGTGTGGTCCACGAGGATGGAGCTGACACGCATGGCACCGGTGCGTTTCCACGATCCCGGCGAGCTGCGCCGCGGGGGTTCCCCGCATTCCGCCACCGGCCTCACCCGCCCCGGCCCGACGGCCTGACGGTCCGGCGTCCTCAGCGTTCCGCGCCGACCACCCTCGCGCACGCCCGCGTACCTGAGCGGGCCGTGCGCCGGTCGCGCGCGCCGTCCTGGATCACCCCCACCTGACGAGAGCAGGCACCCATGATCCGTCCGAACCACCCCGCCGGTGTACGGGAACTGACCCACTTCATCGGCGGTGAGAACGTCCCGGGCACCTCGGGGGCCCTGGGCGACGTGTACGACCCCAACACCGGAGAGGTCCAGGCCCGGGTACCGCTGGCGGACCGGGCCGAGACCGAGGCGGCGGTCACCGTCGCCGCCGAGGCGCAGCGCGCCTGGGGCGAGTGGAACCCGCAGCGCCGCGCCCGGGTCATGCTGCGCTTCCTCCAGCTCGTCGAGCAGGAGAAGGACGACCTGGCCCGGCTGCTCTCCGCCGAGCACGGCAAGACCGTCGCCGACGCCCACGGCGACCTCCAGCGCGGCCTGGAGGTCGTCGAGTTCGCCGCCGGGATCCCGCACCTGCTCAAGGGCGAGTTCACCGACAACGCGGGCACCGGCATCGATGTGCACTCGCTGCGCTCGCCGCTCGGCGTGGTCGCCGGCATCACCCCGTTCAACTTCCCCGCCATGATCCCGCTCTGGAAGGCCGCCCCCGCCCTGGCCTGCGGAAACGCCTATGTCCTCAAGCCGTCCGAGCGGGCACCCTCGGTGCCGCTGCGGCTCGCCGAACTCTTCCTGGAGGCGGGCCTGCCGCCGGGCGTCCTCAATGTCGTCAACGGCGCCCGGGAAGCCGTCGACACCCTGCTGGAGGATCCCCGCGTGGCCGCCCTCGGCTTCGTCGGCTCCACCCCGGTCGCCGCGCACGTCTACGCCACCGCCGCCGCCCACGGCAAGCGCGCCCAGTGCTTCGGCGGCGCCAAGAACCACATGATCGTGATGCCGGACGCCGACCTCGACCAGGCCGTGGAGGCGCTGGTCGGCGCCGGGTACGGCTCGGCGGGCGAGCGCTGCATGGCCATCTCGGTCGCCGTGCCGGTCGGCGAGGAGACCGCCGACGCCCTGGTCGCCCGGCTCAAGGAGCGCATCGGCACCCTGCGCATCGGCCGCAGCGACGACCCCGAGGCCGACTTCGGCCCGCTGGTCGCCCGGGACGCGGTGGAGCGCGTACGGTCCTACGTCGACCTCGGGGTGGAGGAGGGCGCCGAACTCGTCGTGGATGGACGGGACTTCGTGCTCCCCGGGCACGAGAACGGCTTCTTCGCCGGGGCCTCCCTCTTCGACCGGGTCACCCCGGACATGCGTATCCACCAGGAGGAGATCTTCGGTCCCGTCCTGTCCGTGGTCCGCGCGGCCGACTACGAGGAGGCGCTGCGCCTGCCCAGCGAGCACGCCTTCGGCAACGGCGTGGCGATCTTCACCCGCGACGGGGACACCGCCCGCGACTTCACCCGGCGGGTGAACACCGGCATGGTCGGCGTCAACGTGCCCATCCCGGTCCCGGTCGCCTATCACACCTTCGGCGGCTGGAAGCGCTCCGGCTTCGGCGACCTCAACCAGCACGGACCGGACGCCGTCCGCTTCTACACCCGTACCAAGACCGTCACGTCCCGCTGGCCCGCCGGGCTGCGCGAGGGCGCGAGCTTCACCATTCCCACGATGGGCTGAGCGACCATGACCCACACCCTGCTCACCGAGGACCAGCAGGCCCTCGTGGAGACCACCCTCGACTTCGCCCAGGACCACCTGGCACCGCACGCCCTGGACTGGGACCGCGACAAGCACTTCCCGGTCGACGTCCTGCGCAAGGCGGCCGGGCTCGGCCTAGGCGGCGTCTACGTCCGCGAGGAGTCCGGCGGCTCCGGCCTCGGCCGGGCCGACGGCGTCCTCGTCTTCGAGACCCTCGCCTCCGGCTGCCCCGCCATCGCCGGATACCTCTCCATCCACAACATGGTCGCCTGGATGATCGACCGCTACGGCGACCCGGCCCAGCGCGAGCGGTGGCTGCCCCGGCTGTGCGCCATGGACGACCTGGCCAGCTACTGCCTGACCGAACCCGGCGCGGGCTCCGACGCGGCGGCCCTCACCAGCCGGGCCGTCCGCGACGGCGACACCTATGTGCTCGACGGGGTCAAGCAGTTCATCTCCGGCGCGGGCGCCTCCCAGCTGTACATCGTGATGGCCCGCACCGGCGGCACCGGAGCGGACGGCGTCTCCGCCTTCGTCGTCGACAAGGACGACGCCGGGGTGGGCTTCGGCCCCAACGAACGCAAGATGGGCTGGAACGCCCAGCCCACCCGCCAGGTGATCCTGGACGGCGTACGGCTGCCCGCCGACCGGCTGCTGGGCCGCGAGGGCGACGGCTTCCGCATCGCCATGAACGGCCTCAACGGCGGCCGGCTCGGCATCGCCGCCTGCTCGCTCGGCGGCGCCCGCAGCGCCCTGGACCGCAGCCTCGCCCACCTCGCCGACCGGGAGGCGTTCGGGCAGCGGCTGCTCGACGCGCAGGCGCTGCGCTTCCGGCTGGCCGACATGGCGACCGAACTCGCCGCCGCCCGCGCCCTGGTGCAGCAGGCCGCCCGCGCCCTGGACGCCGGCGACCCGCAGGCGCCGTACCTGTGCGCGATGGCCAAGCGGTTCGCCACCGACACCGGGTACACGGTCGCCGACCGCGCGCTCCAGCTGCACGGCGGCTACGGCTACCTCAGCGAGTACGGCATCGAGAAGATCGTCCGTGACCTGCGCGTCCACCAGATCCTGGAAGGAACCAACGAGATCATGCGCGTCATCGTGGCCCGCGGCCTGACGGAGGCGTTCCGGTGACCGGCACCGAGGACCCCGTCCTCCTGCGCACCGACGGGCGGGCCGCCCACATTGTCCTCAACCGGCCCCGGGCCCTCAACGCCCTCACCCACGAGATGGTCCGCCGCATCGACGCGGCCCTGACCGCCTGGGAGCACGACCCGGCGGTGGCCACCGTCGTCATCAGCGGCGCGGGCGAGCGCGGCCTGTGCGCGGGCGGCGACATCCGGGCCATCCACGACGACGCCAAGACCGGCGACGGCACCGCAGCGGCCGCGTTCTGGCGCGACGAGTACCGGCTCAACGCCCGGATCGCCCGCTACCCCAAGCCGTACGTCGCCGTCATGGACGGCATCGTCATGGGCGGCGGCGTCGGCGTCTCCGCCCACGGCAGCGTCCGCGTCGTCACCGAACGCGCGCGCGTCGCCATGCCCGAGACCGGCATCGGCTTCGTCCCCGATGTCGGCGGCACCTATCTGCTCGGCCTCGCCCCGGGCGAACTGGGCACCCATCTGGCGCTGACCGGCGCGCAGACCGGCGCCGGGGACGCCCTGCTGTGCGGGCTCGCCGACCACCATGTGCCCGCCGCCGCGCTCGGCGCCTTCACCGCCGACCTCGCCGTGCTGTCCGTGCACGACGCGCTCGCCCGGCATGTGCAGTCGCCGCCGCCGGGCGACCTCGCCGGGCAGCGGGAGTGGATCGACGCCTGCTACGCGGCCGACACCGTGGAGGAGATCCTGGACCGCCTCCTCGGCCGCGGCGAGCCCGCCGCGAAGGAGGCGGCCGAGACCCTGCTCACCAAGTCGCCCACCGCGCTGAAGGTCACCCTTGCCGCGCTGCGCCGCGCCCGGCACCTGGGCCCGCTGGAGGCGGTCCTCGACCAGGAGTACCGCGTCTCCTGCGCCGCGCTCGCCGCCCCCGACCTGGTCGAGGGCGTCCGCGCCCAGGTCATCGACAAGGACCGCAGGCCCCGCTGGTCGCCCGGCACCCTCGCCGAGGTCACCGCGGCCGACGTGGACCGCTTCTTCGCCCCGCTCGGCGACCGCGAACTGGGGCTCGCCGGATCCGACAGCACCGTGGAGGTGGCCTGGTGAGCCTGACCGTCGCGTTCATCGGACTCGGGCACATGGGCGCGCCCATGGCCGCCAACCTGGTCAGGGCCGGGCATCGCGTACGGGGCCACGACCTGGTGCCCGAGGCCCTGGAGAGCGCCGTCCGCGCGGGCGTCGAGCCCGCCGCCGACGCCGCCTCGGCGGTCGCGGACGCCGACATCGTCGTCTCCATGCTGCCCGCCGGACGACACGTCCTCGGCCTGTACGGCACCGTCCTGGCGGCGGCCCGGCCCGGCACCCTCTTCGTCGACTGCTCCACCATCGACGTCACCGACGCCCGTACGGCCCACGAGCGGGCCGCCGCCGCCGGGATGCGGTCGCTGGACGCCCCCGTCTCCGGCGGGGTGGTCGGCGCCGAGGCCGGCACGCTCACCTTCATGGCGGGCGGCGGCGAGGCGGAGTTCGCCGAGGCCCGGCCGCTGCTGGAGGCCATGGGCAAGAAGGCCGTCCACTGCGGTGGCGCGGGAGCCGGGCAGGCGGCCAAGATCTGCAACAACATGATCCTCGGCGTCTCCATGATCGCCGTCAGCGAGGCGTTCGTGCTCGGCGAGCGCCTGGGCCTGTCCCACCAGGCCCTCTACGACGTGGCGTCCACGGCGTCCGGGCAGTGCTGGGCGCTCAGCGTCAACTGCCCGGTCCCCGGGCCGGTCCCGGGCAGCCCCGCCAACCGCGACTACCGGCCGGGCTTCGCCGCCTCCCTCATGGCCAAGGACCTCGGACTCGCCGCGCGGGCCGCCCGCGACAGCGGGGTGGACACCGAACTGGGCCTCGCGGCGGCCAGGTTGTACGAGGAGTACGCCGAACACGTCGGCGCCACCGAGGACTTCTCCGGCATCGTCCGCACCATCCGGGACCGCGGCACCCGGCACGAACAAGAAGGGGAGGGGGAGAAGCGATGAGCACGCAGAACGGCGCCGGGCTTCCCGCGTACGAGACGATCCTCGTCGAACGCAAGGGCCGCACCGCCCTGCTCACCCTCAACCGGCCCGAGGCCCTCAACGCCCTGAATCTGACGGTCATGCGCGAGGTGGTGGCCGCGACCGAGGCGCTGGACCGGGACCCGGAGTGCGGCTGCGTCGTCATCACCGGGTCGGCGAAGGCGTTCGCGGCGGGCGCCGACATCAAGGAGATGCGGCCCCAGGGGTACCTGGACATGTACCTCAGCGACTGGTTCGCGGCCTGGGACCGGCTCGGGCAGCTGCGCACCCCGACGGTGGCCGCCGTCGCGGGCTACGCCCTGGGCGGCGGCTGCGAGCTGGCCATGCTCTGCGACATCCTGCTCGCCGCCGACACCGCCGTCTTCGGGCAGCCCGAGATCAAGCTCGGGGTGATCCCCGGCATCGGCGGCTCCCAGCGGCTGACCCGCGCGGTCGGCAAGGCCAAGGCCATGGAGCTGTGCCTGACCGGGCGCACCATGGACGCGGCGGAGGCCGAGCGGGCCGGGCTGGTCTCCCGGGTGGTGCCCGCCGGCGATCTGCTCGGCGAGGCGCTGGCCGTCGCCGAGACCGTCGCGGGCATGTCGCTGCCGGTGGCGATGATGGCGAAGGAGGCCGTCGGACGGGCCTTCGAGACGACGCTCGCCGAAGGCGTGCGCTTCGAACGGCGGCTCTTCCACGCAGTGTTCGCGACCGAGGACCAGAAGGAGGGCATGGGCGCCTTCGTCGAGCGCAGAGCGCCCGAGTTCCGCCACCGCTGAGCGGCGGACCGCGGGCCGCCGCGCCCGGTCCTGCCTGCTGGGAGGGGAGATCACGTTCGGGGATCACCTCCCGGACGCGGTCTTGGCCGGGGCGGCGGCACGCGGTACCGTCTGTTCGATATCGACGACGGCGAGACGGAAGCCGGTGGGAAACCGGCACGGTCGCGCCACTGTGTGCGACGGCTCCCCGGAGCCGCTCGCGAGTCAGACCCGTGGCCGTCGTCCAGTGCACCACCGAGATGGGACGCGAACTCCCAGAGGAGGCCCCTGCCATGGCGCAGCATGTCGCCCAGCCGACCGCCGACGCACCTGTCCTGCCCGCAAAGCTGCCGCTGAAGGCGATAGCTCCCTGGGCGGTCTTCTTCGGCATCCTGATGCTGATCCTGCTCTACTTCGTCGGCGCCGAGCAGGGCGCCACCTCCGTGTTCAGCGGCACGGACGTCCACGAGTGGGTGCACGACGCCCGCCACCTGCTCGGCTTCCCCTGCCACTGACGCGAGGGACGCCGCACACTCATGAACTCCGCAACTGTGAGAAACCTCCTCGTCCGCGGCATGCTCGCGGGCCTGGCGGCGGGCGTGCTCGCGCTGGTCGTCGCCTATCTCCTCGGTGAGCCCGGTGTCGACAAGGCCATCGCCTTCGAGGACGCCCACTCCCACGAGCACGAGATGGAGGTCGTCTCCCGCTCGCTCCAGTCCACGGCGGGCCTGGCCACCGGCGTCCTCGTCTACGGGGTGGCCTTCGGCGGCATCGCCGCGCTCGCCTTCTGCTTCGCACTGGGCCGGGTGGGCCGCTTCAGCCCCCGGGCGACCGCGCTGCTGCTGTCGGGCTGCGCCCTGCTCGCCGTGTACGTCGTGCCGTTCCTGAAGTACCCGGCCAACCCGCCGTCGGTCGGCGACCCCGACACCATCGGCAAGCGGACCTCGCTGTACTTCCTGATGATGGTGCTCAGTGTGCTCCTCGCGGTCGCCGCGACGCTGCTCGGCAAGCGCCTGGCGCCCACGGTGGGCACCTGGTGGGCGACCGTGGCCGCCGTCGCCGCCTTCGCCGTGGTGATCGGCCTGGCCTACGCCTTCCTGCCGGTCATCAACGAGGTGCCGAAGGACTTCCCGGCCGATCTGCTGTGGCGCTTCCGGCTCTCCGCCCTGGCCATCCAGTCCGTGCTGTGGGGCGGCTTCGGCCTGCTCTTCGGCGAGCTGGCCCAGCGGCTGCTGGCCCCCGCACCGGCCGGATCCGGCCCCGGGCGGGCGGTTCCGGCCGCGCGCTGACGCTTTTTTGGACACCAGAGGGCCCTTCGGAACCACCGGGGGCCCTCTGACGTTTTCCGGGACACCGACCCGCACGGCACGCGGCCCCGGCCCGGCACCGCGCCCGGCCCGGCACCGCCGCCCGCCGACCGTGTGCGGAGGACCCCAGCCAGGAGCGGAGGAGCCGAGTGGCCAGAGCCCCCCGGCCGCGTCACATCACCCTCGGCGGCCGCGCGGCGGTCGCCCTGACCGTGGAGGAGTACGACCAACTGATCGCCAGCCGACGGCAGATCGGCGGCCAGAGCGCCCGGGTCCGGGTGCTCGCCCAGCGGGCCAAGCAGGCCGCACAGCTGCTGGACGACCTGGAGGCGCTGATCGCCGCGCACCGGGCCGGCTGCCCCGGGCACACCCGCCCGGCCCCGGCGGACCGCGCCGAGGACGGGACCACCCCGAAGACCCCTTCGGAGGACGTCCCCGGCCGCTGCCTGTGCGGCGACGTCGAGTCCCTGCTGCGCGCCCACCGGGACACGGTGTCCTGAACAGCCCGGGGCGCGCTACGGCGCGGCGGGAGCGGTCAGCGGCCGCCCCAGCCGCAGGTTCCAGCGCCCCGCCCGGCCGCTGACCTCGGTCACCGTCAGCGGGGCCACGTCCAGCCGCCAGAAGACGGCGGCGTCCAGGCCCAGCGCCGCGACGACCGCCGCCCGCACCACCTCCGGCTCGACCACGGCGACGCTGCGCCCCTCAGCCCCGGCCACCTCCGCGAGCCACTCCGCCACCCGGCCGCACAGGTCCGCCACGGACTCACCGCCGTGCGGCGCGCTCGCGGGATCGCCGAGCCAGCGGGCCAGCGCCTCCGGTTCGGCGGCGCCCACCTCGTCCAGCGCGAGGCCCCGCCAGCGGCCCACGTCCAGACCTGCGGGCGCCGGGGAGCGTACGCCGTCCAGGCCCAGCGCGTCGGCCGTCTCCCGGCACCGCGCGCCGGGGGAGACCAGGACGCGCGCGGCGGCGGGCAGCGACCCGGCCGCCGACCGCGCCGCCGCGGCGCCGCCCTCCTCCAGCGGCTCGCCGTCGTCGAAGCGGGCCTGCCGCACGGACGCGTTCATGGCGGGGGAGACGAGCAGGACCCGGCTGGTCACGCGGTCACTCCTGGGGTACGGCCCACGGGCCGCGGGCGGGATCGGACGTACGGGACTCGACCGGGTAGGGCACGTACGTGCGCCGGTCGGGATCGATGGCCAGCCGGCCGCCCGCCGGGGGCCGGGCCCGCTGCGCGCAGTCGCGGCGCTCGCAGATCCGGCAGCCCAGGCCGATGGGGGTGGCGGCCCGCGGATCGTCCAGGGCGATGCCCTCGGCGTAGACGAGCCGGTGGGCGTGGCGCAGCTCGCAGCCGAGCGCGACGGCGAACTCGGCGCGCGGGGCGTGGTGCCCGGAGCCGCCGCGGGTGATGGTCCGCGCCACCCAGAAGTACCGCTTGCCGTCGGGCATCTCCGCGACCTGGGTCAGTATCCGGCCGGGCGCGGAGAACGCCTCGTACACCGTCCACAGCGGGCAGGTGCCGCCGAGCCGGGAGAAGTGGAAGTCGGTCGCGGACTGCCGTTTGGAGATGTTGCCGGCCCGGTCCACGCGCAGGAAGGAGAACGGCACGCCGCGCCGCCCGGTGCGCTGGAGGGTGCTCAGCCGGTGGCAGACCGTCTCGAAGCCGACGCCGAAGCGGGCGGACAGCAGCTCGATGTCGTAGCGGGTCTCCTCGGCGGCCCGGTGGAAGGCGGTGTACGGCATCAGCAGCGCACCGGCGAAGTAGTTGGCCAGGCCGATGCGGGCCAGCGCCGCCGACTCCGCCGAGGCGGTGCCCAGGGCGCCCTCGGAGAGGCGGTCCAGCAGCGGCCCGTGGTCGAGGAGCGCGACCTGTGTGGCGAGTTGGAAGGCGCGCTGCCCGTCGCTCAGCCAGGGGGAGAGGAACAGCAGCCCGGTCTCCGGGTCGTAGCGCCGGGCGTCCACCGAGCGGCCCGCGGCGGCGGCCCGCACCACGCGCACGCCGTGCCGCTCGGCCAGCCGGACGGCGAGCGGGTCGGCGGCCCGGCCCGGCCGCAGGCCGAGTTCGGCCGCGAGCCGCTCGGCCTCGGTGTCCAGCGGCTCGAAGTGGTTGTGGTGGGCGTAGAAGAAGTCCCGTACCTCGTCGTGCGGTTCGCCGGGCGGCAGCAGGTCCTCCGGGCCGCCGCCGGGCGCGGCCAGGGCGGCGGCCTGCTCGGCGGCGTCGCGGTAGCGGCGGTGCAGGGCGACCAGGGCGCGGGCCACCTCCGGATGGTCGCGGGCGGCCTCGGCGCACTCCTCGGGCGCGGGCAGCGGCACCCCGCACGCCTCGTCGGCGAGCGCGGCCCGCAGCTCGGCGGCGAGCCGGTCCTCGGCGGCCTCGGAGAAGAACTCCGCGTCGACCCCGAAGACCTCCGCGATGCGCAGCAGCACCGGCGCCGTCAGCGGGCGCGTGCTCTGTTCGAGCTGGTTGGCGTAGCTGGTGGACAGGCCCAGCGCGCGGGCCATGTCGACCTGGTTCATCCCGTGCTCGCGGCGCAGCCTGCGCAGCTTGGCATGGGCGTAGATCTTCCGGCCGGCCGGTCCCCTGGCCATGCGCGCACCTCCCGGTCCCGACTGCCCCCGCTGCGAACATAACATCCGCAGGATTCGCAGATTCCGCAGATCCGCAGCTCGCGGATGTACGGATTACACAGCGTGGAGCGGTGGCCGGGCGGTCCGCCGCCGGGAAGGCTGGGGATGTCCGTCCCGGCGTGCCCTCCGAGGAGTCCTGTGATCGAGCACCACGTCCGCGTCCGTCCCAGCGCCGACCGGCTCCCGCGCGAGCAGCAGCTCGCCTGGAAGCTCGCGGCGGTGGCCACCGCCACCGGGGAGCCGGACCCCGGCAGCGCCGCGATGGCCGTCAACCGGGTCATCGACAACGCCTCGGTCGCCGTCGCCTCCCTGCTGCGCCGCCCGGTCGCCGTCGCCCGCGCCCAGGCCACCGCCCACCGCGGGGCCGCCCCGGGCGCCGCCGTCTTCGGCAGCCGCGCCCGCGTCTCCCCGGAGTGGGCGGCCTGGGCCAACGGCACCGCCGTGCGCGAACTCGACTACCACGACACGTATCTGGCCGCCGACTACTCCCATCCCGGCGACAACATCCCGCCGCTGCTCGCCGTCGCCCAGCACACCGGGCGCGGCGGCGCCGATCTGCTGCGCGCCACCGTCGCCGCGTACGAGATCCATGTCGCCCTGGTCAAGGGCATCTGCCTGCACGCGCACCGCATCGACCACGTGGCGCACCTGAGCGCGGCCACCGCGTGCGGACTGGGCGCGCTGCTGCGGCTGCCCACCGAGACGGTGTACCAGGCGGTCCAGCAGGCCGTGCACACCACGACCGCGACCCGGCAGTCCCGCAAGGGCGAGATCTCCAGCTGGAAGGCGTACGCGCCCGCCTTCGCCGGGAAGGCCGCGATCGAGGCCGTGGACCGGGCGATGCGCGGCGAGACCTCCCCCTCGCCGGTCTACGAGGGCGAGGACGGCTTCCTGGCCTGGATGCTGGACGGGCCGGACTCCGACTACACCGTGGCGCTGCCCGAGCCGGACGAGCCGCGCCGCGCGATCCTCGACACCTACACCAAGGAGCACTCCGCCGAGTACCAGGCGCAGGCGTTCATCGACCTGGCCCGGCGGCTGCGCGAGAAGGCCGGACCGCTGGAGCGGGTGCGCTCGGTCGTGCTGCACACCAGCCACCACACGCACCACGTCATCGGCTCCGGCGCGGGCGACCCGCAGAAGTACGACCCCGCGGCCAGCCGCGAGACGCTGGACCACTCGGTGCCGTACATCTTCGCCGTCGCCCTGGAGGACGGCACCTGGCACCACGAGCGCTCCTACGCCCCCGAGCGGGCCGCCCGCCCGGAGACGGTCGCGCTGTGGCGGAGGATCAGCACGGTCGAGGACCCGGAGTGGACCCGCCGCTACCACGACCCGGACCCGGACCGGCGGGCCTTCGGCGGGCGCGCGGTGATCACCCTGGAGGACGGCACGGTCGTCGAGGACGAACTCGCCGTCGCCGACGCCCACCCGGCCGGTGCCCGGCCCTTCGACCGGCCGGCCTACGCCGCCAAGTTCCGCACCCTCGCCGAGGGCGTCGTCGCCCCCGCCGACCAGGACCGCTTCCTGAGCGCCGCCGAGCACCTGGCCGACCTGGGCCCGGCCGACCTCGACGGGCTGTTCCCGGCCGTCGACACCGAGGCCGTCGCCGCATACGACGCCCGGCTGCCGAAGGGGCTGTTCTGATGCTGCTGCACACCCGCACCACGCCCGAGCGGCGCCGCCGCGCGCTGCGCGAGCGGCTGGCGAGCGGCCGGCTGCTGGCCGTGCCGGGCGCGCTGAACCCGCTCTCCGCCCGGCTGATCCAGGACACCGGCTTCGAGGCCGCCTATCTCTCCGGTGCCGTCCTCGCCGCCGACCTGGGCCTGCCCGACATCGGCCTGACCACCTCCACCGAGATCGCGGACCGCGCCCGGCAGACCACCCGGGTGACGGACCTGCCCGTCCTGATCGACGCCGACACCGGCTTCGGCGAGCCGATGAACGCGGCCCGCACCGTCCAGCTGATGGAGGACGCGGGACTGGCCGGGCTCCATCTGGAGGACCAGGTCAACCCCAAGCGCTGCGGCCACCTCGACGGCAAGACCGTCGTGCCCCGCGAGGAGATGACCCGCCGGGTCCGGGCCGCCGTCGACGCCCGCCGCGACCCGGACTTCCTGCTGATGGCCCGCACCGACGCCCGCTCCGTCGAGGGCCTGGCCGCGGCGATCGACCGGGCGAAGGCGTACGTCGACGCGGGCGCCGACGCGATCTTCCCCGAAGCCCTCGCCGACGAGGCCGAGTTCGAGGCGTTCCGCGCGGCGGTCGACGTGCCGCTGCTCGCCAACATGACCGAGTTCGGCAAGAGCCGCCTGCTGGACGCCCGCACCCTGTCGAACCTCGGCTACGACATCGCGCTCTACCCGGTCACCCTGCTCCGGCTCGCCATGGGCGCCGTCGAGGACGGCCTGCGCACCCTGGCGGCCGAGGGCACCCAGGAGTCCCTGCTGCCCCGGATGCAGACCCGCTCCCGGCTCTACGAGCTCCTCGGCTACGAGGAGTACGCGGCCTTCGACTCGGCCGTCTACGACTTCACCCTCCCGCCCGGCACCTGACCCGAAGGCAGACCCATGACCACCAGCGCCGAGATCCACCGCGGACTCGCCGGTGTCGTCGTCGACACCACCGAGATCTCCACCGTCATCCAGGAGACCAACTCCCTCACCTACCGCGGCTACCCGGTGCAGGACCTCGCCGCCCGGTACTCCTTCGAGGAGGTCGCGCACCTGCTCTGGTACGGCGAACTGCCCGACGCGCGACGGCTCGCCGAGTTCCGGGCCGCCGAGCGCGCCCTGCGCCCGCTGGACCGCACCACCGCCGAACTGCTGGCCCGGCTGCCCGAGACCTGCCACCCGATGGACGTGCTGCGCACCGCCGTCAGCTTCTTCGGCGCCGAGGACCCCACCGAGGACGACGGCAGCCCGGCCGCCCACCACGCCAAGGCCCTGAACCTGCTGGCGAAGCTGCCCACCGTGGTCGCCGCCGACCAGCGCCGCCGCCGCGGGCTCGACCCCATCGCGCCCGACCCCGGCCTCGGGTACGCGGAGAACTTCTTCCACATGTGCTTCGGCGGAGTGCCCGACCCGGACGTGGTCCGCTGCTTCGAGATCTCCCTCGTCCTGTACGCCGAACACAGCTTCAACGCCTCGACGTTCACCGCCCGTGTGGTCACCTCCACGCTGTCCGACCTCTACAGCGCGGTCACCGCCGCCATCGGCGCCCTCAAGGGACCGCTGCACGGCGGCGCCAACGAGGCCGTGATGCACATGCTGGAGGAGATCGGGGACCCGGCGCGCGCCGAGGAGTGGCTGGACGAGGCGCTGGCCGCCCAGCGGAAGATCATGGGCTTCGGGCACCGCGTCTACAAGCACGGCGACTCCCGCGTCCCGATCATGCAGGACGCCCTGGACCGGCTGGTCGCCCGCGCCGCCGACCCCGAGGTCACCCGGCTGGCCACGCTGCACGCGGCGCTGCGCCGCGCCATGCGGGCCCGCAAGGGCATCCACCCGAACCTGGACTACCCGGCCGGGCTCGCCTACCACCTGATGGGCTTCGACACCCCCGTCTTCACCCCGGTGTTCGTGATGAGCCGGGTGACCGGCTGGACCGCCCACATCACCGAACAGCTCGCCCACAACGCCCTGATCCGGCCGCTGGCCGCCTACGCGGGCCCGGAGCAGCGGCCGGTGCCGGTCGCGCACTAGGCCCGGTGAGCCCGCGAACGGCTCACGAAGGCCCCGGTGAGCCCGGCGACGGCTCAAGAATGCTCAAAAGTGATCGCTACTCACCCGTTGCGAGCAGAAAAGAACACTCTCTAGGGTGCGGCACATGACTCCTCCCTCCAGGATCACGCGCCGCACCCTGCTCGCCGGTGCCGCCGCCGCGGCGGCCGTGCCGGTGCTCGCGGCCCCCTCCGTCGCCGCCCCGCTCCGCCGCGGCGACTGGACCTCGGTGCGCTACCGCGGCCTGTGCGCCGACGACCCCGGCGGCCGGGATGCCCTGGCCGCCCCGCACCGCGGCTTCCGCTACGAGATGTCGTACAACGCGATCGACCTCACCAGCCCGTGGGCCAACGAGCAGAACCACAGCCCGGACGTCGAGGAGACGCTGCGCACCCTGCGCGCCGAGTACGGCGAGGGCGCCCATGTCACCCAGCTGTACTTCTACCTCTGGGACTTCGCCACCACCGCGCTCCCCGGCAGCGCGCTCGCCAACATCGAACGCGTCCTCGCGGGCCTGCGCCGGGCCCGCACCACGGCCGTGCTGCGCTTCGCCTACGACGACGGGGTCCGCGAGGGGCGGCGCTACACCGTCCAGCACATCCAGGCCCATCTGCGCCAACTGGCGCCGCTGGTCGGCCGGTACAGCGACGTGGTCACCGTCTGGCAGGCGGGCTTCCTCGGCGCCTGGGGCGAGTGGCACGGCAGCTACTACGACCACGAGGACCACCCGGACGCGGTCACCGAGATCATGCGCAGCCTGGTCGCGGCGCTGCCGCCGATGGTGCAGACCCAGGTGCGCTACGCCGAGAAGCGCCAGCTGGTCGGCGACCCGCAGACCCGGGACCGGATCGGCTACCACAACGACTACATCACCCTCGGCGAGGGGCTGTGGGACTACTACGTCCCGGGCAACCCCGGCTGGCCCGACTACCTGGCGGTGTCCCCGAACCACCCGGTGGACGGCGAGATGCCCTGGGACAAGGGGCAGAGCGCCGACCCGTACGCCTGGAGCGAGGTCATCGACCCGATCGCCGCCGCCCGGCGGCTCCAGACGCTGCGCTTCGACACCCTGTCGATGGTCCACAACGCGACCGTGACCATCCCGGGCTGGCGCACCGCCCGCCTCACCGAGCGGCAGGTCGCGGCCGCCGGACTGCCCGCCGCCACCGGCTACTTCCGCCGCCGCGACGGCCGCGCGGTCGAGCGCACCGCCTTCGAGTACCTCCGCGACCACCTCGGCTACCGCATCGAGGCCCGGCAGGCCCGCTGGCGGCGCTCCGGGGCCGGACTCGACGTGGAACTGGACGTGGCCAACACCGGGTTCGCCGCGCCCAAGCGGCCGCGCCCGGTCCGGTTCGTGCTCCTCGACCGGTCCGGGCGCGTCGCCTCCGCCGGCGGCGCGGACACGGACTGGCGGACCTGGCTGCCCTCCGGCCGCGCCGAGATCGACGGCGAGGACCGCACCGTCCCGGTCACCCGGGTACGCGCCACCCTGCCCGCGCCCCGCCACCCGGGCACGTACCGCCTCGGACTGCTCGTCACCGACGAGGGCCGGGACGGGAGATACGGCCTGCGGCTGGCCAACGCCGGGGTGCCGGTGGCCGACGGGGTGAACGTGCTCGGGGAGGTGGCGTTCGGCGGGCGCTGAGGGGGGAACACGGCCCCGGCCGTGAGGCCGTGAGGCCCTGGGGCCGCGCGGCCCCGGGCGGCGGGCGGTGCGGCGCGGGTGCCGTACCGCCCGCCGCTCACGGCGCCTGTTCATGGCGTCCCGGTCACGGTGCGCCCGGATCGCCCGCCGTCTCCGCGGCCCGCAGCCGCCAGGATGCGCTGCGCTCCTGGTGCCGCCAGAAGTCGTGGAAGCGCCCGCCGGACGCCAGCAGCGCGTCCACGCTCCCGTCCTCCACCACCGCGCCGTCCTCCAGGAACAGCACCCGGTCGGCGCCGCGGACCGTGACCGGCCGGTGGGTCACGATCACCCGGGTGCGCCGGTGCCGGTCGGCGGTCAGGGCGTCGGCCACGGCGGTCTCGTTCTCCGTGTCCAGGGAACTGGTCGCCTCGTCCACGAGCAGCAGCGGCGCGGGCTTGAGCAGGGCGCGGGCGATGCCGACGCGCTGCCGCTCGCCGCCGGACAGGGCCGTACCGCCCTCGCCCACGGCGCTGTCCGCGCCCTCCGGCAGCCGCCCGGTGATCTCGTCCACCCGGGCCAGCGCGACCGCCCGCGCCAGACGCGCCTTATCGGCTCCCGGGTCACCAGCGAGCACGTTCTCGCGGACGGTCCCCTCGAACAGGTACGCGTGCTGGAAGACCATGCTGGTCAGCGCCCGCCGGGCGGCGCCGTCGAGCGTCGAGGCGTCCACGCCGTCGACGAGGACGCGGCCGCCGGTCGGGGCGTGCAGCCCGGCCAGCAGGGCGAGCACCGTGCTCTTGCCCGAACCCGAGGGGCCCACGATCGCGGTGGTGGTGCCCGCCTCCAGGGTGAGGTTCAGCCCGTCCAGCACGGGCGCGCCCCCGGGATAGGCGAAACGGACGTCCTGGAACTCGATCCGGGGCGCCCGGCCCTCGCCGGACAGGGCGGCGGTGCCGGTGGGCGCGGTGGGCGCGTCGAGGACCGTGCGGACCCGGTCGAGGGCGGTGCGGACGGTCTCCAGGGCCGGGGCGAGCTCGGCCAGCGTGGTGAACGGCTCCAGATAGCGGGCGATGACGACGATCAGCGCGACCGCCTCCGGCGCCGACAGCTCGTCGCGCACGGTCAGTACGGCGGTGACCCCGGCCAGCAGCACCAGCGCCACCTGGCCCGCCAGCGCGAACAGCACCTGGCCCGGCACCTGGAACAGCAGCAGCCGCATCGTCGACCCGTGCTGGCGGGCGAGGGCCCGGCCGACGTGGCTGCGGGCGGGCTCGGCGCGGCGCGCGGCCCGCAGCGCCTGCTGGGTGGCGGCGAACTCGATGAGCCGTTCGGTCAGCGCGGTGTTGGTCTCGGCGGCCAGCGCGTCCGCGCGGGCGCTGATCCGTACGGAGGCCCACAGCGCGCCGAGCAGCACCGGCACACCCGCGGCGGCGGCCAGGGCGAGCTGCCAGGCGACCGGTACCAGCGCGAGCGCGAGGGCGGCGGGCAGCAGCAGGGCACCGGCCAGTGGGGTGAGCAGATTCGCGAACAGGCCGACCAGTTCGGGTCCTCCGGTGGCGAGCGCGCCCCGGGCCGTGGCGGTGTTGCCCGCCGTCAGCCAGCTCAGCCGGACGCGGGTCAGCCGGTCGGCGACCTCGTGCTGGACGCGCTCCAGCAGCGCGAAACCCAGGTCGAAGCCGAGCCGCGCGGTGACCGTGTCGACCGCCCACCCGGCGGCGGTCACCGCGGTCAGCACCAGCAGCAGGGGCAGCGCGCCGTCCGGGTCGTCGGCGAACAACTCCCGCACCAGCGGCACCAGAAGCACCACGCCCGCGGCCCGCAGCAGCACCGAGCAGAGGGAGAGCGCGCCGTAGGCGGCGGTTCTGCCGCGCCGGTCGTCGGGCAGCAGCCGCAGCAGCGAGCGGATCACGAGACGGCTCCTTCGGTGCGGGGCGCGGGACCGGCCGTGGTCCCCGCGGTTGCGGTGGTCTCCGCGGGCGGTGCGGCGGGGCGGCCGCCGGACTCCCACAGGTCGCGGTAGCGGCCGCCGTACGCGAGCAGCCCGGCGTGGGTGCCGGACTCGGCGATCCGGCCGTCCTCCAGGACGACGATCCGGTCGGCGCCGGTGACGGTGTGCAGCCGGTGCGCGATGACGAGCACCGTACGGTCCCGGGTGAGCCGGTCCAGGGCCCGCTGCACCAGGTACTCGGACTCGGGGTCGGCCATGGCGGTGGCCTCGTCCAGGACCAGGACGGGGGTGCGGGCGAGCAGCGCGCGGGCCACGGCGAGGCGCTGCCGCTCGCCGCCCGACAGGTGCGCCGCGTCCCCGAGGACGGTGGCGTAGCCGTCCGGCAGCCGGGTGATCCGCTCGTGGATCCGGGCGTCCCGGGCCGCCGCCTCGATCTGCTCGTCGGTGGCGTCCGGGTCGGCCAGGGCGATGTTCT
Organism: Streptomyces sp. PsTaAH-124; assembly: GCF_000373685.1. Taxonomy (NCBI): domain Bacteria; kingdom Bacillati; phylum Actinomycetota; class Actinomycetes; order Kitasatosporales; family Streptomycetaceae; genus Streptomyces; species Streptomyces sp. PsTaAH-124. Next base: position 190,955 of record NZ_KB892157.1, on the reverse strand, counting down.
CGCGGACGGTGCCGTGCACGAGCTGGACGTCCTGGAGGACGAAGCCCACGCGGGTGTACAGCTCGTCGGAGGTGAGCGAGCGCAGGTCGCGGCCGTCGACGCGGATCGCGCCGCCGTCCACGTCGTGGAAGCGGGCGAGCAGCGCGGCGAGCGTGGACTTGCCCGCGCCGGACGGCCCGACCAGCGCGGTCACCGTCCCCGGCCGCAGCGTCAGCGACACGTCCCGCACCACCGGGGCGCCGGGCCGGTAGCCGAAGGTGACCCGGTCGAAGACGACCGTGCCCGGCGCATTCCCGGCGTCCTCCGCGGTGGAACCCTCTTCGGGGGCGAGCGGCGCGGTGTCCGGGCGGGTCGCCAGTTCCCGTTCGTCGAGCGCCACCGCCACGGAGCGGGCCGCGACCAGTCCCTCGCGCAGTCCGCCGAGCCCGTAGCCGATGCTCAGCAGCCTGGTCCCGAAGGTCGTGCCGAGCAGCAGGAACGGCAGCAGGTCCACCGGTTCCATGCGACCGGAGACGATCAGCAGCGTCCCGGTGGCGGTGATCAGCCACAGGAAGGTCGCGGGCCGGGTGACCAGGTCCATGAAGGTCCTCCTGCCGATGAACGGCCGCTGCCAGTCGCTCAGGAACGCGAGATAGGCGTCCAGGCGGCGGCGGAACGCGGAGGCCGCCGCACCGCCGAACACCCGTACCACCGGCTGCCCTTCGAGGTAGGCCCCGGCCTCGCCGCCCATCCGCTCGGCCCACCGCTGCGCCTGCGCGATCCGCGGCCCCGACCGGACCACCATGACCGACATCGTCACGACGTGGACCAGGATCGGCACGAACAGCACCAGGGCCGGCCGCCAGTCCACGCCGAACAGGTAGACGAGGACGCCCACCGGGGCGACGACCGCGGCCACGGCGTCCGGCACGGCGTGCGTGACCAGGTAGTGCAGGGCCAGGGTGTCGTCCTGCACCAGCTTCTTGGTCCCGGCCGAGCCGCGCGCGGTGAACCAGCCGAGCGGCAGCCGGGCGAGCTTGTCGAGCAGCCGGGTCCGCAGGGCGCGCGCGAACCGGGCGTCCACCGCGTGCAGCCACAGGGTCAGCGCGGCCCCGAGCACCGTACCGGCGCCGAGCAGTACCAGCGCGAGGGTCCCCACGGCCCGCAGCCGGGACGACGGCGCCCCGTCGAGCAGCAGCCGGGCCACCTCCACCAGCAGGACGAACGGCGCCAGTTGGAGCAGGGTGACGACGGCCTGGAGCGCCCCCGCGAGCAGCAGCGTCCGGCGCAGCGGGGCGAGCAGCCGGCCCGCCGCCTGCGACCGCCACCGCCCGGACCGGGCGGGCGGCGGCACGCCCGGCCCGCCGGGTCCTCCGGGCGCGTCGGGTCCTTCCGGTCCTTCCGGCCCTTCCGGCCCTTCTGGTCCATCGGGCTCAACCGGTCGGTCCGCCGCGGTCGGTTCGTCGGGCCGCCTCGGTGCTCCCGGTTGCGCCGGTCCGGTGGCCGGGCGTCCTGCCGCGGCGGCCTCCGCCGCGGTCGGCGGGCGGGCCGCTGTGATCTCCGGGACCGGGACGGCCTCGCCCTCCTTGCCGTCCCGGAGCCTGCCCATGGCCCGGCCCTGGATCCAGTACGCCCGGCCGGTCACCTCCTGCTTGGGGAACCCGAACTCCTCGCGCAGCCGCTTGCGGACCAGCCGGAACGAGGTCTGCTCGGCGGCGATCCAGGCGGACCAGTCCGACCAGTCCCGTGCCTCGACGGCCGCGGCCAGCCGTGTGCCGTCGCCCCGGGGGACCCGGTGGGTGCGCAGCCGGGGATGGGCGGCCAGCGGGATCAGCCGGTCGTCCGCGCCGTGCTCCTCCAGATACAGCTCGACGGGCACGTCGTGCGGTACGACGCCCAGGATCGAGTTGACCGCCGGGACCGATGCCGCGTCGCCGAACAGCAGGTATCCGGCGGGCGGTTCGGCCGGGACCTCGAAGGGGGACGAGCCCAGCGACATCACCGGCACCCGCGCCCCCGGTTCCGCCAGCGCCGCCCAGCGCGAGGCCGGACCCGCCGGTTCGTGCAGCACGAAGTCCACCGCGAACGCGCCCGTTGCCGGGTCCGCCTCGGTGATCGTGTACGCGCGCTGGTGCTCGGTGTCGCCGCCGTCCGGGTCGGGGAACCAGAACCGCAGCCAGGCGGTCGGTCCGGCCACCGCGTCCTCGAACAGCGTCGGCGAGACCAGGCGGACCCGCACGAAGTGCGGCGCCAGCCGCACCTTCTCCACCACCCGCGCCTCGTGGTCGCGGGCTCCGAACCCGCGCAGCACCGCGCCCTGGAAACCCCGTGCCACTACTGCCTCCCCTCGGACGAGCCGGTCACGGCGGACATGCCGGACACCTCGGTCGCGCCGGTCGCCTCGGTCGTGCCGGTCGCCGGGGACGCCGGAGCGGGCGCGCCCGGTCCGACGTCCAGCACGGCCATGACCTCGCGCAGCGGGCGTCCCGGCGGCGCCGCGGCGACCAGGCCCCGGATGTACGCGGTGACGACCAGGCGGAAGTAGTCCGCGGGGGAGACCTCGGGCAGGCCCGCGTGCGCCCGCGCGAGCACTTCCTCGGAGAACAGCAGGGCCCGGGACTCGGCGAGTTGGCGTTCCCCGCGGGCCCCGCCCGCGCCGCCCGCATCGCCCGTCAGATAGGCGGTCTGCCGCTCCTGGGCGGCGGCCTGCGCGATGGCGAACCCGGCCACCGACGAGCAGACGACCGCCGCGACGTCCGGCGGATAGCCGCGCCCGGTCAGGGCCGTGATCTCGGCGGCGAGCAGCCGGGCGCCCGACGCGCCCCGGGGGAACAGTTCCTGGAGGTAGCGGGCCATGCCCGGCCGGTCGAGGACGAACTCCCGCAGGGTGACGGCGAAGCGCAGCAGATGGGCGGCGGCGTCCTCCGGCGGGTCGGGGACGCGGAGTTCGGCGAGCAGGCTCTCGCCGACCAGGCGGTCGAGGCCCGCCTTGCCGTCCACGTACCGGTAGAGCGCGGCGGCGGCGACGCCGAGCCGGGAGGCGACCCCTTGCAGGGTCAGCCCGGCGAGCCCGATCTCCCGTCCGGCCCGCTCCACGTCGGCCGTCGAGATGCGCGGGGGCCGTCCCTCGCGCCCCGCGTGGCCTGTGCTGCCCACCGTGCCGTCACCACCCGTCATGCCGGAGCACCGGACACCCGTCGAACTTAGGGTGCCCTTAGTTAGGGCGTTAACTTAATCGCCGGACGGGGTCAGGGCAACCTTTCGGGCCGCTGTCCGTGAAGTGGGCTCCGTGCTTTGCCAGTTGGTTATCGCCCGATCCCTTGACCAGCCCCGGTCCCTGAGTATGGTCTAGACCAAGTTTCGTAGGTCTAGACCTACATCGACGTGGCCTCGCAGGCGTCGGTTCCGGCGGCGCGCCGGTTCCGTACATCGAAGGTAGTGATGTGGCATGAACACGAAAAGACGAGTCGCTGTCGCGATCGGGGCCCTGGTCGCCCCGGTGCTCGCCGTCAGCCTTCCCGCGGCCTCGGCCAGCGCGCACGGCTGGGTCACCCTGCCCACCAGCCGTCAGGAGCAGTGCGCCGAGGGTGTCGTCGACTGCGGTCAGATCAAGTACGAGCCGCAGAGCGTCGAGGGCCCCAAGGGCCTCCAGAGTTGCAGCGGCGGGCACGCCGAGTACGCCGAGCTGGACGACGACAGCAAGGGCTGGAAGGTCACCACGGTCGGCAGCTCGGCGACCTTCACCTGGCACAACACCGCCCGTCACGCCACGGCCAACTGGCAGTACTTCATCGGCGGCCAGAAGATCGCCGAGTTCGACGGCCACAGCCAGCAGCCGCCCGCCGACGTCAGCCAGCAGGTGAACTTCGGCAGCTACACCGGCAAGCAGAAGGTCCTCGCCGTCTGGAACATCGCGGACACCGGCAACGCCTTCTACTCCTGCGTCGACGTCAACATCGGCGGCACCCCCGGCGGCGGTGACCCCGGGAACCCCGGTGGCGGTGACACCTGCACCGCCCCGGCCTGGGACGCCGCGCACGTCTACAACGGCGGCGACAGCGTCTCCTACGGCGGCCACACCTGGCGCGCCAAGTGGTGGGTGACCGGCGACAAGCCCGGCACCACCGGTCAGTGGGGCGTCTGGGAGGACCTGGGCGCCTGCCCGGCGTGAGCCCTCGGCCCCGGCGGCCCTGAGCACGACAAGGTGGGGCGGCGCGTCACGCGCCGCCCCACCTTGTCGTACCGTTCCGGGCGCCCCGGCCCGGTGAATCCCGTGAAGCCCGGTGAACCCCCGGGTCAGTCCCGCGAGTTGCCGAACAGCAGCCGGTAGAGGACCAGCAGCACCAGGGAACCGCCTATCGCGGCACCCCAGGTGGGCAGGTCGAAGAAGTGCTTCTCCACCGGCCGGTCGAGGAAGCGGGCGGAGAGCCAGCCGCCGACGAAGGCGCCCGCGATGCCGATGAGGGTGGTGCCGATCAGGCCGCCCGGGTCGCGGCCGGGCAGCAGGATCTTGGCGATCGCCCCGGCGAGCAGGCCGAGGATGATCCAGCTGATGACGCCCACGTTGTCGTCCTCCAGACGAGTCGGGTCGCGGCGGTCCGCCCGGCCCGGTGGCCGCACGGTCCGCTGTTCCGCTCCAGATGTTCTGCTTGCGTGATTGCGCAAGCCTAGAGGCACGCTCGAACTGCCGCCAACAGCGCTTCCGGGCAGGCACCTGGAACAAGCCCGCACAGAGCCTGCCCGGTCACCTCGGTACGCGGATTGCGCAACTCTGGAACCGCCCGCACGCCGTACCGCGCACCGGGCCCTCAGGGAGCGGCGGCCCGCGGCGGCCCGGCGGACACCTACACTGGTGGGCGCATACGCGTCGGACGGTGACGGGCGGACGGGAGAGCGCTGTGACGGGGAACGCCGGGGGTTTCGAGGACCCGCCCGCCGAGGTGCTGGCCTCCGCGGCCGCCGCGTTCGGGCTGCTCGCCTCCTCGGCGCGGCTGCACCTGATGTGGGCGCTGTCCCAGGGCGAGAGCGACGTCACGCATCTCGCCGACCGGGTGGGCGGCGCGCTGCCCGCGGTCAGCCAGCACCTGGCCAAGCTGAAGCTCGCCGGTCTGGTGCGCTCGCGCCGCGAGGGCCGTAGACAGGTGTACTACGTGGACGACCCGGACGTCGTCACCGTCGTACGGGTGATGGTCGGGCAGCTGACCGCGCGCTCCCGCACCTCCGCGGCGCCCGTGCGCGCGCTGCGCGGGACCGGTGGCTGAGACCAGCGCGGCGCCGGGCCGGCGGCAGGACGGGGCCCCGGGGCGGCCGGTCCTGACGGCGGCCCCGCCCGGATGGGCGCCGGGGCGTCCGGTGCCCACCGTCCTCGAGGTGCTGCGCGGGCTGGACAGCGGCCCGCGCGGGCTGACCGAGGCCCAGGCCGCGCAGCGGCTGGCGCTGCTGGGCGAGAACACCGTCCCGGCCCGGCGCGAGGCGTCCTGGCCGCGCCTGTTCGTCCGCAGCCTGCGCGATCCGTTCACCGCCGTGCTCGGCTGCCTCGGACTGGTCTCCGCCGCCGTCCTCGCCTGGAGCACCGCCGCGGTGATCCTGCTGCTCGTCGTGGTCAGCTGCGCCCTGCGGGCCTCCGGCGAGCACCGGGCCGACCGCTCCGCCGCCGCGCTGCGCGAACTGGTCGCCACCACCGCCACGGTGGTCCGGCGCGGGGACGGGGACGACGGCGACGGGGCCGGGGCCGGGACACCGGCCGCCCGCGAGACACCCGTGGCCGAGCTGGTGCCCGGCGACATCATCCGGCTCGGGCCCGGCGACGTCGTCCCCGCCGACGTACGGCTGCTGAGATCGAGCGGCCTCACCGTGCACCAGGCCGCGCTGACCGGGGAGTCCGCGCCCGTCGCCAAGACCGCCGACGATCTGCCGCCGGAACCGGGCGGCGGGGTGCTGGAGCAGCCCCAGCTCTGCTTCCTGGGCAGCAGCGTGGCCTCCGGCGGCGCCACGGCGGTCGTCACCGCGACCGGCCCGCACGTCCGCTTCGCCGCCGCCCACGACCGCGCCGGGGCCCGGCCCGCCGCGAGTGCCTTCGACCGGTCCGTGCACGGGATCTCCTGGATCCTCATCCGCTTCATGCTGCTCACCCCGCCGCTGGTGCTGGCCGCCAACGCGGCGCTGCGCGGACGCGGCCTGGAGACCCTGCCGTTCGCGGTGGCGGTGGCGGTCGGGCTGAGCCCGGAGATGCTGCCGGTGCTCGTCACCCTGTGCCTGGCCAGAGGCGCCTCGGGGCTGGCCCGCGCGCACGGCGTGATCGTCAAGCGGCTGCCCGCCCTGCACGACGTCGGCGCCGTCGACGTGCTGTGCCTGGACAAGACCGGCACCCTGACCCAGGACCGCCCGGTCCTGGACCGCGCCCTCGGTCCGGACGGCCGCGACGACCCCGAGGTGCTGCACTGGGCCGCCGTCAACGCCTGGTGGACGCTGCAACTCGCCGACCTGCCCGAACCCGACGCCCTCGACGAGGCCATCCTCGACGCGGCCGACGAGGACGCGCTCACCGCGTACGAGGGCACCGCGGCCCTCGCCTTCGCCCCCGTGCACCGCCTGGCCACCGCCGTCATCCGGACCCCCGGACGGCTCGGCCGCCACACCCTGGTCGTCAAGGGCGACGTCCAGGCGGTCCTGGAGCGCTGCGCGCTCGACGACGAGGAGCGCGCGGAGCTGTCCGGCCTCGCCGTCCGGCACGCCGGCCGCGGGGCGCGGGTGCTGGCCGTCGCCACCGCCGAACGCCCGGCCCGCTCGCGCGGCTACACGCCCGCCGACGTCCGCGGGCTCACCTTCCGCGGTCTGGTCACCCTGCGCGACGCGCTGGCGCCCACCGCCGCCGACGCGCTGCGGGTCCTCACCGACCGGGGCGTCACCGTCAAGGTGCTCACCGGCGACCATCCGGGCACGGCCGTGCGCGCCTGCCTCGACCTCGGGATACCCGTCGAGCCGGACGCCGTGCTCACCGCCGATCGCGTCGACGCCCTCACCGACGGCGAACTCGCCGCCGCGGCCGGGCGTACGACCGTCTTCGCGCGCTGCACCCCCGAGCACAAGGCCCGGATCACCCGGGCGCTGCGCCGGGCCGGACACACCGTGGGCTTCCTCGGCGACGGCGTCAACGACCTGCCCGCGCTGCGCGCCGCCGACGTCGGCATCGCGCCCCGGGACGCCGCCGACGTGGCCCGGGAGAGCGCGGATGTGGTGCTCGCGCGCAAGGACCTCACCGCCGTCGCGCACGCCGTCGCCGCCGGGCGGCACGCGGGCGACAACATCGCCACCTATCTGCGCGTCACCCTGTCGTCCAACCTCGGCAATGTGCTCGCGATGCTCTCGGCCGGGCTGCTGCTGCCCTTCCTGCCGATGCTCCCCGCGCAGGTCCTCATCCAGAACCTGTGCTTCGACGCGGCCCAGCTCGCCTTCGCCCACGACCGGCCGCATCCGGCGGTCCTGCGGCGCCCCGCCGTGCTGGACCCGCGGCACCTGCTGCGCTTCATCACCGGTTTCGGCGCGCTGAACGCCGTCGCCGACCTGGCGACCTTCGCCGTCCTCGCGCTCACCCTGCACGGCCCGGGGACCGGGGACGACGAGGCGGTGTTCCACTCCGGCTGGTTCACCGAGAACCTGCTCACCCAGGCGCTGGTGATGGTGCTGCTGCGGGTCGGCCGCCGGACGGCCGGGGCCGGCCGACCCGGCCCGGTCGTGTGGGCGGCGGGCGCGCTCGCCGCCATCGGCCTGGCCCTGCCGCCCTCCCCGCTGGGCCCGCCGCTCGGCCTGACCGCCCTGCCGAGCGAGTACTACCTGCTGCTCACCGCCGTCCTGGCCCTCTACGCCGCGGCCCTCCTGGCAGCCAGGGCACGCTACGCCCGCGGCCCGGACCCCACTCCGGCCCGTCTTCCTGCCTGACCGTCCCGGATCGGGGCGCGACGGGGGGTGTCCTGGGCTGCGGCGGGCGCGGGCGGGCGCGGGCGGGCGCGAGAGCGCGGCTCTCCGCCGGGCGGCCCTGGCGTGTGCGAGGGCATGTGGGATTCCCCCGGCCCGGCCCGGCGCGCACGGCGGTGCGCGGGGTCCTTCCGGCCCGGCGCGTGACGGCGTCCGGTCTTCCGCCCGTCCGGCCCCGGTGCGCGCGGCGACGGACGTCCCGCGCCTCGGCGGCCCCGGTGTGCGGCGGTACCCGTCGTGCCGTCCGGGCGGACCGGCGCGCAGGGGGCGCGGCTTGCCGCTGGGCGGGCGTGGTGTGCGCGGCGGCGCGCGGCGCCCCGTTGGGTGGGTGCGCGTGCGCGCGGGCGCGTGGGACTTCACCCCGCCGAGCCCGCTGCGCGTCACGGCGTGTGAGTCCCCGCCCAGTCGGCCCCGGCGTACGACACGGCCCACGGGCGCCCGCGCCCCACCGCCCCCACCGCGCGCGGCCGCCCGTGCCGTACGGGCGGCCGCGCCCGCGTCACTCCTTGGCGCCCTCGCGCAGGTGCAGTGAGCGCAGGGCGGCCTCCAGGGCGAAGCGGTGGCCGGGGTCGGCCAGGCGGTCGCCGAGGCGGGCGTCCAGGTTCCGCAGCCGGTAGCGGACGGTCTGGGCGTGCACGCCGAGGATCTCGCCGACCTGTTCCGCGGGCGCCCGGGTGGAGACGTGTACGCGCAGCGTCTCCACGAGCCGGTCGCGGCGGCTGGCGGGCAGCCCGTCCAGCGGGGCGAGCTCCCTGGCCGCCAGGTGGGAGACGAGCGGCGGGTCGGACAGCAGCCACAGGGTCACCAGATGGTCCTCGCAGCGGACCAGCGGAGCGTCGGCGACGACGCCCTCGTCGATCAGCTGGAGCACCCGCCGCGCCCAGCGGATGGAGTCGGCGGCCTGGGTGAGCGGCACGGTCAGGCCCGCCACGGCGTGTGTGCCGCCGAGCGCCGAGTCGAGCATCGCCAGGCGCTCGGGGGTCAGTTCGCCCGGGACGAGCAGATGCGGCTGGGGGATGTCCAGATCGGCCAGGACGTCCCCGGCGAGGCCCGCCTCCACATGGTCGGGCGCGGGGGAGCGCAGGGCGACCAGGGTGACATGGGAGGGCAGCGTCCAGGCGGCGGCCTCGCACAGCCCGGACACGGTCGACTGGGGCAGCGGCGGAGCGGCCAGGATCAGGTGCAGCAGCTGTCTGCGCAGCGCGGAGACCTCGGAGGAGGCCCGCGACTGCACCTCGACGTAGCCCTCGCGGGAGACCGCCTCCAGCTCCTCCACGTAGGCGAACAGGGCGTCGGCGAAGGCCAGGATGACCGTGGGCGACAGGTTGTACTGGCGGCCCACGGCCTTGGCCCGGCGCAGCGCGATCCGGGCGCCGAGCCGGTACGCCCCCTGGAGCGTGTCCAGTTCGCGTCCCTCGTACGCCTCGACGCGCCCGAACTTGCGCAGCAGCTGGTCGCGCAGGGCGGAGTTCTTGCCGGGCTCGGCGACCCGGTCCACGAACGCGGACAGGGCCTGTTCGACGCCCTGGCGGATGGCGTCCGCGTTGGGGCCGTTGAGCAGCCGGCCGTAGACCGGGTAGGCGCGGGTGACCTCGATGCGTATCTCCTTCATGAGTCCGGGTAATTCCGGGCGCATGAAGGCCGCGAACTCCTTGGGCAGGGGGTCGAGCGGTTCACCGACCTCCGGTGTCCGTACGGGTGAAGGCATGAGTTGGTCGTCCCTTGCTCTTCCGACGCGCCCGGTGGGGGACCGGCCGCCTGTCACCCGCCGTCGCGGAGCGTGACAGGCGGCCGGTCAGGTGCAGACCTGTGTGAAAGGTGAAGCTAAATCAACTTCCTTGATCCGTACACAGGTTGGACACACATTGGTGCCGAGGCACGGGCACGGCCGGCCGGGACGGCTGATAATCGCCGCCGTACGGCCATTACTTGACGGCGGAGTTCCAGTTCTGCGAGAGGATCTTGCCCGCGTCGGGGGCGGCGGCACCGGGTGCGTTCAGACCGGCCAGGTAGGTCTGGGCGTTGTTCAGGGTGACGCTGTTCTTCCCGGCGGCCGAGGGCAGCCCGGTCTTGAGGTTGACGGCCGCGTCGATCAGCCCGAGCAGGCCGAGGCCGCAGCCGCTGGCGCCGGGCACCGCGAAGGTGCTGTCGTTCTGGGTGGCGCCGGTGAGGTTGATCCGGCTCATGTCGCCGTCGTCGGCGAGGGTGCCGTCGCCCTTGAAGAACGTCATGCCGAAGTCGGGCAGGTTCACGTTGTGCGGGCGCAGCACGATCGGGCTGGACTTGGTGCCGATGTAGCAGTTGGACCCCAGGAACGGGTTCTGGAGGTGGATGCGGACCGGGATGGCGACGATCGGCTCGTCGGTGAGGATGCCCGCGGTCTGGTTGAAGTCGTGGGGCGCGCCCACGGACTCCACGGTGGCCGTGATCTTGTTGAGGCTGCTGTCGGCGATCTGGTTGCAGATGGCCGTGACGGCGGGGATGTTGCTCGGGCACATCAGGCCGAGCAGACCGCCGGGCACGGTCGCGGAGTCGGCGATGAGCGCCCCGGCCGGCGGGGCGACGACCGAGCTGGTGCCGTCCGCGTTCTGCACCACCCCGATCTGGAGTTCGGTGCGGCCCGTCGTCACCGTGGTGTTGCCCAGCTTGATGGAGCCGCCGGCCGAGGCGGACACCACGCACTGCGGGGTCTGCACCAGGCCGTCGGCGGCGAGCATCGCGGAGGCGCCCACCGGACAGCGGGTGAACGGCCCCCACTCGCCGTTGAGCTGGGTGGTCGCGGCGGTGGCCGTGCCCATGGCCGCGAAGGAGCCGAGGGCGGTGCCGAGCACGGTGACGGTCGTGGCGGCGAGTCTGGTGCGGCGGGACAACCGGTTCATGGCATGGCCTTCCATGGGAGTACGGGGAACGAGTGCGGAGGAGCGGAGGAGAGGAGTTCAGGCAGACGGGGGTGTCGGGGGAGCGGCGGCGGAGGGCGGGTCAGCGCTCGGGGACCGGGATCTGGGCCGGCTGGAGGTCCTTGGTGCACTGGCCCTCGACCGGATTGGCCTGGCCGCACGTCTGGCCCTGGATCTGTTTGATGTAGTTGCCCGGCCCGGAGACCGAGGCCGTCAGCAGACCGTCGAGGTTCTCGCCGCCCGCGCCGCAGCCGGTGAACGCGGGGATCGTCGTCTCGCCGGTCAGCGGGCCGCCCGAGAGCAGGATGTAGCCGGTGGCCGGCTCGCCGAGGGCGTACTCGCCCCTGCCGCGCAGCACCAGGTGGTCGCCGGGGTGCTTGGCCGGGTCCGGGTCGGCCGAGCTGAGCGAGGTGCGGGTCCGGCAGGACGAACCGACGTCCAGGGGCGTGCCGTTGACGGTCAGGGAGGTGACCCTGAGCACCAGCGGGACCCGGATGTAGGTGTCCATCGTGGTGTAGAAGGTCGTCATGTCCATCTCGCCGCGCGAGTCGATGGACAGCGGACCCGCCTCCTCCAGCACCATGGTGGCCGTCGCCGGGGCGAAGTCGAAGGTCAGGAAGGTGGCCTTGAACGGCGGGGTCTGCTGCTTCCCCTGGTGGTAGAGCTGACCGTCGGAGTGCTGGGTGATGACCGCCGGGCCGCCGTCCTCGGGGAACTGGAAGTCCGGCTGGCCCTGCTCGATCAGCGCGCAGGACACCGGGATCAGCGACGCGCCCTTCTGCTTGCGTACGTTGGCGTAGCCGGTGATGTAGCCGTTCAACGACATCTCGTCCGCGGGGTGCCCGGCGTCGAAGCGGCACGGCGGGGCGTCGGTGCCGCCGGTGGTGGCGCCGGAGAGGTTGCCGGTGAGCTTCGGGGCCCGGTCGCTCTGCGGGTTCCCGTCCGGCGCGGCGGAGCGTCCGGCGGCCGAGGACGGCGCCGACGGCACGCCGGATCCGGCGGCCCCGGTGGGCGGCCCGCCGGGGGAGCCGGAGGGCGCGCCGGAGGGATCCGCCGTCGGGCCGTCCACCGGCACGGTGGCCAGCAGGCCCTTGCCGGGCGCGTCCTCGCCCAGGGTGCACCGCAGGGTGACCGGGGGCGGGGCGGTGGCCGTGGCGTCCGCCGGGGACACCGCCAGGTCGATGTCCAGACCCTGGGCCGTCAGCGTCAGATCGCCTGCGCTCTGCGCGGTCATCGAGGGCACGTCGCCGGTGGCGGTCAGGGTGAGCGGCCCGGACCCCGGCACGGTGGCGGGCTGCGCGGTGCCGCGCCAGGTCGCCTGTGCCGAGGCGGTGTTCTGCGCGACGCCGACGCTCAGCCGGGTCGCGGCCCGCACCTCGGCGTTCTCGGGCGCGCCCAGGTCGGCCACGGCGGCGGGCGGCAGCTCGACCGTGGTGGTGACGTCCGTGGGCCGGATCGTGCGGCGCGGTGCCGCCCGGTCCGGGAAGACCGCCGTGACCCGTACCGTCGCGGGCTGCCGGTGCCCGGACGGGAAGGCGCAGACATAGGGCAGTGCCGTGTCCACCTGCTGGGTGCCGGCCGCGGCGACGACGGCGGGGACCATGGCGGCGAGCACGACGAACGCGGCGGTCGTCGCGCCCCGGGCCCGGACCCGCCGGGTCCACCGTTCGGCTGCACGGGGGCCTGTCATCTGCTGCTCCACTCGGGTCGTTCACGGACGGGGCGCCGAACCGGCCGCAACCGCCCGGCCGGGGGTGTCCCGGACGGGCGGTTGCGAACGGCGGGCGTCTTACGGGTTGGAGCCGACGATCGTCGGGATGGTGCTGGTGCCGGTCACCTTCACGGCGTAGTTGCCCTTGAAGGTGGGCTTGGTCGCGGTGGTGACGACCGTGCCGCACCCGGTGGCCGCGGTGACGGCCAGGTCACCGGAGACGCTGTTGACCGCCAGGATGCCGGTGGAGTTGGTGTAGGTGCCGGACGCCTTGCCCGCCACGGTGAAGTGGCAGGCACCCGCGACCACGTTCGCCTGGACGCTGCCGACGTAGCCCGAGGTGACACCGGTCGAGGCGTTGTAGTCCTGCGCGACGACGTGCCAGGTCCCGATCGGGGTGGCCGTGACGGCGCCCAGGATGCTGGTGCACGGGGACGCCGTGGTGCCGAAGTTGATGGCGGTGATGTCGGCGACCGACGCGGGGTTGCCGGTGGCGCTCGCCATGGTGCCCGACGCGCCCGACGTCGTACACGTCATCGGGATGTTGGCGGTGAGCACGATGTTCCCGCTGTTGGTCGCCGTGAAGTTGGACGGCGACGGGCTGACGGTCCAGACGGTGGACGCGTTGGCGGAGGCGGGGGCGACGGCGATGCCGAACGCTGCCGCGCCCGCGCCCGCCACGACGGCGATCCTTCTGATGGACTTCTTCATGGCTCTGGGACTCTCCTCGTGGATTGACCGGCAGAGACGGACCGCCGCGGAACGGATGGAGCGGGAGTCGTGCGGTCCGGGGGATCGGAAACCTCGATCGCGAGCACCGACGTTACTTGCGGGAAACTTGGCCGAACAATGCCGCCGACCATGATTCTTTGAAAAGGGCAATCATCTGTCCAGTGGGTGAGCAGTCGGCGCGCGGCCTTAGTCATCCGCTGCTAAGGCCGATTCGTCCCCGGTCCGCCCCGCGAGTGCGGGCGAGAAGTCCGGAATGTGCCGCGCCGAGCGCCTTCCAGGGCGTCCGACACGCAGCAGGGTGATAAATCGGGGGCCTCTTTTTATAGATGGTCTGACAGGCCGGGGATGGCCGAAGAGAATGTCGTCGAAAAGTCAGAATCCGCTCTTGCCTGCCGAGGTTACCGGGCCGTAACGTGCCGGGTACGGCGCTGATCTCCAGGTCGGTGGCCCACCGCCGCCCGGAGACACGACGGGCGATTTCCGGCCCTTGCCCTCCTTCGGGTCCGGTCGTCCGCAGGCAGGGCCCGCGGATCCAGTCCCCCCGGAGGCGCGCGGCCCTGCCCTGTCTGTCGGAGACAAGTGCCGGGCCGCTTTTTGTCTGCGCGGTGACAAAGACGGGAAGCGCGGCAGGAACCCGGTGCCCGCCTATTGTCAGTGAACCGTGCACCGACTTAACGTGCGCTCCTCGGTGCACACCTGACCCACTCTTGTCGGAGGTGATATGGGAATCGAAGTGGTGGTCGAGGGTCTGACCAAGTCCTTCGGCAAGCAGAACATCTGGCAGGATGTGACCCTCACCCTTCCGGCCGGGGAAGTCAGTGTGATGCTGGGGCCCTCCGGAACCGGAAAGACCGTCTTCCTGAAGTCGCTCATCGGGCTCCTCAAGCCGGAGCACGGCCGTGTCCTCATCAATGGGGTCGACATGGTCAACGGACCGGAACGCGACATCTTCGAGACCCGGAAACTCTTCGGCCTCATGTTCCAGGACGGCGCCCTCTTCGGCTCCATGTCCCTCTTCGACAACATCGCCTTTCCGCTGCGCGAGCACACCCGCAAGAAGGAGTCCGAGATCCGCCGCGTCGTCATGGAGCGGATCGAGGTCGTCGGCCTGCTCGGCGCGGAGGGCAAGCTGCCCGGCGAGATCAGCGGCGGCATGCGCAAACGTGCCGGACTGGCCCGCGCGCTCGTCCTGGACCCGCAGATCATCCTGTGCGACGAACCGGACTCCGGCCTCGACCCGGTGCGCACCGCCTACATCTCGCAACTGCTGATCGACCTGAACGCCCAGATCGACGCGACGATGCTGATCGTCACCCACAACCTGGACATCGCCGCCACCGTCCCGGACAACATGGGCATGCTCTTCCGGCGCGAACTGGTCACCTTCGGGCCCCGCGAGGTGCTGCTCACCAGCGACGAACCCGTGGTCGCCCAGTTCCTCGCCGCCCGGCGCGAGGGGCCCATCGGCATGTCCGAGGAGAAGGACGCCGCCACCCTCGCCGCCGAGGCCGCCGCCCTGCCGGAACCGGCCGGACCGCGCGAGATCGTCCCGCAGCTCGAACCGTCCCCCGGAATGCCGCCGCGCCGCGCCGTCATGCGGCGCCGCGAACGGGTCCTGGGCATGCTCGACCGGCTGCCGCCCGCCGCCCGCGCCGCCATCGAGCGCACCTACGCCGCCTCGGGCGCGGCCGGCCTCACGCTGCCCACCAGCGGGAGCGGCTCGTGATCACCGGTGCCCTGCGGCAGACCGGCCGGCTCTTCGCACTCGCGGCGGAGGTCGGCCGGGCCATCTTCAGACGGCCCTTCCAGTTCCGCGAGTTCATCGAGCAGTTCTGGTTCCTGGCCAGCGTCACCATCCTGCCCGCCGCGCTCGTGTCCATCCCGTTCGGCGCGGTGATCGCGCTCCAGGTCGGCTCGCTCACCCAGCAGCTCGGCGCGCAGTCCTTCACCGGCGGCGCCAGCGTGCTCGCCGTGGTGCAGCAGGCCAGCCCGCTCATCGTGGCGCTGCTGATCTCCGGCGCCGGCGGCTCCGCGATCTGCGCCGACCTCGGCTCGCGCACCATCCGCGAGGAGCTGGACGCCATGGAGGTCATGGGCGTCTCCCCGGTGCAGCGCCTGGTCGTCCCGCGCGTGCTGGCCGCCATGGGCGTGGCCGTCCTGCTCAACGGACTGGTCTCCGTGGTCGGCATCCTCGGCGGCTACTTCTTCAACGTGTACCTCCAGGACGGCACCCCCGGCGCCTACCTGTCCAGCTTCTCCTCGCTCGCCCAACTCCCCGACCTGTATGTCAGCGAACTCAAGGCGCTCGTCTTCGGGTTCATCGCCGGCATCGTCGCCGCCTACCGCGGACTCAACCCGCGCGGCGGCCCCAAGGGCGTGGGCGACGCCGTCAACCAGTCCGTCGTCATCACCTTCCTCCTGCTCTTCTTCGTCAACATGGTGATGACGGGCGTCTACCTCCAGATCGTCCCGCCGAAGGGAGGCTGAGGCCGTGGCCTCCCCGCTCGTCTGGCTCGACCGCTCCGGCGACCAGCTCCTGTTCTATCTGCGCTCCCTGCTGTGGATCCCGCGCACCCTGCGCCGCTACCTCAAGGAGGTGCAGCGGCTGCTCGCCGAGGTCGTCTTCGGCACCGGCGGCCTCGGCGTCATCGGCGGCACCATCGGCGTGATGATCGCGATGACCCTGTTCACCGGGACCGTCGTCGGCCTCCAGGGCTACGCCGCCCTGGACCAGATCGGCACCGCCGCGTTCACCGGGTTCGTCTCCGCGTACTTCAACACCCGCGAGATCGCCCCCCTCGTCGCCGGGCTCGCCCTGTCCGCGACGGTCGGCGCCGGCTTCACCGCCCAGCTCGGCGCCATGCGCATCAACGAGGAGGTCGACGCCCTCGAAGGCATGGGCATCCGCTCCCTGCCCTACCTGGTCACCACCCGCATCATCGCCGGGGTCGTCGCGATCATCCCGCTCTACGCGATCGGGCTGCTCTCCTCCTACCTGGCGTCCCGCTACGTCACCGTCCTGTTCAAGGGCCAGTCCCGGGGCACCTACGACCACTACTTCGGGCTGTTCCTGTCGCCCACGGACGTCCTGCTGTCCGTGCTGAAGGTGCTCATCTTCAGCGTGATGGTGATCGTCGCCCACTGCTACTACGGCTACCGCGCCACCGGCGGCCCCGCCGGTGTCGGCGTCGCCGTGGGCCGCTCGGTGCGCAACGCCATCGTGCTGATCGGCGTCACCGACTTCTTCCTCTCGCTGGCCCTGTGGGGCGCCACGACGACCGTGAAGGTGGCGGGGTGAGATGAGCAGACCCAGCACCGAGACGCTGAGCCGAAGGCTGGCCGGGGTGGTGTTCCTGGTGGTGCCCGCCCTGCTGATCTGGCTCGCCGTCGCCGTCTACGACAAGCAGTTCACCGACTCCGACCCGGTCGTCGTGGAGACCGGCAGCGTCGGCAACGAGATGCACCTGGGCGCCGAGGTGAAACTGCGCGGCGTCGTCGTCGGCGAGGTCCGCTCCATCGAACCCACCGACCACGGTGCCCGGCTCACCCTCGCGCTGCGACCGGGCGCCCTCGGCGACATCCCCTCCGACGTGAGCGCGCAGATGCTGCCGACCACCCTGTTCGGCGCCCGGTTCGTCGCCCTGGTCCCGCCCGCGCACCCCTCCTCCACCCCGCTGACCGCCGGAGCGACCATCCCGCAGGACCGCTCCGCGAACGCCGTCGAACTCCAGCAGGTGCTGGACAACGTGCTGCCCATGCTGACCGCCGTCCAGCCGCAGAAACTCTCCGCCACCCTGTCCGCCGTCTCCCAGGCGCTCCAGGGCCGGGGCGCGAAACTCGGCGACACGCTCACGCAACTCGACGCGCACCTCAAGAAGTTCAACCCGGAACTGCCCGCCCTCAACCGCGACCTGAAGGAACTCGTCAAGGTCAGCCAGGTCTACGCCGACGCCGCCCCGGACATCGTCACCGCGCTCACCGACTTCACCACCACCACCGGCACCCTGGCCGAGAAGGACGCCGACCTGGCCGGCACCCTCGGCGCCACCACCCGCACCGCCGAGGACCTGACCTCCTTCCTGCGGCAGAACAAGGACAACATCATCCGGCTCAGCGCCACCTCGAAGCCGACCCTGCGGCTGCTCTCCGCGTACTCCTCGTCCTTCCCGTGCACCCTGCGCACCCTCGCCGACTTCGTGCCCCGGATGGACAAGGCCCTCGGGAAGGGCACCGACCGGCCCGGCCTGCACGTCGACGTCACCACCGTCCCCTCGCGCGGCGCCTACGTGCCCGGCCGCGACACCCCCTCCTACGACGCCTCCGGCGGCCCGCACTGCTACCCGGTGCCCTACCTCGGCGTCCCCGCGCGGCCCGCCGCACAGGTCGCGGCCACCGCCCGGCAGGACCTCGGACCCGCCAACTCCCCGCAGGAGAACGACCTCGTCAACGAGCTCCTCGCCCCGGCCACCGGCAAGCCGTCCGCCGACCTGCCGGACTGGAGCAGCCTGCTCGCCGGTCCCGCCCTGCGCGGCGCGGAGGTGACCCTGAAATGACGTCCCCGCGCAGCGCGCACACCCGGCGCCGCCCGCTGACCGGCCCCGTGCTGAAGTCCCTCGTCTTCGTCCTGGTCACCGCGCTGGCCACCACCGTCCTCGGACTGAGCGTCGCCAACCGGGGCGTCGGCGACGGCACCCGCTCCTACAAGGCACTGTTCACCGACGTCACCGGACTCGTCGACGGCGACAGCGTGCGTGTCTCCGGGGTGAAGGTCGGCGAGGTCACCGACATCCGCGTGGTGAACCGGCGCACCGCCCAGATCACCTTCAGCGTCCGCGACGACCGTACCCTGCCCCGCTCCACGACGGCCGCCGTGAAGTACCTCAACATGGTCGGCCAGCGCTACATCGCCCTCGACCAGGGCAGCGGCGACCTCGGCGGCACCCTCGGGGCCGGCGACACCATCGCCCTCGACCACACCGCGCCCGCCCTCGATCTGACGCTGCTCTTCAACGGCTTCAAGCCGCTGTTCGAAGGGCTCTCCCCGAAGGACGTCAACGAACTCGCGGGTTCGATCGTGCAGGTCCTCCAGGGTGAGGGCGGCACCGTCGACAGCCTGATCCGGCACATCGGCTCGCTCAGCACCACCGTCGCCGCCAAGGACCAGGTCATCGGCGCCGTGGTGAAGAACCTCAACACCGTGCTGACCACCCTCAACGAACGCGAGGCAGGCTTCGACACCCTCGTCGACACCCTCCGCCGGCTCGTCAGCGGCTTCAACGACGACCGCAAGCCGCTGGGCCGGGCCGTCGCCGCCATGGGCGATCTGACCACCGTCACCGCCGGACTCCTCCAGGACGGACGCGCCCCCCTCAAGCAGGACATCCGCGAACTGGGCCGGCTCTCCGGCACCCTGGGCGACGCCACCGGGCAGATCCAGGACTTCCTGGCCAAGAGCCCCGCCAAGATGACCGCCCTGGCCCGGCTGTCCTCCTACGGATCCTGGTTCAACCTCTACCTCTGCGAGGCGCGCGTGAGCGGAGTCAGCACCTCCGACGGCTCGAAGCCGCCCACCGGCATCGCCGTCACGGAACCGAGGTGCGGCGCATGACCCTCCTGCACCGTCCCCCCGTCGAGCGGGACGCCGCACCGCGCCGCGCCCGCCGGCCCCTGTTCAAGCCGGTCAAGGAGCGCAACCCGATCGCCGTCGCCCTGGTCGGACTGCTCCTGCTGGCCCTGCTCACCGTCTTCGCCTACAACGCCGACCGGCTGCCCCTGATCGGCGGCGGCACCACCTACAGCGCCGACTTCAGCGAGGCCGCCGGACTCGACAAGGGCGACGAGGTGCGCATCGCCGGTGTCAAGGTCGGCAAGGTCACCGGGGTCGCCCTGGACCGCGGCAGGGTGAAGGTCACCTTCGAGACCAAGAACGCCTGGATCGGCGACCGCACCACCGCCGCCATCGCCATCAAGACCCTGCTCGGCGACAAGTACCTGGCGCTCGACCCGCTGGGCGCCGGCCGCCAGGACCCCGGCGACCGCATCCCGCTCTCCCGCACCACCTCGCCCTACGACGTCACCCAGGCGTTCCAGGACCTCAGCTCCACCGTCGACGAGATCGACACCCAGCAGCTCGCCAAGAGCTTCGAGACCATCTCGCAGACCTTCAAGGACTCGCCGCCCGCCGTGCGCAACGCCGCCACCGGCCTGTCCGCCCTGTCCAAGTCGGTCTCCAAGCGCGACGCCGAACTCTCCCAGCTCCTCAAGGGCAGCGCCCGCTTCACCCAGACCCTGAAGAACAAGAAGTCCAGCTTCGAGACGCTCATCGAGGACGGCGGCTCCCTGCTCGGCGAGCTCCAGGACCGCCGCGACGCCATCCGCGCCCTGCTCACCGGCAGCAGGGCGCTCGCCACCCAGCTCAGCGGCCTCGTCCAGGACAACGACAAGCAGCTCGGGCCCACCCTCAAGGCACTCGGCCGCGTCACCGACGTACTGGCCGCGAACAACACCCAGCTCGACAAGACCCTCGCCCTGGTCGGCCCGTACTACCGGCTCGTCGGCAACACCCTCGGCAACGGACGCTGGTTCGACAGCTATCTGTGCGGAGTCGTCCCGCGCGACTACCTGCCCGCCGGGTCCCAGCCCGCCACCGGATGCATGCCGCCCGAGCAGTCCGCGCAGAACCGGGGGAGCGGTCAGTGAACAGCAAGCGCAGCAGACTCCTCGCCGCGGCCGTCGCCCTGGTGGTCGTCGCGGCCGGCCTCGCCGTCGCCCGCGTCCTGGACTCCGGCGGCACCCGCGTCACCGCCTACTTCGACCGCGCGGTCGGCATCTACGCCGGCTCCGACCTGCGCATCCTCGGGGTGCGGGCCGGCGCGGTGAAGTCCGTGCGGCCGCAGGGCACCCAGGTGCGGGTCGAACTCGAACTCGACGACGGCATCCAGGTCCCCCGCGGCGCGCACGCCGTGATCGTGGCGCCCAGCGTCGTCGCCGACCGGTTCGTGCAGCTCACCCCCGCCTACCGGTCCGGGCCCGCCCTCGCCGACGGCGCCGTGCTGCCCGCCTCCGGCAACCGCACCCCCGTCGAGATCGACCAGCTCTACGCCTCCCTCACCGACCTCAGCAAGGCACTCGGCCCCGACGGCGCCAACTCCACCGGCGCCCTGTCCGACCTGCTGAAGACCGGCGCGGCCAACCTGAACGGCAACGGCAAGGCCATCGGCGACAGCATCGAGCAGTTCGGCAAGGCCGCCAAGACGCTCAACGGCTCCAGCGACGACCTGTTCGCCAGCCTCGGCAGGCTCCAGACCTTCACCACCATGCTCAAGGACAAGGATGCCGACGTCCGCACCGCCCAGGAGCGCCTGGACACCGTCGTCAGCTTCTTCGCCGACAACAAGAACGACCTCGCCGGGGCGCTCGCCGAACTCGGCAAGGGCCTCGGACAGGTCAAGCAGTTCATCCAGGACAACCGGGGCGAACTGAAGAAGAACGTCGACAAGCTGGTGCCCCTCACCCAGACCCTGGTACGACAGCGGGCCTCGCTCGCCGAGGCCCTGGACGTCGCGCCGCTGGCCGCGAGCAACGTCGTGGGCGCCTACGACCCCGACCACCGCAGCCTCGACGGCCGGGCCAACCTCAACGAGATCAGCATGGGCGGCCCGCTGCTGCCGCTGCCCGCCACCGGCGGCGCCGCGGCCACGGACGGCGCCACGGGGAAGGGGGACCGATGAAGCGCTCCATCCGCACCGGCGGCGCGGCCCTGGGCGTCACGGCGGGCGGACTCGTCGCCCTGGCCCTCGGCTTCACCCTGGCCTTCGGCGCGTTCTCCGTCGACGCGCCCCGCTTCGACGGCATCGAGGACCTGCCGCTGCCCGGCGGCGCCGACCTCGGCTCCCACCCCTACACCGTCACCGCCGAACTCGACGACGTCCTCAGCCTCGTCCCGCAGGCCGCGGTCAAGGTGGACGACGTCGCCGTCGGCCGGGTCACCGCCATCAGCCTCGACGGCTGGAAGGCCCGCGTCACCATGAAGATCAACGGCGATGTGCGGCTGCCCTCCGACGCCGGTGCCCGCCTGGAGCAGTCCAGCCTGCTCGGCGAGAAGTACGTCCAGCTCGTCGCCCCCGCCAAGGACACCAGCACCACGCACCTCACCGACGGCAGCGTCATCCCCGTCTCCCGCACCGGCCGCAACACCGAGGTCGAAGAGGTCTTCGGCGCGCTGTCCCTGCTGCTCAACGGCGGCGGCGTCAACCAGCTCAAGACCATCACCCAGGAACTGAACACCGCCCTGGGCGGCCGCGAACCCCAGGTCCGCTCCATGCTCCAGCGCGTCAACACCCTCGTCACCGACCTCGACCAGCACCGCGACGACATCACCGACGCCCTCGACAGCGTCAACCGGCTCGCCGCCACCCTCGCCCACCGCAAGACCGACGTACAGACCGTCCTCACCGGCCTCTCACCCGGCCTGAAGACCCTGGACGAGCAGCGCGGCGCCCTGCTGACCATGCTCCGCTCCCTCGACACGCTGTCCGGCGTCGCCGTCTCCACCGTCAACGCCAGCAAGGACGACATGGTCGCCGACCTGAAGGCCCTCGCGCCCACCCTGAAGGCCCTCGCCGACGCGGGCGCCGACCTGCCCGACTCGCTCCAGGTGCTGCTCACCTACCCGTTCACCGACGAGGTGATGACCGGCATCAAGGGCGACTACCTCAACGTGTACCTGAACATGGCCGCCGTACCGGGCACCCAGATCATCCCGCCGCTGGTACCGGGATCCACCGCCTCGCCCGCACCCACCGGCACGGCCTCCGCGCCCGGGACGGCCCGCCGCGGCCTCGGCCGCGACCCGGCGCCGAAGTCCGTCCCGTCCGTGCCGCTGCCCCTGCCCTCCGTCCCCACCCCCGCGAAGGACGGAGGCACCCACCGGTGATCACCCTCGCCGTACGGCTGAAGAACCTCGCCTTCCTGGTCATCGCCGTCCTCGTCCTCGGCTTCGTCGGTATCCGCTACGCCGACCTCGGCCGCTATGTCGGCGTCGCCGACTACTACACCGTCGATGTGCAACTCCCGCGCACCGGCGGACTCTTCACCCACTCCGACGTCACCTACCGCGGCGTGTCCGTCGGCCGGGTCGGGCCCATCGACCTCACCGCGGACGGTGTCACGGCGGAACTGCGCCTGAAGAAGTCGGCGCCGCACATCCCCGCCGACACCCGGGCCGTCGTCGCCGGGCTCTCCGCCGTCGGCGAGCAGTACATCGACCTGCGCCCGCGCAGCGACGACGGCCCCTACCTCAGCGACGGAGCCCGGATCGAGCAGTCGGACACCGAGGTGCCCGCACCCGTCACCGACGTCCTGAGCAGCGTCGACGACCTCACCAAGTCGGTGCCGCTGGACGATCTGCGCACCGTCGTCGACGAGTTCGGCAAGGCCTTCGAGGGCCACGGCGACGACCTCCAGGTGCTCCTGGACAACGGCAGCGAGTTCGTCCGGGCGGCCGACCGGGCGCTGCCCTCCACCACCCGGCTGATCGACGACGGCGAGACCGTGCTGCGCACCCAGGCCGAAGAGGGCCGCGCCGTACGCGACTTCGCCACCGGCGCCACCCGACTGGCGGCCACCCTCAAGGGATCCGACGCCGACCTGCGCCGGCTGCTGACCGTCGCGCCCGACGCCGCCACCCAGATCAGCGGCGTCCTGCGCGACCTCGACCCCAGCCTGGGTGTGGTCCTCGCCAACCTGCTCACCACCTCCGAGGTCGCCGTCACCCGGCAGCACGGCATCGAGGAGCTGCTCGTGAAGTACCCGGCGGCCGTCGCCGCGGGCGCCACCGCGGTCGACGGCGGAAAGGTCAACCTCGGCATGGCCGTCACCTTCTTCAAACCCCTGCCCTGCACCGCCGGTTACGGCGCCACCCGCTACCGCAACGGCCTCGACCTCGGCACCGCGCCCCCGCTCAACACCGGCGCCTCCTGCACCGCGCCCGCCTCCAGCGGCATCGGCGTACGCGGCTCGGCCCACGCCCCCGGGAGCGGCGCGGTGCCCGACCCGGCCAAGCCCGCCTCCCTGCCCTCGGGCAGCGGCACGGCCGCCACGGGCACCGGCACGGCGGGCCCGGGATCCGCCGCACCGCTGCCGGGCGCGCTCGCCCTGCCGGGCGTCGGCGGCGGCGCCCCGGCCGGCCTCGCGGACCTGCTCGCCCCGGCCGGCGAGGGGGACCGGTGAGGCGGGCGCGCGTCCTGGCGGGCGCCGCTCTCGCCCTGGCGGTGGCGTTCTGCGGCGCGGGCGCGTGGACGTACGCCCAGGCCCGCGGCGACGACTCGCTCGCCTACGGCCGGGCCCGTGACGCGGTGCTCGCCGACGGACGCCGGAACATCGCCGTCCTCACCACCTTCGACGCGTCCACGCGGCAGACGGCGCAGGCGGGCGTCAGTGCCTGGCGGGCCGCCTCGACCGGGCCGCTCCAGGAGGAACTGGGCCGCACCGAGGCGAAGACGGGTGCCTCGGCGCGCGGCACGGTCACCGAGGCCGCCGTCACCGCGCTCGACACCCGGGCCGGTACCGCGAAGCTCATCGCGACCGTCCGCGTGGACGTCACCCCCGCCGGGTCGAAGACCCCGACCACGGACCGCAAACGGCTGGAAGCGGTGCTGGCCCGCACGGGCGAGGACGAGTGGAAGGTCAAGGCACTGGACGCGGTACCGCTCGCCCGGACGGCGGAGGACGGTGACGGCCGATGAGCAGGCTGCTGCGCACGAGGCGCGGGCATTCCGCCGGAGCGGACACGGCAATCACGGAAGACACGGCGGACACAGCGAACCCGGCGGACCCGGCGGACGAAGCGGCGGCACCCGAGCCACGGGACGAGAGCGGGGCGCCCGACGCACCGGAGACGGCCGACGAGGCGGAGGACGCCGAGAACGCGGCCGACACAGACGACCCGGCCGACACCGACGACACGGCCGAGGCGCCTGCCGCACCCGCCCGCCGCTCGCGCCGCGCACTGCTGCGCCGCTCCGCGCTCGCCGCGCTCGCGCTCGTGCTCGTCCTGGCCGGCGGTGCCTTCTTCTACGGCGCCCACCACCTGCGCTCGGCACCCTCCGCCCGGAACACCGCGCTGACCGACAACGAGGCCACCACCCGGGTCGCCGGTGACATCGGCAACGACCTCGCCCGCGTCTTCTCGTACTCACCGGACGGCCTCGACGCCACCGAGCGCTCGGCCAGGTCCGTCCTGACCGGGAAGGCGGCACGCCAGTACACCGAACTGGTCGGCCGGATCCGCGCGGACGTCGCCAAGCAGCGGGTGACCCTGAGCACCCAGGCCGTACGCGTCGCCGTGGTCGAACTCCACGGCGGCAGCGCCACGTTGCTGGTCTTCCTCGACCAGGTGTCCCGCCGGGACAAGGGCAAGGCGACCGCCGCCGCGGCCCAACTCGTGGTGACCGCCCAGAAGGAGGGGGACCAGTGGCGGATCGTCGACATGCAGACCCGCTGACGGCGGGCGGGAACGGCAGACGGGAGCACCCCATGAAACGCACGGTCCGCACCTGGGCGGCCGGGCCCCGCGCCCTGCCGGCCGCGGCCCTCGCCCTCACGCTCCTCGCGGGCGGCTTCGCGGCGTGGGCGGGCTGGGACTGGTACGGCGCGGCGCACGACGACGCGGCGGCGTACGCGGTCCAGCGCGACAAGGCGCTGTCCGCCGGTGAGCAGGCCGTGCAGAACCTGAACACCCTGGACCACAGCAGCGTCGACCGGGGACTCGATCTGTGGGAGTCCTCGACGACCGGCGAACTCCACGACCAACTCGTCTCCGGACGCAAGGAGTTCACCACACAGGTGAAGTCGGCGAAGACGGTCACCACCGCCCGGGTGCTGTCGGGGGCCGTCACCGAACTCGACGACCGGGCCGGACGCGCCCGGGTGCTCGTGGCCCTGCGGGTGACGGTGAAGGCGCCCGGCGGCCAGAGCACCGACAAGGACAGCCGCATGCTCGGTGAACTCACCCGCACCGGCGGCGGCTGGAAGCTGAGCGCCCTGGGCCAGGCACCCGTGGGCGGCACCTCGGCCGGCTGACCCCTGCCCGCCCCGCAGCAGCCGGCCGCCGCACGAGAGGACGACACCGATGTCGACGACCCGTCACCACATCAACCGCCAGCGCCGCCGCCAGGCCCGCGGCCTCCCGCCGGAGACCGCAGCCGCGGCCGGGCAGGAGCCCGCCCGGTCTCCCGCCGCCGTGGCCGTCCTGCCCGCGCGCACCGCCTCGCCCGGCCCGGACACCGCGCCCGGCGCGGCCACCGGGAACACCCCCCGGGCCGCCGCGGACACGGCCGCGCCGAGCCGCCGCACCGGGAAGCGCCGTCCGTCCCGCAACCTGGTCCTGGCCGTGCTGTGTCTGCTGACGCTCGTCCTCGGCGGCTTCGCCGGCTGGGCGCACGGGCGCGCCCAGAGCCTGCGGGACGACCCCGCGGTACGCAACACCGCCCTGACCGACCCCGCCCGCACCAGCGAGATCAAGACCCAGACGGAGAAGGCGGTCACCGCGCTCTTCTCCTACGACCACGCGGCGCCCGCCGCGTACGACAAGGCCGTCAGGACGCTGCTCACGGGGAAGGCGGTGGCCCAGCACCGGGCCCTGCTGGACGCCGTGCGGACCCGCGCCGACCAGCAGAAGGCGGTCATCACCACCACCGTGACCGACAGCGCGGTCGAGCGCATCGACGGCGACCGGGCGCGGGTCCTCGTCTACGCCGACCAGAGCAGCGTCAGCACCGCCGGGACCAAGGACAGCAAGGACACCAAGAACAGCAAGAACAGCAAGGGAGCGAAGGGTGGGCAGCAGGCACAGGACCAGGGGACCTACGCCGGTGCCATGTTCGCCGTGGACGTCGTCCTGAGCGGCGGCCGCTGGCTCGTCTCCGGCATCGACACCTTCGGCCGCTGAGAACACACCTCGTCCGCCCCGCCCACCTCATCGACACGGAGTGAGAGCCATGCCCGTACGCCGCGTACGACGTCTGAGCGCCCGCACCCGGCACGGCCTGCGCACCACCGCCGTCGCCGTGGCCGCGGTCGCGGCGCTCACCGCCTCGCAGGCCCCCGGCGCGCTGGGGTCGGACGGCCGGGGAGCCGGCCGTCCGGCGGCCGACGACGAGCAGGCGGCGCCGGGCGCCCCGGCGCCCGCCGTCCCCGCTCCCGCCGCGGCGCCCGGTGACGGCTCGTACCACACCGAACTCCCGCCCCTGGTCACGCAGTCCGGCGGCAAGCCGCTGACGGCACGTCAGACAGCGGACATACGCGCCGAGTCGGGCATCCCCGGTACCGTGCTGGCCGCCTACCGCGCCGCCGAGCGGTCCGTCGCCCGCACCGACCCGGGCTGCCGGCTGCCCTGGCAACTGCTCGCCGCGATCGGCAAGGTGGAGTCCGGGCAGGCGAGTGGCGGCGCGGTGGACCGGCAGGGCACGACCCTGGGGCGGATCACCGGCCCGGCGCTCGACGGCCGGGGGTTCGCGCTGGTGAGGGACACCGACGGCGGGGTCCTCGACGGCGACCCGGTGTACGACCGCGCGGTGGGCCCGATGCAGTTCCTGCCCTCCACCTGGAACGGCTGGGGCGCCGACGGCAACGGCGACGGCCGCGCCGACCCGAACAACGTCTTCGACGCGGCCCTGGCCGCCGGGCACTACCTGTGCGCGGGCGGCCGGGACCTGGGCCGGGCCGCCGACCTGGACCGGGCGGTGCTCAGCTACAACAACTCCCGGGAGTACCTGGACCTGGTCCGCTACTGGCTGGACTTCTACCGCCATGGCGTGCACAGCGTGCCGGACGGCAAGGGTGTCATCCCGAAGTCCCCGGGCGCGGGCGGCGACACCCCGGCGACCAAGCCCGTGGACGGCGGCGGAGGGGACACGGGGCACGGCGGGGGCGGCAAGGACGGCGGCGGAATCATCATCGGCCCCGACCCCGGGCCCTCCGGCCCCGGCAGGCCCCGCCCCTCGCACCCTGCCCCGTCGTCCGGCCCGTCCTCCCCGGCGCCCACCCCCACCGGCGGTCCGTCCCCGTCGCACCCGGGGTCTCCGTCGCCGGACCCCTCGGGCACCGGTGACCCGTCCTCGACACCGGAGCCCAGCGGCTCGGCGTCCCCCACGGACTGCCCGTCGCCCTCGGGGAGTCCGTCCCAGGACGGCACCGGACAGCCGCCCACGGGCGATCCCACGTCCGACCCCACCACCGGCCCCTCCTGCCCGGCGGCCCCTCCGGAGGCCGCACAGCAGTAGGGAGCGGCAGGGGAAGGGGGGGCGGCAGGGGGAGGTGCCCGCGGGAGGGGCGGGCGCGCGGGCGCCGGGGCGGGCAGGGCCCCGGCCCGTGGGTCATCCGGGCGGGCAGACGGTGTCCGGCCGGGCCGTGGCCCAGCCCTCGCCCACCGCGCGCACACTGACGTGCGGCTGCGGCCCCGGCTGCCACGGCGGCGCCGTCGACATCCCGCCGACGGCGCCCGGCGGCACGGAGTGCGGCAGCCCGGGGCTCGGTTCGCCGGAGCCCGGCGAGGCGGTCCCGGCGCCGGTCGGCGAGGGGCTCGCGTCCGCCCCGCTCCAGTGCAGGGCGTGCACGGCGGTGCAGGTCAGCTGTTCCATCGCCGTCGTGTCCAGCCGTTCCACCCCGGCGGGGAAGCGGACGGTGACGGCGCCCTCGGCCACGGTGACGGCGGGCCGCCCCGGCACGGTGGGCAGGGCGGTGGTCAGCTTCCGGGCCTCGTCGCCGACGGGCCCGGCCAGCAGCAGCCGTACGGCGCCCTCCACCGGGTCGCCGATGTCCTCGGGGAGCCGCCGGGGCACGGGCCGCAGGGTCCCGTCGGCGACGAAGTAGAGCGTGATCCGGGCGGGGACGCCGACCGCCGGTGCCCCGGCGTCGATCACTCCCGAGGTGGGCACCCCGCAGCCCGCGAGGGCCAGCAGGGCGCCGGTGAGGGCCGCGGCGGCGGCCGTGCGCGGGGCGCGTCTCATGCGCCGTCCTTCCTCTCGGCCCATTCAGCCCATTCGGCCTTTTCAGCCCTTTCGGACCTTTCGGTCCCTTCGGTGGCGGCCATGGGGTCGTGCCCCGCCCCGGCCTCCGCCGCTCCGGTCGGCGGCCCCGGCCGCAGCGGCAGCTCGACCGTGAACACCGCGCCGCCGCCGGGGCCGTTGGCCGCCCGGACGCGTCCGCCGTGCAGACGTACGTTCTCGGCGGTGATGGCGAGGCCGAGTCCGCTGCTCTCGCTGCGGGTACGGGCCCGGCTCGCCTTGTAGAAGCGCTCGAAGATGTGCGGCAGGTCCGCCTCGGGGATGCCGGGTCCCCGGTCGGCCACGGTGAGCACGGCCCAGCCGCCCTCGGCGGTCAGCCGCAGGGCCACCGGCGGTGCCCCGTGCCGCAGCGCGTTGCCGACCAGATTGGCGACCACCACGTCCACCCGGCGCGGGTCGACCCGGGCCCGCAGGCCGCCCGGCTCCGGCAGGTCCGCCGCGACCCGGTCCAGCCAGCCGCGGGCGGCGAGCGTGTGCCGCACCGACTCGGCCAGGTCGATGTCGTCGGCGCCGAGTTCGGCGGCGCCCGCGTCGAAGCGGGAGATCTCCATCAGGTCGTCGACCAGCCGGGCCAGCCGCGCGGTCTCCTCGCTGACCAGGCGCACCGCCTCGCCGGTGACCCGGTCCAGCCGGGACGACTCCTCGTCGAGCACGTCGGTGACCGCCGTCATCGCGGCGAGCGGGGTGCGCAGTTCGTGCGAGACGTCGGCGGCGAAGCGGCGGGCCCGCTCCTCCATGCGGCGCAGCTCGGCCACGGACTGCTCCAGCGCGGCGGCGGTGTCGTTGAACGTCCGTGACAGCTCGGCCAGTTCGTCGGAACCGCTCACGGCCAGCCGGGTGTCCAGGTGCCCGGCGGCCATCCGCCGGGTGGCCCGGCCCAGGGCCCGGACGGGGCGCAGCACCCCGCGCGCGACCAGCAGCGCGATCAGCACGGCGAGGCCCAGCGCGGGCAGGGTGGCCCGTTCGATGGCGGTGATCAGGGCCTGCACGTAGAGCTGTTCGGTCTCCTGCGGGACGACCAGGTAGAGCACGAGGCCGGTCGGGGTGGCGGAGACGCCGCCCGAGGAGGCGTAGGTGACGGGCAGGCCCACGACGAGGTAGGCCCGGCCGTCGTGGCGCACCCGCTGGAAGACGGCGGCGGCCCGGGTGCTCACGGAGCGCCGCAGTTCGGGGGTGAGGACGTCGAAGCTGTCCTGCGGCCCGTAGACGGCGCGCAGGCCGCCGTAGGTGGCCAGGAAGCGCCACTGCTGCGAGCGGTGCGTGTAGGCGAGGTCGGCGACCATGCTGTTCAGGTCGGCCTTGCCGGGGGTGTCGGGGAAGCCGGGCGCCCGCGCGTCGACGCTGTCGCGGAACTGCCGGACCACCGCGTCCTGGCTCTGCTGGAGCACTCCGGTGCGGGCCTCGCGGAAGGTCAGCACACCGGTGCTCAGGCAGCTGACGACGGCGACGACGGTGAAGCCCGCGACGAGCCGGAGCCGCAGGCCGCCGCGCAGGGAGGGGCGGCGGAGTCTCACGGCGACCGGAAGCAGTAGCCGAAGCCGCGCACGGTGTGGACGTAGCGCGAGGTGCCGCCGGGCTCGCCGAGTTTGCCGCGCAGGCGCTTCACACAGGCGTCCACCAGGCGTATGTCCCCGTGGTAGCTGTGCTCCCAGACCGCCTCCAGCAGTTGCTGGCGGCTGAGGACCTGGCCGGGGGAGGCGGACAGGGCGAGCAGCAGCCGCAGTTCGGACGGGGCGAGGTCGACCGGGTGGCCCCGGTGGGTGACGCGCAGCCCGGTCCGGTCGATGCCCAGCTCGCCGTGGGTCTCGGCGCGGGGCCGGGCGGCGCCGGTGTGCGGGGCGTCCAGGCGGCGCAGCAGGGCGCGGATGCGGGCGTCCAGGACGCGCGCCTGCACGGGCTTGACCACGTAGTCGTCGGCGCCCGCCTCCAGGCCGACGATCATGTCGACGCTGTCGCCCTTGGCGGTCATCATGATGATCCCGACCTGCTCGCGGTCCCTGATCCGGCGGCACACGTCGAGGCCGGGCAGTCCGGGCAGCATGAGGTCGAGGACGACCACGTCCGGGCGGAAGGCGCCGAGCTGCTCCAGGCCCTCTTCGCCGGTGGCGGCGGCGCAGACGTCGTGCCCCTGGTGGCGCAGGGCGAGCCGGACGCCCTGGCGCACGGCGGCGTCGTCTTCGATGAGCAGGATCCGGGGCATGGCGCCCAGTATGTGCGGGCCGCGGGCGGCGACGGCCGCCGGGGCCGTCCGCGGCCGGGAACTGTTACCGAAGGATCATATGAAGGTCCCGGAGGCACTGCGGAAAGCTGCCGTTACGTTTCCGTGACCTTTCGGTCCAGAGGGCATCACATGAGGTCATCAGCCTGTGCGCCATGCCCAGAACCACGCCCAGCCCGGACACCGGCCCCGGCGCGGACGGCATCCGCAGCCGTCGCACCGTCCGCCGCGCCTCCCGCCGCCGCGCCCGCCACCGTCGCCGCGTGTACCTGCTGTGCGCGCTGGCCGCGGCCGGTGCGCTCGGCGCCGCGGCCCTGCTCGCGGGCGGCCCGGACGGCGCCGACCGCGCGTCGGCGGCCGGAGGCGGCGCGACCTCGTCCGCGTCCGCCGGGAAGGGGCGTACGCAGGCGGCGGACGCCGGGCGGCACGCGGACGGCCGGGCCGCGCCGTCCGGGAAGGCGACCGGCGGCGCGGGCGCGACACCGGGTGCGCGCGGCAAGGGCTCCGACCCGCACCAGAGCGGGAACGGCGTCTTCCACACCGCGCACGCCACCGGCAAGCAGGCCGGTACGGGTACGCTCCGGCGCTACGAGGTCCAGGTCGAGGAGGGCACGGGCATCGCGCCCGACGAGGCGGCCCGCGAGATCGAGGGCATCCTCGCCGACCGGCGGGGCTGGACCGCCGACGGGCACGACGCCTTCCAGCTCGTCTCCCAGGGCCCCCTCGACTTCGTGGTGCGGATCGCCACGCCCGACACCGTGGACCGCATCTGCGGCGCGGCCGGACTGCACACCCGCGGGGAGGTCAACTGCGACGTGGGCAGCCAGGTGATCGTCAACCTCAAGCGCTGGAACCAGGGCTCGCCCGAGTTCCCGGGCCCCCTCCACGAGTACCGCGCCCTGATCGTCAACCACGAGGTCGGCCACCGCATCGGCCACGGCCACGAGGCGTGCCCCGGAGCCGGACGGCCCGCGCCCGCCATGATGCAGCAGATCGACGGGCTGCACGGCTGCGTCGCCAACGCCTGGCCCTACGACGCCAAGGGCCGCTACCTCGGCGGACCGGCCGTGCCCTGAGTGCCGCTCTCCGGCCCCGGCAGCGGACCGGACACGACCGGACCGAGGACGGCCGTACCCAGCGCGACCTGCCCAGGAGCAGCAGGACCGAGCGCCGCGATGCCGTCGCCAGCGCCGTCGCCACGGCCGTCGCCGTCCCCGCCACCGGTACGGCGGGTCAGCCGCCGTACGTCCGGCACGCACAGCACGGCCAGGGTCAGCACCAGCACCAGTGCCGAGCACCCCCACAGCGCGGCCGGCCGGCCCACCGCGTCCTGCACCGGACCGGCCGCTGCCGTCGCCACCGGCACCAGCGCCAGCGACCCGAGCCAGTCGTAGGACGACACCCGCGAGAACTTCTCCTCCGGTATCTCCTGGTGCAGCGCGGACATCCACGCCACCGCGAACACCTCGACGCTCACCCCCGTCACGAACAGCACCGCGACCAGTACGGGCGTCGCCACCGGCACGGCCAGCGCGGCGGACGGCAGCGCCAGCGGCAGCACGCCCAGCACCCCCACCAGCAGCAGCCTGCGCGGCGCCCAGCGCGTCATCAGCAGCCCGCCCAGCAGCGTGCCCGCCCCGAAGGCGGCCAGCGCGAGACCCCACGGGCCCGCGCCGCCCAGCCGCTCCCGCGCGACCAGCGGCCCGTACACCGACTCGGCCGCCGCGACCACCGCGTTCACCACGGCGAACTGCGTCACGATCGACCAGAGCCAGGGCCGCCCGGCCACCTCGCGCCACCCCTCGCGCAGATCCGCCAGGAGCCCGGCGCCGCCCCGCCGCCCCGGCACGTCCCGTACGTCCAGGAAGGCCCGCAGCGCCGCCGCGACGGCGAAGGCCCCCGCGTCGGCCGCCAGCACCCAGCCCGGCCCGGTGGCGGCGGCCAGCGCGCCGCCCAGCGCGGTGCCGAGGATGCCCGCGCCGTTCACCCCCATCCGGAAGGCGGCGAAGGCACGCCCGGACTCGCTGCCGGAGACGGTGGCCAGCACCATCCCCTCGGCGGCCGGGGAGAAGAACGCCTGGCCGGTGCCGCCCAGCGCGGCCAGCAGCGCCATCTGCCACACCTGCGCGGTGCCGGTCAGCACCAGGACGGCGAACAGGCCCTGCGAGGCGCAGTTGAGCGCGTTCGCCGCGACCATCACACGGTGCCGGGGGACCCGGTCCGCCAGCGCCCCGCCGATCAGCACGAACAGCACCAGCGGCACGGTCCGCGCCGCCGCGACCAGCCCCACGTCGGTCGCCGAGCCGCCGGCCGCCAGCACCGCGAAGGCCCCCGCGACCAGCGCCCCGGAACTGCCGAGACCCGAGACGACGGCGGCGGCGGTGAGCAGCGTGTAGTTGCGCCCGGCCCAGGAGGGGCGACGGACAGGGTTTCGACGGGGAATCACCCACGGAGTATCCCTGGTGCGTCGTATCACCGGTGCGTCCGGGGAATCCACGGCCCGGGGGAAGCGGCGGGAGGAGCGACCCACTCCCCGCCACTCTCAACGTATAGCGCACCGGGGGGCTTGCGGCAAGGCCCCCCTCGCCCCGCAGAATGTCCGGCCGAAGCCCATGACCTGCGAAGACGCCGGACTGTCCCGGCGCACCGACCGCCCGCGGGACGCAGGGCACCGCACCCCGCCACACACCCCAGGAACGGGAGCCCCCAGGCCGTGACCCCTCTCACCACGCCCGCCTTCGACCTCCCAGAGCGGCTGGCCGCCAAGGCCGACCCCGCGCTGATCGCCGCCGACGAGCGGCACTTCGCTGCCGTCGCCCGGTGCCTGGAGCAGTCCGTCGCCGAACTCACCGAGCGGCTCGACGCCGAACGCCGGGCCCCCGGCGGCCTCGGCCGGCAGGCGATGGACCGGGACGCCGAGGTCCACCGGCTGACCGCCCGGCTGCGCACCCTGCGCCGCTTCGGACTCGACCTGTGCCTGGGCCGCATGGTCGGCGCCGACGGCACCGAGCCGGTGTACGTCGGACGGCTCGGCCTCACCGACGGCTCGGGCGCCCGGCTGCTGGTCGACTGGCGCTCACCGGCCGCCGAGCCGTTCTTCGGCGCCACCCACGCCGACCCGATGGGGCTGGCCGGCCGCCGCAGGTACCGCTGGAGCGGCGGCCGGATCAGCGACTACTGGGACGAGGTGTTCACCGAGGACGCCCTCGCCGGGCACGCCGCGCTCGACGACCGGTCCGCGTTCATCGCCGCTCTCGGCGCCACCCGCTCCCCGCGCATGCGGGACGTGCTCGCCACCATCCAGGCCGACCAGGACGCCGTCATCCGCGCGGGCTCCCGCGGCGCCCTCGTCGTCGACGGCGGCCCCGGGACCGGCAAGACCGTCGTCGCGCTGCACCGCTCCGCCTACCTCCTGTACTCCGACCCGCGCCTCGGGCACCGCAGGGGCGGCGTGCTGTTCGTCGGACCGCACCAGCCCTACCTGGGCTACGTCGCCGACGTCCTGCCCAGCCTCGGCGAGGAGGGCGTGCGGACCTGCACCCTGCGCGACCTCGTCCCCGAGGGCGCCGGTGCGGGCACCGAGACCGACCCGGAGGCGGCCCGGCTGAAGTCCTCGGCCGGCCTGGTGCGCGCGATCGAGACGGCCGTACGGTTCTACGAGGAGCCGCCCACCGAGGCGATGACGGTCTCCACCCCCTGGTCCGACATCCCGCTCGGCCCGGCCGACTGGGCCGTCGCCTTCGGGTCGGCCGGACCCGGCGCCCCGCACAACGAGGCCCGCGACCAGGTCTGGGAGGAACTGCTCACCGTCCTGGCCGACAAGCACGACGGCGACACCGCCCCCGAGACGCTGCGCGCCGCCCTGGGGCGCGACCGGGAGCTGCGCACGGCCTTCGACCGCGCCTGGCCGCTGATCGAGGCGGCCGACCTGGTGGGGGACCTGTGGACGGTGCCCGCCTATCTGCGGCTGTGCGCGCCCTGGCTCGCGCCGCAGGACGTACGGCGGTTGCAGCGCGCCGACCCGCGGGCGTGGACCGTGTCCGACCTGCCGCTGCTCGACGCGGCCCGGCAGCGGCTCGGCGACCCGGAGGCGTCCCGGCGCAGGCGGCGGCAGCGGGCCGCCGCCGCGGCCGAGCGCGAGCGGATGGCCGGTGTCATCGAACACGTCCTGGCGGCCGACGACGACGGTGAGGGTGCGGTGGCGATGCTGCGCGGCCAGGACCTGCGGGACGCGCTCGTCGACGAGGGCGCGCTGTCCGCCGCCGAACCCGACCGGCTCGCCGGGCCGTTCGCGCACATCGTCGTGGACGAGGCCCAGGAACTGACCGACGCCGAGTGGCAGATGCTGCTGGTGCGGTGCCCGTCGCGGAGCTTCACCGTCGTCGGGGACCGCGCCCAGGCCCGGCAGGGCTTCCCGGAGTCCTGGCGCGAACGGCTCCGGCGGGTCGGGTTCGACCGGATCGCCCTGGCCTCCCTGACCGTCAACTACCGCACCCCGCGGGAGATCATGGAGGAGGCCGAGCCGGTCATCCGGGCCGTCCTGCCGGACGCCGGAGTGCCGGTCTCCGTGCGCGACGCCGGCGTCCCGGTCGGCCACGGCTCCCGCGCGGACCTCGGCCGGATCCTCGACGCCTGGCTCGCCGGGCACGCCGAGGGGACCGCGTGCGTCATCGGCGACCCGTCCTTCCGGCCGCGCCCCCGGGTGCGGTCGCTGTCCCCGCGGCTGGCCAAGGGACTGGAGTTCGACCTGGTCGTGCTCGTCGACCCGGAGGGCTTCGGCACCGGCGTCGAGGGCGCCGTCGACCGCTATGTCGCCATGACCCGGGCGACCCGGCAGCTCGTCGTCCTCACCGGCGACCGGGGCCCCCGGAACCCCTGCCACGGCGCGCCGGATCCGGCACCGGCCGTGTCGCAGTTGGGCCGAACAGGTGACATGGCGTAAGAATTGGCCAGTGCAGGCGATGAGTACGAGTCAGGTCGGGGGGAGCCGGTGAACAGCCACGACGTCACCGATGAACAGTGGGAGGGGCTCGCCCAGGTCGTTCCGTTGCGCGGACGGGACTCCTGGCCGTCCGCGGTGGACCACCGCTCCCTCCCGGAGGCGGACACCGAGATGCGCCGCCGGTTCGTCGTCCTCAGAGTCAATGTGTTCGCGGACGCCCGGGACGTGGCGGAGACGCTGATGGCCGGGGTGCCGGTCCTGCTGGACCTCACCGGCGCCGAGGGCGACGTGGCCAAGCGGGTCCTGGACTTCAGCACCGGTGTCGTCTTCGGCCTGGGCAGCGGGATGCACCGGGTCGACCGCAATGTGTTCCTCCTCACCCCGCCGGGCACCGAGGTGAGCGGACTCATGCAGGGGGCGGCCGTCCCCTGCATGTGAACCGGGGCGGCCGGGGCTGCCGGGACGGCACGGGTGACAGACCTGGTGAGCACGGGTGATAGACCTGATGACGTGACCGAGCACCCCGATCCCTCCGCGCAGCCGGGCCCCGCCCCCGTCCCCTCCGGTGCCACCCCGTCCACCGGGTCCGGCCCCGAGGTGGCCGGACTCCAGCGGCGGCTCGCCGAGTTCGCCGCCGCGCGGGACTGGCAGCCGTACCACACCCCGAAGAACCTGGCCGCCGCCCTCAGCGTCGAGGCGTCCGAACTGGTCGAGATCTTCCAGTGGCTGACTCCGGAGGAGTCGGCGCGCGTCATGGACGACCCGGGGACCGCGCACCGCGTGCGGGACGAGGTCGCGGACGTCCTCGCCTATCTGCTCCAGTTCTGCGAGGTGCTCGGCGTCGATCCGCTGACGGCGCTCGCCGCGAAGATCGACCGCAACGAGCAGCGGTTCCCGGCGCGGCGGACGGACCCGGGGACCACGGGCACCACGGAGGAAAACGGCCGGAGTTGAGCGTTCCGCTATTACTCTCCGGAGTCGTTCACTCGGTCGAAATCGATTTGTTGTCCAGAGATTTCCGTCTTCCTCTGGCTTTTTGTGCCAGGCGCCTTCACTCTGGGTAGTGAACAAGGGAGTTCGGGCAGACGTGCGGCGAGTACGTCGGAGGAAGCGGGGGCAGCGCATGGACGCGATGCGGCTCATCCTGGCGAGCAGGCGTGCGCTGGCGGGCAGCGGCGAGGCCCCCGCCATCCTGGCGGAGGTGTGGCAGGCGCAAGCCCTGGCCCAGGCGGTCGGCAGCCGCATCGCGGTCACCGGTCCGCCCGAGCTGCGGGGCGAGGCCCTGGGCCTGACCGAGCTGGCGGGCCGGGGCTGCGGGGTCCTGGACGCCCCGGACCTGGACCCCGGCGCCTCGCGCGCCGCCCAGCTCACCGAACTGGCGGACGAGCGCCGGGTGCTGCTGTGCCTGGGCGGACTGCTCGGCGAGGTCGGGATAGCCCTGGTCGGCATAGCCAGCTCGGCTGCCGACGAGCGGACGTACTGGCAGTGCATGGAGGCCATCGACGCGGCCGACGAGTCCCGCGACCGGGTCCGCGAGATGCTGCGCAAGCTGGCCGCCCGCGAGGAGGCGGTCCTGCCGGAGCGCGAGGCGGGCTGAGCCCCCGAGCGCCGGTCCTTCACCCGTCCGGCGCCGGACGGACGGCGTGTCCGGGGCGGGCGGCGGGGTCGGCGGGCCCGCCGTGGTGCCGGACGTGCAGGATGGGACCATGGATCTGCGCATCTTCACCGAGCCCCAGCAGGGGGCTTCCTACGACACCCTGCTCACCGTCGCCAAGGCCACCGAGGACCTCGGGTTCGACGCCTTCTTCCGCTCCGACCACTATCTCCGCATGGGCGACGGCGACGGCCTGCCCGGACCCACCGACGCCTGGATCACCCTCGCCGGGATCGCCCGCGAGACCAGCCGCATCCGCCTGGGCACGCTGATGACCGCCGCGACCTTCCGCCTCCCCGGCGTCCTCGCCATCCAGGTCGCCCAGGTCGACCAGATGTCCGGCGGCCGGGTCGAGCTGGGCCTGGGCGCGGGCTGGTTCGAGGAGGAGCACAAGGCGTACGGCATCCCCTTCCCGAAGGACAAGTTCGCCCGCCTGGAGGAGCAGCTCGCCGTCGTCACCGGCCTGTGGGCCACCGAGACCGGCAAGACCTTCGACTTCCGGGGCGAGCACTACCAGCTGACCGGGTCGCCCGCGCTGCCCAAGCCCGCGCAGGAGAAGATCCCCGTCCTCATCGGCGGGCACGGCGCGGTCCGCACCCCGCGGCTG
This sequence comes from Streptomyces sp. PsTaAH-124, assembly GCF_000373685.1. NCBI lineage: Bacteria > Bacillati > Actinomycetota > Actinomycetes > Kitasatosporales > Streptomycetaceae > Streptomyces > Streptomyces sp. PsTaAH-124. The sequence goes on along the minus strand of NZ_KB892157.1, from coordinate 153,176 downwards.
GCCGCCCGGTACGCCGACGAGTTCAACATCCCCTTCGCCTCCGTCGAGGACAGCGAGCGGCAGTTCGGCCGGGTGCGCACCGCCGCCCTGGCGGCCGGCCGCGACGCCGACTCCCTCACGTACTCCAGCGCCCTGGTCGTCTGCGTCGGCCGCGACGACCAGGAGGTCGCCCGCCGCGCCGCCGCGATCGGCCGCGAGGTGGACGAGCTGAAGGCCAACGGCCTGGCCGGCTCCCCGGCCGAGGTGGTCGACAAGATCGGCCGCTACGCCGAGATCGGCGCGAGCCGCCTCTACCTCCAGCTTCTCGACCTCTCCGACCTGGACCACCTGGAGCTGATCTCCTCCCAGGTCCAGGCGCAGTTGGCATGATTTAAAGGCGGGCGCGGGTCCGCCGCCCTGTGCCAAGGTGGAGGCGTCGTCCTGCCGGGCCCCCGGGATCTGCGTCCCGGGGGCCCGCGCACGCCCGGCACCCATCCACCCGACCGGCCGGAGAGGCCACCGCCATGTTCCTGACCGTCAGCACCACCGGCACACCCGAACGCCCCGCCACCGACCTGGGTCATCTGCTGCACAAGCATCCCGGCAAGGCGCAGGCGTTCTCCACCTCCTTCGGCACGGCGCACGTCCTCTACCCCGAGGCGGACGACGAACGCTGCACGGCGGCGCTGCTGCTGGAGGTCGACGCGGTGGCGCTGGTGCGGCGGAGCAAGGGCAAGGGCAAGGGCGGCCGCGGCGGCGCACCCGACGCCGCGCTCGCGCAGTACGTCAACGACCGCCCCTACGCCGCCTCCTCGCTGCTCGCCGTGGCGCTGAGCGCGGTGTTCTCCAGCGCGCTGCGCGGTGTGTGCCGCGCCCGGCCCGAAATGCCGGGACAGTCACGCCCGTTGCGCATCGAGATACCGGCCCTGCCCGCCCGCGGCGGAGCGGCCCTGGTGCAGCGACTGTTCGCCCCGCTCGGCTGGACGGTCACGGCCGACGCCGTACCGCTGGACACCGAGTTCCCGCAGTGGGGCGACTCCCGCTATGTGCGCCTGGTCCTGGAGTCGGAGACCCTCACCCTCGCCGAGGCCCTGCGCCACCTCTATGTGCTGCTGCCCGTCCTGGACGACGCCAAGCACTACTGGGTCGCCCCCGACGAGGTCGACAAGCTGCTGCGGGCGGGCGAGGGCTGGCTGCCCGCGCACCCGGAGCAGCACCTCATCACCAGCCGCTATCTGAGCCGCCGCTGGTCGCTGACCCGGCAGGCCAGGGAGCGGCTGGAACTGGCGCGGCTGGCCGAGTCGGACGACAGCGCCGTCGAGGAGATCGACAACGCGGTGGCGGCCGACACCGACGCCGACGCCGACACCGACACCGGTACCGGCACCGACCCGGGCGACGGCACCGGGGAGCGGTCCGTCCCGCTCGCCGTCCGGCGCCGCGAGGCGATCCTCGCCGAACTGGCCGCGGTGGGCGCCGCCCGGGTGCTCGACCTCGGCTGCGGCCAGGGCCAGTTGGTGCAGGCGCTGCTCAAGGACGTCCGCCACACCGAGATCGTCGGCGTCGACGTCTCGGTGCGGGCGCTCACCATCGCCGCCCGGCGCCTCCGGCTGGACCGGATGGGGGAGCGGCAGGCCGCGCGCGTCACGCTCCGGCAGGGCTCGCTCGTCTACACCGACAAGCAGCTCAAGGGCTACGACGCGGCCGTGCTCAGCGAGGTGGTCGAACACCTCGACCCGCCCCGGCTGCCCGCCCTGGAGTACGCGGTGTTCGGCGCCGCCCGGCCCCGTACGGTCCTGGTCACCACGCCGAACGTCGAGTACAACGTCCGCTGGGAGACGCTGCCCGCCGGGCACGTCCGGCACGGCGACCACCGCTTCGAGTGGACCCGGGAGCAGTTCCGCACCTGGGCCGGGGAGGTCGCCGCCCGGCACGGCTACACCGTCGGGTTCCGGCCCGTCGGCCCCGACGACCCCGAGGTGGGCCCGCCCACCCAGATGGCCGTGTTCACCCTCGCGTCCGGCGAGCAGCCCCGCGAGCCCCGCAGGACCCGCGAGCAGCACGAGCCGTACGCGAAGACCGACGCGAAGACCGACAAGCAGACCGACGCGAAGACCGACGAGAAGGAGGCGAAGGCGGCATGACCGGCACACCGGAGAACGAGCACCAGAACGGGACCGGCGGCACCACGCGGGGACGCGTGCTGCCCGTCACCGACCTCTCCCTCGTCGTCCTCGTCGGCGCCACCGGCTCGGGCAAGTCCACCTTCGCGCGCCGCCACTTCAAGCCCACCGAGGTCCTCTCCTCGGACTTCTGCCGGGGCCTGGTCAGCGACGACGAGAACGACCAGAGCGCCAGCCGCGACGCCTTCGACGTCCTGCACTACATCGCGGGCAAGCGGCTCGCCGCGGGCCGCCGGACCGTCGTCGACGCCACCAGCGTGCAGCAGGACGCCCGGCGCCAGCTGATCGACCTGGCCAAGCGGCACGACGTGCTGCCGATCGCCATCGTCCTGGACCTGCCCGAGGAGGTCTGCACCGCGCGCAACGCCGCCCGCGGCGACCGGGCCGGGCTGCCCCGCCGGGTCGTCCAGCGGCACATCCGCGAACTGCGCCGCTCGCTGCGCCACCTGGAGCGCGAGGGCTTCCGCAAGGTGCACGTACTGCGCGGCGAGGAGGAGGCCGAGCACGCCACCGTCGTCACCGAGAAGCGCTTCAACGACCTCACCCACCTCACCGGCCCCTTCGACATCATCGGCGACGTGCACGGCTGCGCCGCCGAACTGGAGGCCCTGCTCGGCAAGCTGGGCTACACCGACGGCGTCCACCCCGAGGGCCGTACCGCGGTCTTCGTCGGCGACCTCGTCGACCGCGGCCCCGACTCGCCCGCCGTGCTGCGCCGGGTGATGGGCATGGTGAAGTCCGGTACCGCGCTGTGCGTGCCGGGCAACCACGAGAACAAGTTCGGCCGCCACCTCAAGGGCCGCACCGTCCAGCACACCCACGGACTGGCCGAGACGGTCGCGCAGATGGAGCGGGAGAGCGAGGAGTTCCGCGCGGAGGTACGGGAGTTCATCGACGGCCTGGTCAGCCACTACGTGCTCGACGGCGGCCGGCTGGTGGTCTGCCACGCGGGGCTGCCCGAGAAGTACCACGGCCGCACCTCCGGCCGGGTCCGCTCGCACGCCCTGTACGGCGAGACCACCGGCGAGACCGACGAGTTCGGCCTGCCGGTGCGCTACCCGTGGGCGGAGGACTACCGGGGCTCGGCGGCCGTCGTCTACGGCCACACCCCCGTCCCGGAGGCCACCTGGCTCAACAACACCCTGTGCCTGGACACCGGCGCCGTGTTCGGCGGCAAGCTGACCGCGCTGCGCTGGCCGGAGCGCGAGCTGGTCGACGTACCGGCCGAACAGGTCTGGTACGAGCCGGTCAGACCGCTGCGCTCCGAGGCGCCCGGCGGGCACGACGGGCGTCCGCTGGACCTCGGCGACGTGCAGGGCCGCCGCGGCGTGGAGACCCGGCACACCGGCCGGGTGGCCGTCCGCGAGGAGAACGCGGCGGCGGCCCTGGAGGTGATGAGCCGGTTCGCCGTCGACCCGCGGCTGCTGCCCTACCTGCCGCCCACCATGGCGCCGACCGCCACCTCGCGCGAGGACGGCTACCTGGAGCACCCGGCCGAGGCGTTCGCCCAGTACCGGGAGGACGGCGTGGCGCGGGTGGTGTGCGAGGAGAAGCACATGGGCTCGCGGGCGGTGGCCCTGGTGTGCCGGGACGCCGGAGCGGCACGCGAGCGCTTCGGCGTGGACGGTCCCACGGGCGCCCTCTACACCCGTACCGGCCGCCCCTTCTTCGACGACCCGGCGGTCACCGAGGAGATCCTCGGCCGGCTGCGCACGGCGGCGGGCGACGCCGGGCTGTGGAGCGAGCTGGACACCGACTGGCTGCTCCTGGACGCCGAGCTGATGCCGTGGTCGCTGAAGGCGTCCGGTCTGCTGCGCTCGCAGTACGCGGCGGTCGGCGCGGCCGCCGGTGCCGCCTTCCCCGGGGCGCTGGCCGCGCTGGAGGGCGCCGCCGCCCGGGGCGTCGACGTCGCCGGGCTGCTGGAGCGTCAGCGCGGGCGGGCCGAGGACGCCGCCGCGTTCACCGCCGCCTACCGCCGCTACTGCTGGCCCACCGAGGGCCTGGAGGGCGTCCGTCTGGCGCCGTTCCAGCTCCTGGCCGTGCGGGGCCGCAGCCTGGCCGCGCTGCCGCACGACGAACAGCTCGCGCTGGTGGACCGGCTCGTGGAGCACGACACCAGCGGACTGCTCCAGGTCACCCGCCGCCTCTACGTCGACACCGCCGACCCCGAGTCGGTGCGCGCCGGGGTCGACTGGTGGCTGGAGATGACCGGGCGCGGCGGCGAGGGCATGGTCGTCAAGCCGCTCGGCGCGCTGGTGCGCACGCCCGAGGGCCGGCTGGTCCAGCCGGGCGTCAAGTGCCGCGGCCGGGAGTACCTGCGGATCATCTACGGTCCCGAGTACACCCGCCCGGACAACCTCGCCAGGCTGCGGCAGCGCTTCCTCCACCACAAGCGCTCGCTGGCGGTCCGCGAGTACGCCCTCGGTCTGGAGGCGCTGGACCGACTGGCGGACGGTGAGCCGCTGTGGCGGGTGCACGAGGCGGTGTTCGCGGTGCTGGCCCTGGAGTCGGAGCCGGTGGACCCCCGGCTCTGACCGGCCCGGACCGGCGCGGACCGGCGCGGTCCTGTCCGGAACCGGCCGTGTCCCGGCCTGGTCCCGGGCGGCCGGGGCCGGTTCCGGCCGCGCCCCCGGCCGGCGTACGCGCCGCGGAATCGGGGGAGCGGGGGGTGAAGCCGCCCGGCAGTGGTCAGGATGGAGGCATGGGATTCCATGTCGACTCCGAGGCCGGGCGGCTGCGCCGCGTCATCCTGCACCGCCCGGACCTGGAGCTCAAGAGGCTCACCCCCAGCAACAAGGACGCCCTTCTCTTCGACGACGTGCTGTGGGTGCGCCGGGCGCGCGCCGAGCACGACGGGTTCGCCGACGTGCTGCGCGACCGCGGGGTCGCCGTGCACCTCTTCGGCGAGCTGCTGACCGAGACGATGGGGATCGCCCCGGCCCGGTCGCTGGTCCTGGACCGCGTCTTCGACGAGAAGGAGTACGGCCCGCTCGCCACCGACCACCTGCGGGCCGCGTTCGAGACGCTGGACGCGCGGGAACTGGCCGAGGCGCTGGTCGGCGGCATGACCAAGCGGGAGTTCCTGGCCGGGCACGCCGAGCCCGCCTCCGTGCGGTTCCACGTCATGGACCTGGACGACTTCCTGCTGGACCCGCTGCCCAACCACCTCTTCACCCGCGACACCTCCGCCTGGATCTACGACGGCGTCTCCATCAACGCCATGCGGCTGCCCGCCCGGCAGCGCGAGACCGTGCACTTCGAGGCGATCTACCGCCACCACCCGCTCTTCGCCGACGAGGCGTTCCACCTGTGGTCGCAGGGGCAGGCCGACTACCCGTCCACCATCGAGGGCGGGGACGTGCTGGTCATCGGCAACGGAGCGGTGCTCATCGGGATGAGCGAGCGCACCACCCCGCAGGCCGTGGAGATGCTGGCGCACAAGCTGTTCGCCGCCGGTTCGGCGCGCACCATCGTGGCCCTCGACATGCCCAAGCGGCGCGCGTTCATGCACCTGGACACGGTGATGACCATGATCGGCGCGGACACCTTCACCCAGTACGCCGGGCTCGGCATGCTCCGCTCGTACACCATCGAGCCGGGCGTGGGCGACAAGGAGCTGAAGGTCACCGACCATCCGCCCGAGCACATGCACCGGGCGATCGCCGCCGCGCTCGGCCTGGACGAGATCCGGGTGCTGACCGCGACCCAGGACGTGCACGCGGCCGAGCGCGAGCAGTGGGACGACGGCTGCAACGTGCTCGCGGTGGAGCCGGGCGTGGTCGTCGCCTACGAGCGCAACGCCACCACCAACACCCATCTGCGCAAACAGGGCATCGAGGTGATCGAGATCCCCGGCAGCGAGCTGGGCCGGGGCCGGGGCGGGCCGCGCTGCATGAGCTGTCCCGTGGAGCGGGAGCCCATCGCATAGAAATTCTGAGCCTCGTATAGAATTCCAACAGTCCCTGTCCCTCATCTGTTGGAGCGCCCCCATGGCGACAGTCCCGACCGCCCTCGCCGGCCGCCACTTCCTCAAGGAGCTGGACCTCACCGGGGAGGAGTTCCGCGGTCTGATCGAGCTGGCCGCCGAGCTGAAGGCGGCCAAGAAGGCCGGGACGGAGACGCGCCACCTCACCGGGCGGAACATCGCGCTGATCTTCGAGAAGACCTCGACCCGCACCCGCTGCGCGTTCGAGGTCGCCGCCGCCGACCAGGGCGCCTCGACCACGTATCTCGACTCGTCCGGGTCGCAGATCGGGCACAAGGAGTCCCTGAAGGACACCGCCCGGGTGCTCGGCCGGATGTTCGACGCGATCGAGTTCCGCGGGGACAGCCAGGCGGCCGTCGAGGAGCTGGCCGCGCACGCCGGTGTGCCCGTCTACAACGGGCTCACCGACGACTGGCACCCCACCCAGATGCTCGCCGACGTGCTCACCATGACCGAGCACAGCGCGCGGCCGCTCACCGAGACCGCCTTCGCCTACCTCGGCGACGCCCGCTTCAACATGGGCAACTCCTATCTGGTCACCGGCGCCCTGCTCGGCATGGACGTCCGGCTCGTCGCCCCGAAGGCGTACTGGCCCGCCCAGGACGTCGTCGACCGGGCGCGCGAGCTGGCCGCCGCCAGCGGGGCCCGGATCACCCTCACCGAGTCCGTGGAGGAGGGTGTGCGCGGCGCCGGCTTCGTCGCCACCGACGTCTGGGTCTCCATGGGCGAGCCCAAGGACGTCTGGGCCGAGCGCATCGAGGCGCTGGGCCCGTACGCGGTGACCATGGACGTGCTGCGCGCCACCGGCGAGCCGGACGTGAAGTTCCTGCACTGCCTGCCCGCCTTCCACGACCTCGGCACCGCGGTCGGCCGGGAGATCCACGAGCGCTACGGGCTGCGCTCGCTGGAGGTCACCGACGAGGTCTTCGAGTCGGCGCACTCGGTCGTCTTCGACGAGGCCGAGAACCGCCTGCACACCATCAAGGCGGTCCTGGTCGCCACCCTGGCGCGCGGCTGACCCCCGCCCGGCCGGTCTCCCCGGTCTCCCCGATCTCCCCGGTCTCCCCGGCGCCGCTCACGCGGGGCGCGGCTCCCGGGGCGGCGCGGCCAGCCGGAACCACACCGCCTTGCCCGACGCGGTCGGCCGGTGCCCGCAGGACGAGCTGAGCGCCCGGATCAGCAGCAGACCGCGCCCGTCCTCCCGCCACGGATCGGGCGGGGCGAGACCGGGCCGGGTCAGCGCGGCGGGCGGCGCCGGGTCCGGATCGCGCACCTCGACCCGGCAGCCGCCCGGCTCCAGCTCCAGCAGCAGCTCTATCGGGCCGCCGCCCCCGGTGTGCTCCACGGCGTTGGCGACCAGTTCGGCCGTGAGCAGCTCCGCGGTGTCGCTGTCGGCCGTGTGCTCCCGTTCGGCCAGCGCCGTACGGACCAGGGCGCGGGCCACCGGGACGGCGGCGGCCGAGTGCGGCAGCGCGATGCGCCAGGCGGAGGCGGGGGGCTCGTGCAACGTGTGTCCGTTCATGACGCAGGCCGCACCGGTGGTCACCATCAGGCTGTCCTGCTCTCGACGAGGGGAATGGTACGGGGGCCGTCGGCGGCGGCTCTCGGTGCCCTCCGTGCCGGGACCCGGGCCCCGGCACGGACGCACTACCCCTGGGAACGCCTCTCCCGCCCGGCGCCCTCCCGCCGTTACCGCCCCATCGAGGAGCTGTGACGAAGCCCCGGGCGGCGGCCACATTGTCACAGGCTCTATCGCGCCCTCGTGACGACGGTCACGGATGAGTGATAGCTTCGGGGGAGCGCCGGGCGCGGCACCACCGGCGCCGGACGACCCGGAAGCCCTGGACGAAACGGACAGCCGCCGAGGAGGCCGTACGTCATGAGTCCCTTCACCGGTTCCGCCGCCCGCACCTCCGCGTGGCGCCATCTGCGCGTGGCGGAGGACGACGGCGTCGCCACGGTCACCCTGGCCCGCCCCGACAAGCTCAACGCCCTCACCTTCGGCGCCTACGCCGACCTGCGCGACCTGCTCGCCGAGCTGTCCCGGGAGCGGGCCGTGCGCGCCCTGGTGCTGGCCGGGGAGGGGCGCGGCTTCTGCTCGGGCGGCGATGTCGACGAGATCATCGGCGCCACTCTGGCCATGGACACCGCCGAACTGCTCGACTTCAACCGGATGACCGGCCAGGTGGTCCGCGCCGTGCGCGAGTGCCCGTTCCCGGTGGTCGCGGCCGTGCACGGCGTCGCGGCGGGCGCCGGGGCCGTGCTGGCGCTGGCCGCCGACTTCCGCGTCGCCGACCCCAGCGCCCGCTTCGCCTTCCTGTTCACCCGTGTCGGCCTGTCCGGCGGCGACATGGGCGCCGCCTATCTGCTGCCCCGCGTGGTCGGCCTCGGCCACGCCACCCGGCTGCTGATGCTCGGCGAGCCGGTCCGCGCCCCCGAGGCCGAACGCATCGGCCTGATCAGCGAGTTGACCGAGGAGGGGCACGCCGACGAGGCGGCCGGGGCCCTGGCCCGCCGGCTGGCCGACGGCCCCGCCCTCGCCCACGCCCAGACCAAGGCCCTGCTCACCGCCGAGCTGGACATGCCGCTGTCGGCCGCCGTGGAGCTGGACGCCGCCACCCAGGCCCTGCTGATGAACGGCGCGGACTACGCCGAGTTCCACGCCGCCTTCACCGAGAAGCGCCCGCCGAAGTGGCAGGGGAGGTGAGCGGGCGATGACCGCCGCGAGGCGGGTCGCCGTCATCGGCGGCGGACCCGGCGGGCTCTACACGGCGGCCCTGCTGAAACGGCTCGATCCGGCCCGCGAGATCACCCTCTGGGAGCGCAACGCCCCCGATGACACCTTCGGGTTCGGCGTCGTGCTCTCCGACGAGACCCTCGGCGGCATCGAGCACGCCGACCCGGCCGTCCACCGCTCGCTCCAGCGGGAGTTCGTCCGCTGGGACGCCATCGACGTCGTCCACCGGGGCACCCGGCACACCTCCGGCGGCCACGGCTTCGCCGCCCTCGGCCGCCATCGCCTGCTGCGGATCCTGCACGACCGCTGCCGCGAACTCGGCGTCGACCTGCGCTTTCGCACCCCGGCTCCCGAGACGGACCGGCTGATCCGCGAGTACGACCTCGTCGTCGCCGCCGACGGGGTGCACAGCGCCGTCCGCACCGCCCACGCCGATGTGTTCCGGCCCCGGATCACCGGCCACCGCTGCCGCTACATCTGGCTCGCCGCCGACTTCGCCTTCGACGCCTTCCGCTTCGAGATCGCCGAGACCGAGCACGGCGTGATGCAGCTGCACGGCTACCCCTACGCGGCGGACGCGTCCACCGTGATCGTCGAGATGCGCGAAGAGGTGTGGCGGGCCGCCGGGTTCGACGCCCTGGACGAACAGGGCTCCGTCGAGCGCTGCGCCAAGATCTTCGCCGAAGCGCTCGGCGGACGCCCGCTGCGCTCGCGCGACTCGGCCTGGACCACCTTCCGCACGGTGGTCAACGAGCGCTGGTCGCACGGGAATCTGGTGCTGCTCGGCGACGCCGCGCACACCGCACACTTCTCCATCGGCTCCGGCACCAAACTCGCCGTCGAGGACGCCCTCGCGCTCACCGCCCACCTCTCCGAACAGCCCACGCCGGAACAGGCGTTGACGGCCTACGAGCAGGAGCGGGCCCCGGTCGTCGCCTCCACCCAGCGCGCCGCGCGGGCCAGCCTGGAGTGGTTCGAGAACCTCGCCCTGTACCTCGACCGGCCGCCCCGCCAGTTCGCCTTCAACCTGCTCACCCGCAGCCGCCGCGTCACCCACGGCAATCTGCGGCTGCGCGACGCCGCCTTCACCGAGTCCGTGGAGCGCGAGTTCGGCTGCCCGCCCGGCACCCCCCCGATGTTCACCCCGTTCCGGCTGCGCGGACTGACCCTGCGCAACCGGGTCGTCGTCTCGCCGATGGACATGTACTCCGCGGTCGACGGCGTGCCCGGCGACTTCCACCTGGTGCACCTGGGTGCCCGTGCCCTGGGCGGCGCGGGCCTGGTGATGACCGAGATGGTGTGCGTGAGCCCCGAGGGGCGGATCACCCCCGGCTGCGCCGGTCTGTGGACCGGACGGCAGACCGAGTCCTGGCGGCGGATCACCGACTTCGTGCACCGGCAGGCACCCGGCACCGCGATCGGCGTCCAGCTCGGCCACAGCGGACGCAAGGGCTCGACCCGGCTGATGTGGGAGGGCATGGACGAGCCGCTGCCCGAGGGCAACTGGCCGCTGGTGGCCGCCTCCCCGCTGCCGTACACGCCCCGCAGCCAGGTCCCGCGCGAGCTCACCCGGGCCCAGCTCACCGATGTCCGCGAGCAGTTCACCTCCGCCGCCTGGCGCGCCGCGCGGGCCGGTTTCGACCTGCTCGAACTGCACTGCGCCCACGGCTATCTGCTCTCCGGCTTCCTCTCACCGCTGACCAACCACCGCACCGACGCCTACGGCGGCTCCTTGGACAAGCGGCTGCGCTTCCCGCTGGAGGTCTTCGACGCGGTGCGCGCGGTGTGGCCCGAGGAACGGCCCATGACCGTACGCGTCTCCGCCACCGACTGGGCCGAGGGCGGCACCGGAGCCGAGGACGCCGTGGCCATCGCCCGCGCCTTCGCCGCGCACGGCGCCGACGCCGTCGACGTCTCCACCGGACAGGTGGTCGCCGACGAGCGGCCCGAGTTCGGGCGCTCGTACCAGACGCCCTTCGCCGACCGCATCCGCAACGAGGCCGGGGTCCCGGTGATCGCGGTCGGCGCGATCTCCTCCTGGGACGACGTCAACTCCCTGATCCTGGCCGGGCGCACGGACCTGTGCGCGCTGGCCCGCCCGCATCTGTACGACCCGCACTGGACCCTGCACGCCGCAGCCGAACAGGGCTACCAGGGCCCCGGCGCCGTCTGGCCCGCCCCCTACCGCGCGGGCAGCAGACCCCCGCGCACCGGCCGCGCGGACGACCCCGCGCCCCGCGTCACGCCGGGCGGTTGACGGGGCCCGCCCTCAGGCCAGATCGGCGAACTCGGCGCCCGCGTCCCGCAGTCGCTCGTGCAGCCCCCGGAAGACGGCGGCCGAGCGGGCGCCGGGCCAGCCGGCCGGGAGCAGCCGGGCCGGCAGACCCGGGTCGGTGTAGGGCAGATGGCGCCAGGAGTCCAGGGCGAGGAGGTAGTCGCGGTACGCCTCCTCGGGCGGGGTGTCCACCCGCCGCTCCCACGCCCGCAGCACGCCCGCGTGCCGGTCCAGGAACGCCTCGTGCTCCGCGGCGATCGCCGCCAGGTCCCACCAGCGGCCCACCGCCTCGGCGGTCGGCGCGAACCCCAGGTGCTCGCCGCGGAAGAAGTCCACGTACGCGTCCAGCCGCAGCCGCCGCAGCGTGTGCCGGGTCTCCTCGTGCAGCCGGGCCGGGGCGATCCACACGCCCGGCGCCGCCGTGCCGAAGCCGAGCCCGGCCAGCCGGGAGCGCAGCACATGGCGCTTCTGCCGCTCCGACTCCGGTACGGAGAACACCGCCAGCACCCAGCCCGCGTCGTCCGGCGGCGCCCCGGCGTACACACGGCGGTCGCCGTCCTCCAGCAACTGCCGTGCCTCCGCCGAGAGTTCGTAGCCCGCCGCGCCCTGCGCGGTGCGCGCGGGGAGCAGCAGCCCGCGGCGCTTGAGCCGGGACACCGAGGAGCGCACGGACGGCGCGTCCACCCCGACAGCGGCCAGCAGCCGGATCAGTTCGGCGACCGGCACCGGGCCGGGCGCGAAGCGGCCGTACGCCCCGTAGAGCGTGACGATGAGGGACCTCGGGGCATGCGGTACGGGCTGCTCGGACACGTTGATCATTTTAGGTCGTCGTGGTCACCGCTGGTCATCGGCGTCCGGGTCGGCGTCCGCGGCCCCGCCGCCGGCCGTGCGCAGCCGGAAGCGCTGGAGCTTGCCGGTGGCCGTGCGCGGCAGGGCGTCCAGGAACACGATCTCGCGCGGGCACTTGTACGGCGCCAGCTCGGACTTGACGAAGGCGCGCAGCGCCTCCGCGTCCCGGTCCGCGCCCCGCCGCAGCACGGCGTAGGCCACCACCACCTCGCCACGCGCGTCGTCGGGCCGTCCCACCACCGCCGCCTCGACCACGTCCGGGTGGCGCAGCAGGGCGTCCTCGACCTCCGGCCCGGCGATGTTGTACCCGGCCGAGATGATCATGTCGTCGGCGCGGGCGACGTAGCGGAAGTACCCGTCGGAGTCGCGGACATAGGTGTCCCCGGTGAGGTTCCAGCCGTCGCGCACGTACGCGTGCTGCCGCGGGTCCGCCAGATAGCGGCAGCCGACGGGCCCCTGGACGGCGAGCAGTCCCGGCTCCCCGTCGGGCACCGGCCGGCCGTACTCGTCCTGCACGCGCGCGTGCCACCCCGGTACGGGCCGTCCGGTCGCGCCGGGTCTGATGTCGTCGTCGGCGGCCGAGACGAAGATGTGCAGCAGCTCGGTGGCGCCGATTCCGTTGATGATGCGCAGGCCGGTGCGCTCGTGCCAGGCGTGCCAGGTGGCCGCGGGCAGGTTCTCGCCCGCCGAGACGCAGCGGCGCAGCGAGGAGAGGTCCTGGCTGCCGAGCCGGTCGAGCATCGTGCGGTAGGCGGTGGGGGCGGTGAACAGCACGGACACCCGGTGCTCGGCGACGGCCGCGAGCAACTGCTCGGGCCGGGCCTGTTCGAGCAGCAGGGCGCTGGCGCCCGCCCGCAGCGGGAAGACCACCAGACCGCCGAGTCCGAAGGTGAACCCGAGCGGGGGACTGCCCGCGAACAGGTCGTCCGCGCGCGGCCTGAGCACATGGCGGGAGAAGGTGTCCGCGATGGCCAGGACGTCCCGGTGGAAGTGCACACAGCCCTTGGGCCGCCCGGTCGTGCCGGAGGTGAACGCGATGAGCGCCACGTCGTCGGCGGCGGTGTCCACCGCCCGGAAGGGCACCTCGGACACGGCGCGGCGCAGCAGGTCGTCGGGCGCGTCGCCGCCGTACGCGGTGATGGAGAGCCCGGGGACCTCCGCCTTGACCAGGTCGTCGACGGCCCGTACGTCGCACAGCGCGTGCCGGACCCGGGCGATCTCGCAGATCGTGCGCAGTTCGTGGGCCCGCTGCTGGGCCAGCACGGTGACGGCGACGGCGCCCGCCTTGAGGACGGCGAGCCAGCAGGCGGCCAGCCAGGGCGTGGTCGGCCCGCGCAGCAGCACCCGGTTGCCGGGCACCACACCGAGGTCGGTGGTGAGGACCCGCGCGATGCGGTCGACGTGGGCGCGCAGGTCGGCGTACGTCCAGACCGCTCCCGCGGGCGTGCGGAACACCGGGCGCGTGCCGGGGGCGCCGGCCGGGTCGAGGAGTTCGGCGGCGCAGTTCAGCCGGTCCGGGTAGCGCAGCTCCGGCAGTTCGAAGCGCAGCCGCGGCCACTGGTCCGGTGGCGGCAGATGGTCGCGCGCGAAGGTGTCGGCGTGGGCCGAGGGAACCGGCGGCCGCAGGCCGCCCCCGGCACTGGCGGACTCGGTCTCCCCGATGTCCGCCCTGGCCTCGTCCCAGCTGGGATCTGTCGGGTTCATGGCGGTTCGCCCCCTTGTCGTGGTGGGCTCGCACAGGGAGCGTATCGTGTTGATGACGACAGTCAACGGGGCGCGATACGGTGGCCGTGGACCCCGGTCGCCCCGGGGGAGGGAGGACCGGCGAATGCCCGCATTCTCGCTCGAACCGGACCGGATCGCCTGGTGTGCCGAACTGCGCGCACTGGCCGCCGGACGGCTGCGGCCCCTCGCGGAGAAGGGCGCGCCGGGCCGCGTCAACCGCCCGCTCCTCGCCGAGCTGGGCCGCCTCGGCTTGCTCGAACACCTGTTCACTTCCGGCGCGCTGGACCTCTGTCTGATGCGCGAGTCCCTCGCCCGGAGCTGCACCGAGGCCGAGACCGCCCTCGCCCTCCAGGGCCTGGGCGCCCATCCGGTCCACGCCCATGGCACCCCGGCCCAGCGCGCCCGCTGGCTGCCCGCGGTGGCGGCGGGCGAGGCGGTGGCGGCGTTCGCGCTGAGCGAGCCGGGAGCGGGCTCGGACGCGGCGGCCCTGGCCCTGCGCGCGGAGCCGGAGGCGGGCACCGCACCGGAGGCGGACGGCCGGGGGGAGCAGCGCGGGACCACCGCCCCGGACGGCACCGGCGGGTCCCTCGCCGCCCGCCCCGACGGCCCCCGCCGCTGGCGGCTCACCGGGACCAAGTGCTGGATCTCCAACGCCCCCGAGGCCGATCTCTACACCGTCTTCGCCCGCACCACGCCCGGCGCCGGTGCCCGGGGCGTGACCGCGTTCCTGGTCCCGGCCGACCGCCCCGGCCTCACCGGCAGCGCCCTGGAGATGCTCTCCCCGCACCCCGTCGGCACACTCGACTTCGACGGCGTCCCCGTCACCGGCGACGACCTGCTCGGCGAGCCGGACCGGGGGTTCCGGGTCGCGATGGGCACCCTCAACCTGTTCCGCCCGAGCGTCGGCGCGTTCGCCGTCGGGATGGCACAGGCGGCGCTGGAGGCGACCGTGGCGCACACCGCGCGGCGCGACGCCTTCGGCGGCAGGCTGAGCGACCTCCAGGCCGTCGCCCACCGGGTGGCCGAGATGTCCCTGCGCACGGAGGCGGCCCGCCTGATGGTGTACGCGGCGGCCACCGCGTACGACGCCGGGGACCCGGACGTGCCCCGGCGCTCGGCCATGGCCAAACTCCTCGCCACCGAGACCGCGCAGTACGTCGTCGACGCGGCCGTCCAGCTGCACGGCGCCCGCGCCCTGTGCCGCGGCCACCTCCTCGAACACCTCTACCGCGAGGTGCGCGCGCCCCGGATCTACGAGGGCGCCAGCGAGGTCCAGCGCTCGATCATCGCCAAGGAGACCTACGCCCGGCTCACGAGCGAGGAGGCCCTGTGACCGTCCGGCGCGTCAACCCGCCCGAGCTGTCCCCGCCCACCGGCTTCTCGCACGCCGTCGTCGCCACCGGCTCCCGCGTGGTGTTCCTGGCCGGGCAGACCGCGCTGGACGCGGACGGCAAGGTGACCGGCACCACCCTGCCCGAGCAGTTCGCGACGGCCCTGACCAACCTCCTCACCGCCCTGCGCGCCGCCGGCGGCACCCCCGCCGACCTCGCCCGCGTCACCGTCTACGCCACCGACGTCGCCGCCTACCGCGCCCACGCGTCCGCCCTCGGCCGCCTCTGGCGCGAACTGGCGGGCCGCGACTACCCGGCGATGGCGGTCGTGCAGGTCGTCCGCCTGTGGGACGAGGAGGCGATGGTGGAGATCGACGGCCTCGCGGTCCTCGCCTGACGCCACAGGGGCGCGGACTCGCCACCGAAGGGGTGAGGATCACGGCGGAACGCCGGGCCGCCGGGTACCAGTGGAGGCCCCCGTTCCGCTCACCCGCCCCGGGAGGCACCCGATGTCCCTCACCCCGGTACGACCTCTGCTCGGCGCCCTCGGACTGGCCGCCGCCGCGCTGCTCCTGAGCGCACCGCACGCGGCGACGGCCGCGGACGGCACCGGCACCGAAACCGGCACCGGCACCGGCACTGACACCGTCACCGTCGACCCGACCGCCCGCCTGGCCGCCGACGGCACCGTCACGCTCTCCGGCACCTACCGCTGCACCGGCGCCGACGGCCCGGTCTTCGTCAGCTCCGCCCTCAGCAGAAACGACTCACCCACCCGCTACGGCATCGGCGGCACCCGCGCGGTCTGCGACGGCGCCCGGCACACCTGGTCCAACACGGGCACCCCTGCCAACGCCCTGGACCCGGGCGCCGCCCGCGTCGAGGCCACCGTCATGGAACTCACCACCCGGGGCGGACTGCCGCTGATGCCCCGCTTCCACGCGGTCGGACAGCGGGACGTCACCCTGACCCGCGTCTGAGCCCCGGCCGCACCACGGCACGGCGGCCTCCCCGCCTCCCCGCGCACCCGGGCGGGGAAGCCGCCACCCGCCCGCCTGACGGTCCATGACATCCTGTGTCGCCACAGGACGTCACAGGGCACCGGCGACAAGGGCCGGCGCCCGGCGGTTACGGGGAAGATCGATGAAGCTCTGCTTTCTGGTGGAGGAGCAGTACCGCCGCGACGGCATGCCGGTCGAGGTGATCCGCCGGCTGACCTCCTGGGGACACCAGGTGGACGTGGTGCGGCCGGGCGGCTCCCTGCTGGACATGACGGAGGAACTGCGCACCGGCGCCCACGACGCCTGGGTGCTCAAGACGGTCTCCGGCGGCCCGGGGCTCACCCTGCTCGAAGCCGCGGCCGCCGCCGGGACGACCACCGTCAACGACGCCCGCTCCATACGCGGCGTACGCGACAAGGCCCTCGCCGCCGCCATCGGCCGCAGCCGCGGACTCCCGCTGCCCCGGACGTACGCGGCGGCCCGCCCCGAACTGCTCGCCGAGATAGCGCCGTCCGAGTACCCGCTCGTCGTCAAGCCCGCCGACGGCAGCTCGGGCCGGGCGGTGCACCTGGTCCCCTCGCCGGACCGGCTCGCCGCGCTCCTGCCCGAACTGGCCGGTGAGGGCCTGCTCATCGCCCAGCCGTACGTGCCCAACCCGGGCACCGACGTCAAGGTGTACAGCGTCGCCGGTGAGCTGTACGCGACCGAGCGCCGCTCCCCGCTCCACCCCGAACACGCCCTGCGCGAACGCCGCGTACCGCTGTCGGCGGAGGTCGCCGCGCTGGCCGCCCGGGTCGGCGCCGTCTACGGCCTCGACCTGTACGGCGTGGACGTGGTGCTCGGCCCGGACGGTCCCGTGGTCGTCGACGTGAACGACTTCCCGAGCTTCCGCCAGGTCCCCGACGCGGTGTCCCGCGTCGCCCGCGCCGTACTCGAACTGGCCGCCCGCACGGACGCCCCGACCGCCGCGCCCGCGCCCGGACTCGACGCCGTCCCCGTCCCCGGCCCCGACACCGGTCCCGCGGTGCAGCGGACCGGGGCGCCCGCCGCGCCCGCGCTGCCGGTGGCACTGCCCCACCTGCCCGGACAGGTCCCCGTCACGGTGGGCGAGACCGCATGAGGATCGCCCTGGTCACCGCGGACCCCGGCCACCCCCTGCTGGCCGACGCGACCGCGCTGCTCACCCCCGCACACCAGGTGGACGTCCTGCACCCGGAGACGGCCGACGCCGCCGGCCCGCTCGCCGACGTCTACCTCCTCAAGGCGCGCACACCCCGCGCCCTCGGCCTCGCCCGCGCACTGGAGCGGCGCGGCGCACCCGTGGTCAACTCGGCCGCGGCGACGGCGCTGTGCCAGGACCGCTCGGCCATGGCCGAGCACGCCCGGCGCGCCGGACTGCCCTTCGCGGCCACCCGCACCCTCGCCACGCTCGCCGAACTGGCCGCCGGACCACCGCTGTCCGCACCCGTGGTGATCAAGAGCCGGCACAGCAGGCGGCACGACCTGGTGGCCCGCGTCGACGGCGCCGCACCGCTGGCCCGGCTCGCCGCCGCGCACCCGCGAGAACCGGTCGTCGTCCAGGACTTCGCGCCCAACAGCGGCTGGGACCACAAACTCTGGGTGGTGGGCGACCGCCTCTTCGCCGCCCTGCGCCGCTCCGAACTCTCCCCCGAGGGACGGGGACCCACCGTGCCGCTCGCCGCGGACGCCCTGCCGCCCGGCTGGGCCGCCCTCGCCCACCGGGTCGGCGAGGTCTTCGCCCTGGAGGTCTACGGCGTCGACATCATCGACCGGGGCGACGGCACCGCCCTGATCGTCGACATCAACGCCTTCCCCGGAGCCCGCGGCCAGGCGGGCGCCCCCGAGGCACTGGCGGCCCTGGCCCTGTCGGTGGCCGCCACGGCACGGCGGCGGCCGGTCACCGGCACCGCCCCGGGAAGCACCTCGCTCCCGGCACGGCCCGCGAGCCCGGCACGCCCCGGGGACAGGCCCTAGAGCAGCGCCTCCTGCGGGGAATCGGCGACCAGCCGGGCCAGCGACCGCTCGTCCGTCTCGGACGCGGGCATGAAGACCACCAGGTGCTGGCCGGGCGCCTCCGCCACATCCAGTTTGGTGTAGTTGAGATCCAGCCGCCCGGCCGTCGGATGGCTGAAGCGCTTCATGGTCGGCCGGAACGCCCGTACGGGATGCTCGGACCACAGGGCGCGGAACTGGCTGCTGGAGCGGGTCAGCGTGTCGATCAGCGCGGCGGTGCGCGGATCGTCGGGGTGCTGCCCGACGGCGATGCGGAACTGGCCGAGGATGTCACGCACCTCGTTCTGCCAGTCGACCAGGAGCGACTGCATCTGCGGGCGGGTGAACAGCAGCCAGATGCTGTTGCGTTCCTCCTGCGGCAGCTGTTCCAGACCGCCCACCAGGGAGGCGTAGCCGCGGTTGGCGGCCAGCACGTCCCAGCGGTCGTTGATGACGTGCGCCGGGTTGGGGTCGAGGGTCTGCACCAGCTTGCGCAGGGTCGGGTGGACCGTCGCGGGCCGCGGCGGCTCGACCGGCAGCGCCGTCTCCGCCAGGGTGAACAGGTGCCGCCGCTCGTCCGGGGTGAGCTGGAGCGTCTGGGCGAGCGCTTCCAGGACCTGGCGGCTCACCCGGATGTCCCGGCCCTGCTCCAGCCAGGTGTACCAGGTCAGGCTGACACCGGAGAGCTGGGCGACCTCCTCGCGGCGCAGTCCCGGGGTGCGGCGGCGCGGTCCTGGGTTCAGCCCGAGCTGTTCGGGGGAGAGTGCTTCGCGTCGGGACCTGAGGAACGCCGCCAGAAGTTCTCGCTGCATGCCGGCCATCCAAGCATCCGCCTTCCGGGCGTGTCCTGGTGGTCATTACACCAGCATGATTGGCCCTCTGTACCCCCATCACGACAAGCGCCACGCTTCTTGTGTGACTACCGAATCGACCACCACGGGCACGAAGAGCCCCACCACGGCAGCGCCGTCCTGGGGAAGGCCCGTCGCCGTACTCGCCCTCGGCTCCTTCGCCATGGGCACGGACTCCTTCGTCCTGGCCGGCATCCTGCCGCAGATCGCCGACGGTCTGCATGTCTCCACCGGCGCCGCCGGCCAGACCATCACCGCCTTCGCCCTGACCTACGGCCTGGCGGCGCCCTTCCTGGCCGTGCTCACCAGCCGGCTGCCCCGCAAGCCCCTGCTGGCGGTCGCGCTCGCCCTGTTCGTCCTCGCCAACCTCGCCTCCGCCGTCGCACCGAACCTGACGCTGCTGCTGGTGGCGCGGGTCGTCGCGGGTCTGGGCGCGGCCCTGTACACGCCCAACGCCTCCGCCGCCGCGGCCGCGCTCGCCGGACCGGCCGCCCGCGGCCGCGCCCTGTCGGTGATCCTCGGCGGCCTGACGGTGGGCACCGTCTTAGGTGTCCCCGTCGGCACGGCCATCGGACAGCACGTGTCCTGGGAGGCCAGCCTCGTCTTCGTCGCGGCCGTCGGCGCGCTGGCGCTGCTCGGTGTCCTGGCCGTGCTGCCCGCCCTGCCGATCCCGCCGGCCATCCCGCTCGCGCAGCGGTTCGCGGTGCTGGCCAACCGCCGGGTCGTCGTCATGGTCCTGTTCATGCTGCTGGCCAGCGGCGCCAGCATCATGGTCTACACGTACACCTCGACCGTGCTCGGGGACATCGCCCACATCCACGGCACCGCCCTCGCCACCGCACTGCTCGCCTGGGGCTTCGGCGGCATCTTCGGCTCCTTCGGCAGCGGCTTCCTCACCGACCGCCTGGGCGCGACCCGCACCCTCACCTACGCCGTCGTCCTGCTGGTCGTGACCCTCGCCCTGCTGACGGTCTGCACCTCGATCGTGCCGGTGATCATCGTGATGGCGCTCAACGGCGCCGCCGGCTGGGCCCTGGCCACGCCGAACAACCACCGGCTGACGGAGCTGGTGCCGACGCTGCCCAGCGTCGTCATCTCCTTCAACTCCTCCGGCATCTACCTCGGTCAGGCGCTCGGCGCCGCCCTCGGCGGCATCCTCGTCGACCAGGACGTCACCGCCCGCGCGCTGTGCCTGACCGGCGTCGCCATCGCCGCGGTCGCCGGTGTCGTCCACCTGCTGGTCCCGCGACCGGCCACCGAGTCCTGACCCGGGCACCGGGCCCGGGACGCGAACCCCCGGGCCCCGCGCCACCGGACCCGGACCCCTGGCACACGCCGCCGCACTCCTCCCCACCCGCCCCGGCGGGAGCGGGCAGGGTGCGGCGGCGCCGCCGTGTCCGGAGCCGAACGCGGCCCCGCGCCCGGCGGCTACCGGGTCCGGGCGCCGGGCACGCGCGAGGCGTCCGGCGAGTGCGGCGCGCGGGAGGCGTACGGGGTGAAGTGCGCCGCGGTGTGGTCGACGGGCAGTCCGGGGCGCCAGGCGGTGAGGATCTGCGCGCTGCACACGAACAGGCCGTCGGGCAGCCCGTCCAGCGGGTACCAGTCCCAGTCGCCCACCCGCTCGTCCGGCTGGGTCGACGGCGTGCCCGTCCAGGCGTGCACCACGGCGCCCACGGTGATCCGCACCACGTCCTCGACGTGGTCGACGAGCGTGCCGAGCAGCGAGACGTCCTCGGTCCGGGCGCGCAGCCCGGTCTCCTCGGCGAGTTCCCGCACCACGGTCTGTTCCAGGGACTCCCCGGGCTCCACGGTGCCGCCCGGCAGTTCGTACGTGCCGTGGCGATGGCGCCCCAGCAGCAGGCCCCGCTCGCCGAGGACGACGGCCCCCACCCCGACGGCCGCGTGCGGCACGGGCGGCCGGTCCGTACGCGGGCGGCTGGAGAGCCGTACGGGCCTGCCGCCCCGATCCTGCACGGCGGGCACGCCGTCCTCGCGGTCATCGACGGACACGGGAACTCCTGCGGGACTCGGCGGGTGGTCGGAGAGCGTCGGGGCCACCGTACAGAAGCGGCCCGTACTCAAGCGGCCCGTACTCAAGCGGCCCGTACCGCCTCAGCAGGTGGCGGCCGGGCGGCGCCGGGACAGGACGGCGACCGCGCCGAGGAGGACCAGCAGCACGGCGGTGAACCAGGTCAGCACGTCCGGCATGGCCAGGGAGCGCGAGGCCACGCCGACGGCGACGACCGGCACGGCCAGACCGACGTAGGAGATCAGGAACAGCCCGGCGAGGGCCTCGCTGCGCTTGGCGGGCGTGGCCAGCGCGGCGACCGTGCCGAGGGACGCCTTGAACAGCACGCCCGCGCCGATCCCGGCGACGACGCCGCCCACGAGGAAGGTGGTCAGGTCGGCGGTGTGGGTACCGACGACGAGCGTGACCGCGCCGACCGCCTGGGCGAGCAGCCCGAGTCCGCGCCGGGCGGCGGTGCTCAGCTTGGCGGTGAGGCTCTGCGCGGTGGCCGACGCGCCGTAGACGGCGAACACGATCAGCCCGGCCAGCGCCCGCGAGGGATGGTGCAGGGAACCGGCGACGAAGCCCGGGGCCACGGAGGTGAACAGCCCGAGGACGGCGAAGGACGCGAACCCGGCGGCCGCGGCCGCGGCGTACCGGGCGCGGTCGCCGTCGACCGAGATCCGCTGGGGTCGGTAGGCGGGCCTGACGAGCTGCTCCTCGACCGTCTCGGGCGCCAGCGCGACGGCGGCGAGGCTCACCAGCAGCAGGGCGGCGAACACCAGGTACGGGGTGCGCAGCGGACCGCCGGCCCACTGGGCCAGGAGGCCCGAGACGAGCGGACCGACGCCCAGGCCGCCGATGTTGGCCGCGGTCGACACCAGCTCGAAACGCTGGCTGGAGGCCCCGGGCCGGTGCGCGGCGTGCAGGTCGTGCAGATGGGCCGTCGCCGTGGCGGTGACCATGCCGACGCCGAGACCGGTGACGACCCGGGCGGTCAGCAGGACCGGCAGCGAGGTGCTCGTCATGAAGAGCACGGCGGCGATCAGCTCCAGGCCGATCGCGGACCCGAGCACCTTCTTGCGGCCGACCCAGTCGGATATGTGCCCCGCCAGGACCAGGCTGATCACGACGCCCACCGCGTAGGCGGCGAAGACGACGGTGACCATGAACGTGGAGAAGCCGTCCTTCGCCATGTACAGCGGGTACAGCGGGGTGGGGACGGTGGAGAAGGCCATCGCCGTCAGGAACACGAACGCGATGAGCGAGAACCCGACACCGTGGCGCCGGGAGCCGCCCTTCGTGCCGCCGGACACGGACCCGGCCCGGTGTGCGGGGGCCGCGGAGATCGACTGCGCCATGGGGGAGTGCTCCAGACCTGGGGCGAGCGGGGACGGTCGGACACCCCACAGCATCGGTCCGCGGCAATCATCTCGTCCAACGAAAGCTGGAGACCACGACTATCTCCAAATGAGATGATCGAGCCATGGAACTGCGCCAGCTCGCCTGCTTCGTCGCCGTGGCCGACGAGGCGAACTTCACCCGTGCCGCCGCCCGGCTGCACATCGTCCAGTCCGCGGTCTCCAGCACGATCAAGAGCCTCGAACGCGAGCTGGGCGCACCCCTGCTGGACCGCAACTCCAAGCGGGTGCTGCTCACCGACGCCGGTGCCGCGCTGCTTCCGCGCGCACGCGCCGCGCTGCACGCCGCCCAGGAGGCCGCCGACGCGGTCGCCGAGGTCAGCGGCGGGCTGCGCGGCACCCTGCGCCTGGGCACCCTGACCTCGGTCCGGCTGCTCGACCTCCCCGCGCTGCTCGGCGAGTTCCACCGCCGCCACCCCGGCGTGCTGCTCCGGACCAGCGCCGTGCCCACCGGCTCCCAGGGCCTGGTCGAGGCCCTGCTCGACCGCCGTCTCGACCTGGCCTTCGTCTCCCTGCCGGACCCCTGCCCGGACGGCATCTCGCTGACGCACCTCACCAGTTCGGTGCTCGACCTCGTGGTCCCGGCCGGGCATCCGCTGGCCGGGCGGGGCAGTGTCTCCATCGCCGAACTGACCGGACTCGACTTCGTGGACTCCCCGTTGGGCTACGGCAACCGCACCGTGGCCGACCGCGCCTTCGCCGCCGCCTCCGTGCCCCGCCGCGTCACCGTCGAGAACACCGACATCGCCACCGGCGCCGACTATGTACGGCACGGCTTGGGCGTGGCCCTCCTGCCCCGCTTCTCCCTGGGCGCCGCCGAGGGCGTCGCCGTCCTCACCGTCCGCGACGCCGACCTCGACTGGCCCCTCTCCCTGGCCGTCCCGAGCACCCACCGCCCCGGCACCGCGGCCCGCGCGATGATCGAGATGGCCCACGAGTTCCTGAACTGACGCCTCGTCGGCGGGCGACCCGCGGCAGGCGCCGCCCCCCGTCGTCATGGAGCCCGCGGACACGTACACGCCCGGCCACCGGCACGGCTTCCGCGCCGCGCGCCGACGGCTGCGGTCATTCCCTCGGCGTGCCGATCCGCAGCCGGTTGCCGTCGGGGTCGCGCAGCTCGATCTCACGCGCCCACGGGGCATCGTCCACCCGCACGCCGAACTCGGCGGCGATGGCCTCGACATCACGGACACGGAGGTAGACCAGCGTGTCGGGCCGGGCATCGCCCTCGTGCTCGGACAGGAACAGCCGCATGCGGCCCCGGGCGACCTCGACGAACGCGGGCAATCCCGGCTCGAAGCGATGTTCGGACTGTTGGGCGAAGCCCAGCCGCTCGTACCAGGCGACCGCCGCCGCGGCGTCCTCGACGCGGAGAATGGGAGTGACTTCCTCGTCCATGGGGCCATCGTCGCAGAGCGCGCCCCTCGGGGCCGAGGACCGTCACCTCAGGCGCGCCCCCAGACCCCCCGCACCCAGAATCCCGGCGGCATCCGCCGCTCAGATGTCCCGGAAGAGACCAGGCAGCGTTGTGACCTGCGGCGATGAGAGGGATCCGGTCGATGACCTGGGGAAACGGCCTTTCAGCTGTTTCACGCTCGTGCCGGTTGATGCAGCCGAAAGTCCCAGAAAAGTCCCAGAGCGCTCCCACGGCTGACGGATGCTCTTTCGGCTTTACTCGACGTAGGGCAGCGCGGCGGGCCCGGGCTGTGCGCTTGGAGGTCGACCTTGTTCCTCCGCGGCAATTGGGCGGCTCGCCTCCGCTCGCGCGGAGAGCACGTCTGCTGGCCTGCCTGGGCGTTCCGGTTCACCTTCACAATTCCACGTCCGCCTTCCGCACAGTCTTCGTCGGCTGAGGCGGCCAGGTTCCGGAATGGGTCACGTCCGCTGGAGGTGGCGTATCGACGGCCACGCGACATGTTTCCGTGAGTGCATCATGCGGAGTGCGTGGCTATTTTGCAGCCGGTCGAGAAGGGGTGCTGACCTGCGGTTTATGCTCTCGACGGGGCTCTTCAACCACCTTCCGGATGAACATCACGTGGATTGTTCCGGACCCTGCGGATGAGCCGTCTGACGCTGCCCCGTGTTCGGTGTGCGCGTGGAGCGGTCGGGTGTCTGCTCTGTACGGCCAGGTGGTGGGAGACGGGCTGTCGCCCGATTGACGCTCGTGCCGACGATCTGTCAGGTCGCGGCGCCTAGGTGTATTGACCCGCAGTGTTGTTGACACGGCTGATTGGTGGGTGGCCACCGAGTGCGGTGTGGCAGCGGTGGTGGTTGTAGGTGTGGAGGAAGTCTGCCAGGGCTGCGGTTCGTTCGTCGTTGGAAGAGTAGGGCCGCAGGTAGGCCCCTTCGTCGGCGAGGGTGCGGTTGAAGCGTTCGACTTTGCCGTTGGTCTGAGGCCGGTAAGGGCGGGTGAGTTTGCCGGTCGCGCCGATGTCGGTCAGGGCCCGTTTCCAGGCCCTTGCGGTAGGCCTACGCGTTGTCGGTCAGGACGCGCTTGATCCGCGTGATGCCCAGGTCGGCGAAGAACGCGGCGGCCCAGGTCAGGAAGCCCGCGCAGGTCGCGACCTTCTCGTCGCCATGGATTTCCGTGTAGGCGAGTCGGGAGTGATCGTCGACTGCGGAGTGGAGGTAGTCGAAGCCTATGCCGCGGATCGGCCGGCCGGCTTCGCGGCCGTGCACCTTGTGGCCGCCACCGTCGGGTATCCGGCCCAGTTTCTTGACGTCGACGTGGACGAGCTCGCCGGGACGCTCGCGTTCGTAGCGGCGGATCACCGAGCCGGTGGGCCGGTCCATCCAGGCGAGACGGTTCAGCCCATGCCGGGTCAGGATCCGGTGGACGGTCGAGGCGGGCAGACCAAGGACCGGGCCGATCCGTGCAGGTCCCAGCTTGCGGGCCCGGCGCAGGTCGCAGACGCGGGCCTCGATCACGGCCGGAGTGCGGTGCGGTGTCGTCAATGGCTTGCTGGAGCGGTCGGCCAGGCCCGCCTCGCCCTCGGCCCGCCACCGTCGCACCCATTTATGAGCGGTGACCCGCGAGATGCCCAGCTCAGCAGCGACATGGGCGACAGGACGACCCGAACGGACACGCTCGACGAGCAGCCGCCTGCCGTGAACGGTCAGCCGGGCATTACGGTGGGACACGAAGACCTCCGTGTTCCTAGTGCCGCATCAAGCAACGTTCGCCCTGTCGTGATGTGTCGCCCAGTTGCTGCGCCGGCGGGCCCCAGACAGCCACAATGATCACGTGGCTGAGCGCGTGCGGGTCCGGGAGATTGATGGTGACGAGGGCAGGCGGTTGCTGCGGATCATCCGCAGAGGCACTGGTTCGGTGGTGACCTGGCGGCGGGCTCAGATGGTGCTGTTATCCGCGCAGGCCATGCCCGTGGCAAAGATCGCCGAGGTGACCCTCACCAGTGCGGACCGGGTCCGGGATGTGATCCACAACTTCAACGCGGACGGCTTCGACTCGCTGTATCCCAAGTACAAGGGTGGCCGGCCGAAGACCTTCACCCTCCCGGAACGCCGGGAGATCAAGAAGATGGCCAAGTCGAAGCCGGCCGAGCACGGCCTGCCGTTCTCGACCTGGAGTCTGGCCGAGCTGGCGGACTTCCTGGTCGCTGAGGGGGTGGTCGACGACATCAGCCATGAGGGCCTTCGGGTCCTGCTCCGTGAGGAGGGCGTCTCGTTTCAACGCGTGAAGACCTGGAAGACCTCCCGTGACCCGGACTACGCGGCGAAGAAGGCCCGCGTCGAGCACCTCTATGCGATCGCTGACGGCGAGGTCATAGCCGAGGAAGGTGAGCCCGAAGTCATCTTCTGCATGGACGAGTTCGAGCCGCTCAACCTCCAGCCTCACCCCGGCCGACAATGGGCCGAACGCGGCGGCAGACACAAGAACCCCGACCGCGGTCCCCGGGCTCGACGCCGGGCGACCTACACACGCCCGCACGGGGTTCGGCACCTGTTCGCCGCCTACGACCTCGCCAAGGACCAGCTCTACGGGCACGTCAAGAAGACCAAGAACAGGTCGAAGTTCCTGGAGTTCTGCCGCTACTTGCGCTCACTTCACCCAGCCCACGTGCGCATCGCGATCGTCTGCGACAACTACTCACCTCACCTGACGACGAAGCGGTGTCAGCGGGTCGGGACGTGGGCAGTGGCGAACAACGTGGAGATCGCCTACACGCCGACCAACAGCTCTTGGCTCAACCGGATCGAGGCCCAGTTCACCGCCCTGCGCTACTTCGCTCTCGACGGCACCGACCACACCAGCCACAAGGAGCAGGGCAGCATGATCCGCCGCTACATCATCTGGCGGAACAAGCACGCCGCCGACGAACACCTGCGCAGGGTCGTGAACAGGGCGAACGTTGCTTGATGCGGCACTAGACAGCTCCACCACATCGGAGGTCTTCGCCATGTGCAAGACTCGCCAGTGTCAACAACGCTCGTGGTCAATACACCTAGGTCCAGGAGCGGTCGTGGTGCGCCCAGGGCCTCCGGTCGGCAGACGTGGGCGGGCCCCGCCACTCCCATCAGGAGCGGCGGGGCCCAGTGGATGGTGGAGTCAGTGCAGTGCGCCGACCTCGGTGGCCGTCAGGGTTCGCGGGTAGACGTGGACGTCGGCCACGGAGCCGGGGAAGGCCAGGTATGGGGTGGGGGCCGATGCGCTGTTGGCGCAGCCGCCGATGGTCAGGGGGAGGGAGGAGTCGTATTGGGGGCTGAGGTTGGTGGCGGTTCCCATCAGGGTGCCGTTTTGGTAGAGGGCCATGGTGCCGGTGTTGGAGTTTCCTGCGACGGGGGCCCGGTAGGTGGCGACGAGGTGGGTCCAGGTGCCGATCGGTGCGGTGTTGGTGTCGCCTTCGGCGGTGGGGAAGTCGGAGTTCTCGTCGTTGGTGGTGGTGGTCTGGAACATCCAGGCTTGGCTGGGCTTGTCGTAGGAGAGGTAGAAGGCTTGGTGTTGTGTGGTGCCCTGGCAGAGGGCTGTAGTGCCGAGCGCTGAGTTGATCTTCACCCAGGCGGAGACGGTGTAGTCGCCGAGTGTGTTGACCGCGCTCTGCTTGCTCTTGAGGAAGCCGGTGCTGCCGTCGAAGGCGATGCTGCCGGCCATTCCGCTCGGTGCGTCGGCGTTGAAGGTGGCGCTGCCGGTAGCGGTGAGCGGGTTGAGGGTTGCGGTGTCGGTGCCGTCGGCGGTGAGCTTCCACTCGTCCTCGGGCATGCCGTTGTCCCAGCCGGAGGGCGTGATCACGCTGGTGGCGCTGGCCTGGTCGGCCTGCATCGCGTACGGGTAGACGTGGACGTCCGATACGGAGCCGGGGAAGGCTGCGTACGGGCTGGTGTCGTCTGAGCTGTTGATGCAGCCGCCGATGGTCAGGGGCATGGAGGAGTCGTACTGAGGGGTGAGGTTGGTGGCGGTCCCCATCAGGGTGCCGTTCTGGTAGATGGACATTCCGCCGGTGCTGGAGTCACCGTCGACCGGAGCCGTGTAGGTGACCAGCAGGTGCGTCCAGGTGCCCACGCTTCCGGTACCGGCGTCGCCTTCGGCGGTGGGGAAGTCGGCGCTGGCGTCGTTCGTGGTTGTGGTCTGGAACATCCAGCCCTTGTTGCCGCTGTCGTAGCCGAGGTAGAACGCCTGGTGCTGGCTGGTGCCTTGACAGATGGCGGTGGCATCGACCGAGGAGTTGATTTTCACCCAGGCGGAGATGGTGTAGTCCCCCAGGGTGTTGACGGCGGTGTGGTCGCTTTCCAGGAAGCCGCTGCTGCCGTCGAAGGACACCGCGCCCGCGCTGGCGTTGATCGCGTCAGGCCCATTGGGGCCGAAGGTGACGTTGCCGAGCGCAGTGAACGGGTTGTCCCCGTTGCCGTCGTTTCCGTCGGCGTCCAGCTGCCAGTCGTCCTGGGGGGTGTCGCTGCCTGTGGCGAGCGGGACGACCAGATTGGGTGCGATGCTGACTACGCCGTTGTCGGTGTCGCTGACATATCGGGCGGCGAGGTCAGCGTAGTAGGCATTGGACGGATTGCCACCCGACAGGTCGGCTGCCTTCACGGTCGAGGATGCAGCCGTGCCGTCCGTGGAGACGGCCGCGGCGAAGTCGATCACCTGGTCCCGGTAGTTGCCGAGCAGGTAGTTGTTGACCAGCTCACGCGCTGACTCCTGGGCCGCCGTGCCTGGGTGGGCCGCGGTGAACGGCGGGACGGTGGCGAGGTAGACGGTGAGGGTGGAGTTCTGGGTGATTGGACGGCCGTAGATGTCGTAGGACTGGCCGTCGTCGGTGTAGTAGGAGCTGAGTTGGCTGTTGAGTGATGCCAGTCCGTTCTCGACGTTGGTGGCGCAGGTATTGGCGTCGCTGGTGCAGTTGAGCAGGTCGGTGGCGCCGGTGGAGACGAGGACGGTGCGGACGTTGCCCTGGCTCAGTACGTTGCGGTCCAGAGGGTTGAGGGCGTTGGTCGGGGTAGTGCTGTTGGTGATCTGCGGCAGCAGGTTGTTAGCCAGGCTGCTGCTGTTGGTGCCGGCGTTGAGTACGCCGTAGTCCACGCTGTTGTCCCCGACGGGATCGGTGACCAGGGCGTCGGTGATGGCGTCGCTGAGGTGGTGCTGGCCGTCGCCGGTGGCGGTGTCCGCGTTGATGCTCTGGTCGCCGTAGAGGACCAGTGAGCCGGTGGGGGAGGAAGCGGGGGTGGTGACGTCGATGCCGGCGAGGTAGGGAAGGCCGGTGTAGGTGGTCTGGGCGTAGTTGGCAGCGGTGGTGTCACCGGTATGGCTTCCGGCGCTGCTGACCCATATGGGGGTTCCAGCCGCGGCATGGCCCGGCATGGCGGATAGTGCGCCGTGCACTTGGAGGCTCACCAGGACGGTTGCCTGTTGGGCGACAGTGAGGGTGACGGGATCGCTGGTGACGTCGGCGCCTGCAGGGATGGTGACGGAGGCGGATCCGCCGAAGGTCACCGCTGTGGGTATTGCGGCCGTGGCGGCTCCACCTGCGGTGGTGTCCTGCAGTGCGGCGGAAGCCGCGTCGAAGGTCACCGGTGTGGTGCCCATGGCGTTGGAGAGGCGGACGCGTATTCCGTTGCTGTCATCGGTGCCGATGCTTGCGTGGACCGGGATGCGCAGGGTCTGCCCGTTGACGGTGGCGGTGCTGCCGTTGGACAGCTGGACCTTCGCGGTGTCCTGCACGGAGGACCAGCTGCCGACCCAGTGCTGAGTGCTTGAGCCGCTGCCGCTGATGGTTGTCGGCCGCACGCCGAGCCCGAGGATGTGCAGGGTGGGCTGGCCGGCCTGGACGCCGTTGGTGAACAGCGGCAGCGAGATGCTGCTGATGACTGAGCCCGGACATTGCAACGGGACGCTGATGGCGTAGATCTTGAGGCCGGAGCTTGGACTGGTCTGGGTGTTGTTGCTGTGGTTTTCATGGACCAGGGTGAGGGATGCCGCAGAAGTGGAGCTGCTGGTCCAGTCAGGCACCGTGTCCAGCTTGTAGGGCTGCTCGGCGGGATCGCCGTTGGGATCCAAGCAGTTGTTCTTGGCGTAGGTGATGGTGCCGGTGGCACTTTTGGCTGCACCGCCGGTGGCGAAGGCGAGGAAGACCGCGGCGTCACCGGCGTTGGCCACTCCGCTGTTCGGCAGGGTGACGGTCTGCCCAGAGGCCAGCATGTTGTCGTAGGTGCCGCTGCCGAACTTCGGCAAAGTGATCGTCGCGCCGTCCACCGTCACCGTTTTGCTGCTCTGCCAGCCCGCGGTGCTCGTCAAGTCGGCGGAGTTGATGCTGTTGCCTGAACCGTCAGCATCGGCCGGGCTGGTCGCCGTGACGAAGGTACTGGTGGCGGTGTTGTTCAGGCAGCCGCTGAGGGCGTTGATCGCGCAGGCGAGCGCAGGGGCGAGCCGTAGTACGTCGACCCCGGCTTGGTAGCCGGTGGAGCGAGTGTTCTTGCCGGTCAGGGCCAGAGTCAGGGTATGTACGCCCTGTTTGAGGGTGAGCAAGTGACCGCCGGAATCCTTCGGAATCCCGAGGTTGACGAACTGGGTTGTGACGTAGGGGCTGTAAGCGTCGAAGCCGCTGATCAAGGTGGACTGTGTGCTCTGACCCGCATCGAGACTCAGGCGGTAGATGCCGTAGTCCTTGGCCTTGGTCAGGTTGACTCCGAAGCTCCAGGGACCGTCTTTGGGGACGTCGAAGCTCAGGGTGACGGTGTCACCGCTGACAACCTTTGAGGTGCTGCTCTTGTTGTTGAGCATGGCCTGGTAGCCATCGGCGAACTCGTACCCGCTGCCAGCGGCTTGGCTGATCAGCTGGCCGCCGGTGCTGGTGGTGGTCGCCTTGGGCACGACGGTGGTCGTGCCGTCGGCGTTGGTGGCAGTCCACCCGCTGATCATTTTGTCGCCGTAGGCGTAGGCCGGGGTGCTGGTGCCGGCGTAGAAGGCGTAGGACGTCTGGGAGAGGGACGTCGAACCGGCCTGATCCACAGCCTTCGCGTACAGCGTGTGCGGTCCTGCTGCGCCGGGCGCGAAGGCAGGGGAAGCGCTGCCGTTGATCACGGAGGTGCCGGTGCCTGGCCCGTTGTCGGAGGTGACGTAGTAGACCTTGCCCGGTGTGATCTTCGTGCCTGCCGCCCAGTGGGTGACGCTGCTGCTGTAGACCGTGTTGCCCAGGGTGGCGTCCAGGGAGAAGAGGTAGCCGGTGATGTTGTTGGTGTGGTTGTTGCTCAGGACGAAGGTGCCCTTGTCGCCGAAGGCTGCGCCGATCTGTTTGGCCGGGAATTGACTGGAGGTGACTGTGGGGGCCGGTGGCGCGGTGGTGTCCACGGTGAAGGACTGGGTTTTGGTCCAGATGCCGGAGCCGGAGCCGACCCAGTAGCCGGCCGCATTTTGGGCGGTGGCTTTCCACGTGTACTTACCGTCTGCCAATCTCGGTGTCGTCCAGTCGCTGCCGTTGGTGTTGTACCGGGCCCGCTTCTTGGAATCGAGGTTGGGGCCGAAGCCCTGGCCGACCAGGCTCCCCGAGGAATCGAAGACGTTGTAGTCGATGCGCACCAGCTCGCTGCCGCCGGCGAGGTCGGGATCGACCGCGCGTGCAGACAGGGTGGGGGTATGGGTCGTGGTCATCGTGCTGCCCATGCTCACGAGGGACGGCTTGATGACGGGAGTGCCGGTGAGCTTGGGCCGGTAGGTGTAGGTGACCGACAGGGTGGCGCCGCCCCCGTAGGCGAGTTGCTTCCACTGGGTGGCGTCGTTCATGTTGGGGGACTGGACCATCAGGGTCATGCTGCTCCAGCCGCCGGCCGCCGCGCTCTGCGCGCGGGAGGTCACGTTGAACTCGAGGGAGGGCGGGCTGACCCAGGAGTTGGCGCCATTGGTGACCGGACAGGTACCGGCTTCATGGCTGACTGGGTTGGTGCCTAGCGCACCGGTGCGCACCGTGGGCTCGTGGCCCCAAGAGAGCTTGGACGAGTTCCATCCGCCGGGGTAGTCGGTGCCGTAGACGGCGGCCGGGGTGTCGGAGCAAGAGGCGGCGGAGAGCTGCTTCACATAGAGCGAGGCATGGTTGACGACAGCGCCTTTGATGCCGCTCGTGTTCATCTGATAGTAGGTGCGTGCCCGTTCCCCATTGCCGGGGTAGGAGTTGTCCCACCCTTCGCGGGCATTGGTTGACCCCGTGGTGGACGTCGAGTTGTAGACGTTCCATCCGTTGTCGGAGATGCGGGCCCAGTCCATCTGGGAGGGCCTGCCACTCCACTCCGGGTCGACGTAGACGGGGAACGTGGTGGTCTTGGCGGTCAGCAGTTTTCGGTCCAGGCCGAGCACTTGCCTTCCGTGGTGGAGGCTGACGTGCACCTGGGCACGGTGCTTGCCGACGTTGGCAGATGCCTTGTGCTCGGCACGGGCTGCTGAGACCGTGGCCGTGTGGGTCAGTGCAGGACCCGTGTCCTTACTTCTGGCACTGTCCCACATGAGCGCGGTGTCGCTGTGGAACACCGTCTTGCCGGTGTGCTTGTCGGCGGCCTGCGCACCGCCGTTCGGAGTGCTGGTCAACGTGAGGTTGCTGGAGGTGGTGTTGAGCGCGAGTTGCCGAAGCCGCGGGTTGGCAGCTGCCTTCGGTGTCTTGACCACCAGGATCGAGGAGTACCCGGAGGCGTCCGCGGTCAGTTGCAGGTCAACTCCGGAGAGTACTTCAGGGTAGGTGGCGGTGTCGCCTGAAATCACCGGTTGGGGTAGTGCGTCTGGCCAGGAGAAACTCAATCTGTCCGGCCCGCTGCGCATCGTAACCATGGAGTTGGTGCCGCCGCCGGTGAAGGATACGGGCGTGACGACGGCCTTCGGCGCCCAGGAGCCGTCCGTCTGCCGAATGAGCGTGGTGTCGATGGGTACCCATTTGCCCTGCTGCTGTACGCGCTGCGGCATCGAAGAGTCGCTGCGTGTGAAGGTGCCGTCTGGGTTGGCCACGACCAGTGTGCCGGTGTCGGTGAGCTGGTCGATGGTCACGGGCTTGCCGGTCGCCTGCGCTCTTGCAGAGGCCGACTCGGTGGGATTGAGGAGCCTGTCCGTCTTCTGAGTCTGGGTGTTTTGCGAGCCGGTGTCGGTTGGCTGTGCTGGATCGCCGGAGCCCGCATGGGCTGGCACGGTGACGGTCAGTGCTCCGGCGGCCAGTGCGGTGACAACAGCGACGGCGGTCGGCCTCGCGGCAGGGCGTCTGGACGCACGCATGGATGTGCGAAAGGCTGACATGGAGGTTGGGATCCTTCGCAGGTCTCAGGCGGTCCCCCCGCGGGCCCCGCGCCGCTGTGCATTCTGCGGGCCTGATGTGTGCAAGGTCCATCAAAGATCAAGCGTCAACTACCGCAGTGGCGCCCAGTTTTGACGTATGCGGGCCGTCTTGTGTGCCGACGTAGGCGATTCTTTTGCTTTTCCTGTGGAGATACTTTGCATGTTGTGTCGGTTTCACCACCTAGCGTGATCCTCCGCGGTAGGTGATCGACTGTGCCTCCGTTCTGATGCCCGCTCAAGTCGCCCGCTGCATGGAGCGGCTTGAGCGACTTGGATCTGGGAGGGAACGCACAGCATGGTGTGGATATCGGCCCGGCGGCCCGATCGGACGGCCTGGACAGCTCACCGGGTGCGTCGCTCAGCAATGGTGACGGTCACCGTCCTGATCGCGGGCCTGCTGCCGGCCGGCGTAGCCACCGCAGCCACTCCGGCGAAGCGGCATGTGTCGGCACCGGCCGTTCCGCACGACAAGCCGATTCCCTTTACGCATGCCACCCCTAGAGGCCACTCACCTTCCAAGCCGTTCAAGCGCTTCGACCCCACCGGGCGTACGAAGCTTCCCGCGGCAGGCAGCGCCGTGGTGACCCTGCCCAGTCTGGCTTCACCCAGAAGTCACACCAAAACACCGCAAGTACGAGCAGGGAGTATGCCTGTCCTGCTCAGTTCGGGAGCGGGCACACAAAACCAGACAGGAGCCGCCGCCCCGTCGCAGCAGGTGCGCGTGCGGATGCTGGATCAGCAGGCCGCGCGCGCCGCTGGTGTCCACGGCATACTGTTCACCCTGCAGCGCACCAACACCGGCAGTGGCAAAATCGCCCTACGCGTGGACGACTCGCCGTTCCGCTACGCCTTCGGTGGTGACTTCGCCTCGCGCCTGCACCTCGTCCAGCTGCCCGCCTGCGCGCTGACCACCCCCCAGCTGGCACGTTGCCAGGTCCAGAGCGCTGTGCGCACGGCACCGGGCACGCCACTGTCCGCCGAGGTGTCCCTGCGAGGAACAACCGCCACCAAGTTGAGCACCACGGTGTCTCCGCGTAAGTCAGCGCCCGAATCCAGCGCGGCGGTCGTCATGGCAGCGACGTCCGGCACTTCAGGTTCCTCGGGCGACTACTCGGCGACCAGCCTGTCACCGGGCGGTTCCTGGTCGACCTCGGGGAATACCGGAGCGTTCACCTACTCGTACCCGATCAGCGTGCCTCCGGCGGTCGGCGGAGCGACGCCGAACGTGGACCTGTCGTACAGCTCCGCCAGTCAGGACGCACGCACCGAGGGCACGAACAACCAGTCCTCCTGGCTGGGCGACGGCTGGTCCTCCGCCGACAACTACGTCGAACGCACCTACAAATCGTGCGGCGACGTTTCATCATCCGGCGCGCCCAAGAACGACGGCGACGAGTGCTGGGCAGGGCAGATCCTGACCCTGTCACTGAACGGCACGTCCACGGACATCGTCTACGACGACGCCTCGAAGACCTTCCGCCCGGCCGTCGACAATTCCACCACCAAGATCGAAGACCTCACCGGTGCCACGAACGGCACGGCCAATGGGGAGTACTTCAAGGTCACCGAAGGCGGCGTGCAGTACTTCTTCGGCCGCAACCACCTGCCGGGCTGGTCCAGCGGCAAGGAGGAGACCAACTCAGCTTGGTCAGAGCCGGTCTACCATGCCCACAGCGGCGTATCGGCATGCCCGGACAGCACGGACTTCGCCGCGACATCCTGCACACTGGGATACAGGTTCAACCTGGACTACGCCGTGGACACCCACAGTAACGCGACCGCCTGGTACTACACCCCGGAGACCGGCTACTACGGCGCGGACATGAAGAACACCGCCGTGTCCTACACCCGCGGCGGCACCCTCTCACGCATCGACTACGGCATGACCTCCGCGACCGTCTACTCGGGGACCGCGCCGGAGCAGATCCTCTTCGACACCTCCGCCGAACGCTGTACCGCAGGCACCCCTGCCGGAAACACATGCTCGGACAGCCAGTTCACCGCAGCGAACGCGGCCTACTGGCCGGACGTACCGGTCGACCTGAACTGCACCTCGGGCTCAAGCTGCACCACTCACAGCCCAAGTTTCTGGTCACGCAAACGCCTCACGTCGATCACCACCCAGATCCAGGCCGGCGGCGCAACGAAACAGGTCGACAAGTACACCTTCACCCAGTCCTTCCCCGACGGCGGCGACCACGCCCCCACCCTGTGGCTGGACTCCATCAAACGGACCGGCCTCGACACCCTCGGCGGCGCCTCGGGCAGCACCTCCACGCCGGCGGTGAGCTTCGACCCGCCGCTGCAGCTGCCCAACCGGGTGGGCACCATCCCGCAAATGCCGCTCATGTACCACGACCGCATCCAAACGGTCACCAGCGAGACCGGCGCCGAGACCACCGTCACCTACGACCGGCCCGACTGCTCCAAAGCCCCCGCCAGCGATCCCAACGACCCGACAGACGCAGCCGCCCAGACGTTCGCTTCGACCAACACGCTGTCCTGTTTCCCGGTGTACTGGATGCCCGATGGCCAGCAATCACCCTGGATGGACTGGTTCTACAAGTACAAGGTCTCCTCCGTCCTCACGGAGGACACGCACAACTCCTACCAGGACGGCACCGAACCCAAACTGGAGACGGACTACGCCTACAAGGGAAATCCTGGCTGGCACTACGACGACAACGAAGTCGTCAAGGCCAAGAACCGGACCTGGGGACAGTTCCGCGGCTACCCGGAAGTAGACATCACCACCGGTGACCCGAGCGTCTTCCACTACACCAACGGCACGAAGGTCTACGACCAGAAGACACTGAGCAAGGCGTACTACTTCCTGGGCATGGACGGCGACACCCTGCCCGGCGGCAAGACCCGCTCGGTGCCCAAGCTCACCAGCCAGGACGGCGCCACCTCGGTCGCAGACGACAACGCGCTGGCAGGACAGGTCTTCGAGACCGACACGTACACCAGCGCCACCGGAAGCCTGAACAAGGCAGCCGTTACCGTGCCCACCATCCTCGGTCCCACAGCCTCCCGCTCCCGCACCGGCTTGCCTGACCTCACCGCAGAAATGGTCCGCACCGCCAAGAGCCTCACTCGGCAAGCCGTCTCCTACGGCTGGCGCAAGACCGAGACCGACACGTTCTACAACACCACCCTGGGCACATCCACGACGGGCATGCCCATCCAGGTCGACGACCGGGGCGAGACAGCAGACTCCACCAACGCCGCCCACTGCACCTATACCCGCTACCTCACCGGCAGCGTGGACACCCTGGTGCTGCCGGCGGAGACCATAGAAACCGACCAGGACTGCAACACGGCC
Organism: Streptomyces sp. PsTaAH-124; assembly: GCF_000373685.1. Classification (NCBI taxonomy): domain Bacteria; kingdom Bacillati; phylum Actinomycetota; class Actinomycetes; order Kitasatosporales; family Streptomycetaceae; genus Streptomyces; species Streptomyces sp. PsTaAH-124. Next base: position 116,734 of record NZ_KB892157.1, on the reverse strand, counting down.
GGTACCGCTCCCGGCGGCACTCTGCTCGGTGACGTCCGCACGTCCTATGACCACAACGCCTTCGCCTACGACGGCGACGGCCAGCAGAACCCGGCGCTCCCCAAGACCGGGGATGTCACCCTCATACAGAAGGCATCCGCAGCCAACGGCGCCAGCGCGAGCACATTCATCGACGAAGCGGCAACCGACTACGACGGCTACGGACGCGTCACACAGACCACACGCACCCCCCACGCGGCAGCCCCGAACGGAACGAGCCTCTCGCAAACCGTCGTCACCGCCTACACCCCTCCCACCGGAGCGCTGCCCACCACTATCGCGACAGCCACCCAGGTCACACCCGGAACCACGTGCACCACAAGCACAACCAGCTCCAAAGACTGCCAGGTAGCCAGCACCTCGATAGACCCGGCCCGAGCACTGCCCACCGCCAAAACCGACCCGGCCGGACTGCTGACCTCGCTCACCTACGACGCACTCGGTCGCAGCACCGCGATCTGGCTGCCCAACGAAAGCAAAGCCGCCAGCGCCCCGGCCAACACGACTTACACCTACAACCTGAACCAGCAACCCCCGGTCGTTGCCACCCACACCCTGCTCGACAACGGCAGCTACCAGACCAGCGAAGTGCTCTACGACGCCATGCTGCGCCCCCTGCAGACACAGGCAACCGCAGAGAACTCGAGCACCACGGTCAGCGACACCGAGTACGACTCGCACGGCTGGACGGTCGTCACCAACAACGCCTACAACGTGTCAGGCAGCCCCGGCACCAGCCTGGACTCCGTCTCCCAGGTCTCCATCCCCAACACCACAGTCACCGACTACGACGGTATGGGCCGCGCCGGCCTGGTGACCGAGGAGCACAACGGCAGCAAGACCTGGACCACGACCACCGCCTACACCGGGGACAAGACCACCGTCGTGCCACCGAAGGGCGGAGTCGTCACCACCACGGTGGTCAACGCACGCGGCCAGACCACCGAACTCGACCAGTACACCGCCGCCCCCACCCTCACCGGTACCGCGGCCACCGGGTACACGGCGACCGGCGGCGCCACCTCGCCCACTACCTACGGCTACGACGCAGCGGGACAGCAGACGCAGGTCACCGGCCCCGACAAGAGCCAGTGGACGTTCACCTACGACCTGCTGGGCCGAAAGAAGAGCCAGAACGACCCGGACGCAGGCGAAAGTCACTACGGCTACGACGACGCAGGCAACCTCACCTCCACCACCGACGCAAAACACGTCGAACTCGACTACACCTACGACCTCCTGGGCCGCAAGCTCACCGCCAGCGACAAGGCCAAATCCGACTTCCAGTTCGCCTCCTGGACCTACGACACCCTGCGCATCGGCCTGCCGACCTCATCCACCCGCTACGTCCAGGGAACCACCGGCGGATACACGATCGCCGCAACCGGCTACACCACCCTCGGCAAACCAACCGGCACCAAGATCACCCTGCCGGCATCCGAGGTCCCACTGCCTTCGACATACACCACGACCTACACCTACTCGATCAACGATCAACTCCTGCAGACCCAATCCGACCCCCGCACCCAGGGCCTGACCAGCGAAACCATCACCTACGGCCACGACGCCCTGGGCAACCCCACCACCAGCGGCAGCAGCGGCTTCACCTACGTCAGCGGCACCACATACACCAACTACGCAGAACCTTCCCAGCTCACCTTCGGCGCCTCCACCAACCCGGCCTGGGCCACCTACAGCTACGACGACCAGACACGGCGACCCAAAGAGCGAGTGATCACCCGCACTCAGGCTCCCGGACCCACGGTCGATGACACCAGCTACCTCTACGACGCCGCCGGCAACCCCATCTCCGCCATCGACCAGCAGTCAGAGACGGGCAACGCCGTCACCGACCAGCAGTGCTACGCCTACGATCCCCTGGACCGCTTGACCGACGCCTGGACGGCGAACAACTGCAACGTCAACCCGCCCACAACCAGTACCCTCACCACCACGCCCGGGTCGTACTGGCAGTCCTTCACCTACGACGCCATCGGCAACCGCCGCCAGAGCATCGACCACGGCATCGGCAGCGCCGGTACCACCGTCACCACGACCTACAACGACGGCTGCACTACCAGCTGTAACTCCACTGCGCAGCCTCACACCCTGACCGCGACCACGGGCGGCACCAACCCGACCAGCTTCGGCTACGACGACGACGGCAACCTCCACACCCGCACCCCCGCCACCGGCGCGGGTCAGGTCCTGACCTGGGACGACGAAGGCCACCTGACCGAGGTAGACAGCACCGGGCCCAGCCCCACGACCACCAAGTACCTGTACGACGCCGACGGCAACCAACTCATCCGCCGCGACCCTGGCAAGACCACCCTCTTCGCCGGCGACACCGAGATCGTCGTCAATACCAGCGTCACCCCCAATGTGCTCCTCGGAGCCGTGCGGACCTACACGCACGGCGGTTCCGGCACACCAGTGGCGATCTGGTCCAGCCTCACCGGGGGTGGCAGGAAATACCTCTTTGGCGACCCCCACGGCACCGCGACCCTGTCGATGGACACCACCACCCAGCAGGTCGCCCGGCAGCAGTACACCCCCTACGGCCAAGCCCGGCCCAGCTCCAACACCACCAACTGGCCAGACCCCACGCACTCCTACCTCGGTAAACCGCAAGACGCGAACACCGGCTACACCGACGTCGGCGCCCGCAAGTACGATCCCACCCTCGGCCGATTCATCAGCCTCGACCCCATCTTCGAGGCAGCCAGCCCCCAGGAACTCGGCGGCTACACCTACGCCGCCGACAACCCCATCGCCGGCAGTGACCCCTCCGGGCTGATGGCTTGCGAGACTCCCGACGAATGCGGCGGCGGCGCACAGTACGGCAACAACACCCCTACTTTGAACAGCGGCGGCAAGGCACTCAACGACATTTCCTGGGGATGCAACGGCTGCAACGTCGTCAACAGCTCCAACAGCGATCCAAATAACCAGGGAGAGGTGAACGCAAGAAACCACCGAGCTGCCATAGCGGCATTCCACAAGAAGTACATGGAGATCTACCCGCAGGTCTTCATGCCCCGCAACTGGAAATACGCCAACCAGTTCGCCCACGTCTTCAACCAGTACGTGAACACCTGGTGCACGGGCTACGGATCCAACTGTTTGCTCGAGGCAGAGGACGAATCAGAAGCCGAGTTCGATCAGCAGGCAATAACCCACCTGAAAGTCCTCACCTGCATGGTCCTCGGCCACAGCTCCGGCTGTGCTGGCAAGATCCACATGTCTTTCGGTGCGGCTGTCGCCAACCTGGCTGTGCTCACCGGAGGAAGCGGGGAACGTCCCGGGGGGCTGGCGGTTGGGGGCGGAGACGGGGAGCGTCCGGGGAGCCTGGGGGGTGAGAGTGCCGCAGGGTGCAGCTTCTCACCCGATACGCGAGTCCTCCTGACCGAGGGCAAAACCAAACCCATCGGCAAGATCAAAGTTGGCGACAAGGTCGAAGCAGCGGACCCAGACACGGGTATGGAGCAAGGTGGCCGCGCTGTACAACACCTTTGGATCAACCATGATCACGACCTCCTTGACGTCATCGTCAGTGCTGGCCATGGCCACACCGAGGTCATCCACACCACGTCCAACCACCCCTTCCATGATGCAACCACGCATACATGGACACCCGCCGGTCACCTCAAGCCCGGCGACCAACTGTCCAGCACCTCGCATCACCACCCCACGGTCATCCGTGTCCTGAGCACGCCGGGCACCGCCAACCGCTACAACCTCACGGTTCAACAACTCCACACGTACTATGTGCTTGCCGGTAATACGCCGGTGCTGGTGCATAACTCTTCGTGTAGCACGTTCGGATTCAAGGATGCTCCGACTGTGCCCGGGGTCTACACCATCACGATGAAGGACGGCAAAGTGTATGTTGGGTCTAGCTCGACCAACATTCACAGTCGTCTGCATGCTGCTTTCAATTCGGACAAGGCGGCAGTGAAGTCAGCCGGTTACGCGACGAGTGACATCTCCAACATATCGGTGAACGACATGACTGGACATTCCTGGAAAGCAATCAGGGAGCAAGAGCAGTCGGTGATCGATCAATATGGCGGCGTGGGTGGCGGTACGCTTTTGAATCGCCGAAATGAGGTTCCTTAATGCGGGCGGACTATAGGGTCCTGAACTGGCGAGCTGACGAGTCGATCGATGAGCGCGAGCTTGGACGGCAGTACGAGTCCGGTGAATTCAACGGATTGTTTCTCCGTGTGGGCGGAAGTGCGCGGCTGGGCAGCCTTGATTTCTTGTCCACCTTGCCGGGGCTCAAGTATCTGGAGATTGAAGGCCGCGTTGCAGACGACTCGCAGGCTTTTGGAATCGCTGGACTTCGCGAACTGGTGCTCCTCACGAGGGGGCAAGTGGCGATCCCTGCAGCCCACAACGCATCCCTGACGGCGTTGGCGGTAGACGATCGGGCGGGCGCAATTGACCTCGCGGGTTTTCCCGCCCTGGCGAGATTGACGCTTTGGTCGTCCGGTAGGAGCGATTTGGGATTCCTGAGGAATGCGCCCTGGATCTCCTCATTTAAGCTGGAAGGCTTGGGGCAGATGGTGGATCTTCGAGGGTTGGAGAACTGTGCAAAGCTCGACGACTTGGAGATCCTTGAGGCGCGAGTTGAGAGCCTTGCCCCCCTTCGATACCTCCAATATCTACGCCGGTGCTGGCTGATTGGCGGAGGGGAGTCAATTCAGTCTGAGCCCCTGGACTTCAACGCTGTGTCAGCTCTGAATGATCTGGAGGAGTTCAGGGTTACGTACGGGGGGGAGGCGCGATCGGTGGCTCCGCTTCTCAGCATGACTTCCCTGCGCGACCTTCGACTCAGAGGCACCAGGGTCGTGGCAGGTGATTCAGACTTGCTTAGTGAACTTCCGGATTCGGTAAGAATCGTTGGTCCAGAGGAGTAGCGATCTGGGTTGTGTCCAGGGAAGTGGTGTACGGGTTCGACCTGATCCGGGGGTTTGCTCCATGTCGGAATGAGTCCCGCATAGACGAACGGCCACCGGCTGATCTTCGAAGTGTCGAAGCCTCGAAGGAGAACAGCACGATGACCGCACCCGACCGTCTGCCCCTGCACGCCCTCGCCGAGAACAACCTCGCCGCGGCGAGTCCCGATCTGCTGCGCGCGATGATCAAGACGTTCGCCGACGCGCTCATGTCCGCGGAGGCGGATGCCCTCTGCAATGCCGAATACGGGCAGGTCAGCGACGAACGCGTCAACCACCGCAACGGATACCGTCCGCGCGAGTGGGACACCCGCGCCGGCACCGTCGAACTCGCCGTCCCCAAACTCCGCAGCGGGAGCTACTTCCCGCACTGGCTCCTCGAACGCCGTCGGCGGGCGGAGCAGGCCCTGATCTCGGTGGTCGCCACCGCCTACCTCCTCGGTGTCTCAACCCGCCGCGTCGAGAAACTCGCCGAGTCCCTCGGCGTCACCCAGCTCTCGAAGTCCCAGGTCAGCGCGATGGCCAAGCATCTCGACGAGCAGGTCACCGCCTTCCGCAACCGGCCGCTCGACGCCGGCCCCTACACCTTCGTCTGGGTCGACGCCCTGACTCAGAAGGTCCGAGAAGGCGGCCGGATCATCAACGTCCACGCCCTGGTCGCGGTGGGCGTCAACGCCGACGGGCACCGGGAGATCCTGGGGCTGGACGTCGCGACCGCCGAGGACGGCGCGGGCTGGCTCGCCTTCCTGCGCTCACTCGTCGCCCGGGGCCTGTCCGGCGTCCAGCTCGTCGTCTCCGACGCCCACGCCGGCCTCGTCGACGCGATCGGCGCCACGCTGCCCGGCGCGTCCTGGCAGCGCTGCCGCACCCTCCCCCATGCCCTGAACGGGCACGGGGGCACCCCCATCGCGAGGAACCTCTTCCGGGCACCTTCTTCCCGCCGTCATAGCCGCGTGAGGCGGCCGGCACCGTCGCGGCGGCCCGCACCGACTGCGCGTCGATGATCCCCGCAGTGGGCTCGGCCTCGCGGCCCTCGCGTTCACGGACCTTCCCCCGCAGCCGGTCGTGGAACTCGGTGATCAGCCCGCGCTCGCGCCAGCGGCGGAAGAAGGCGTAGACCCGGCCCCAGTCGGGAAAGTCCGCAGGCATCGCCCGCCAGGAGATCCCGCCCGCGACCAGGTAACGGATCGCGTCCAGCAACTGGTGGTGGCAGTAGCCCTCGGGCCGCCCGCCCCGGCCCTGGAGCCAGGCCGGCACCGGCAGCAACGGCGGATGGCCGCCCACTCCGCGTCCGTCATGTCCGACGGATACCGGCGTTCCCGGTCGGGACGGTCGGCCGCGTTGCCGTACACGTGCGCGAGGCAATCACACGATGGGGCAGCCGAGTTGAACTGGACGGGCTCGGACACGTACAACAAGGACACCAGGGCCTCCCGGCACTGCTCGGTCAGATTCGCATCCCCGAGCTACCGAGAGGCCCTGTCTTCATGCGCGGACAACGGGGAGATCACCCAGGCGGGAAGCCCGTTCGAACCACACGTTCCATGATCGGTTGAGACACGGCTTCTCAAAGTCCCTGAGAAGTCCCAGAGGCTCCACCGCCTCCCCTCTCACGCTGCATTTGTGCAGGTCAGAAGGGGTGTGGCGGCAGTTTTTCGTAAGACTTTCAGATGTCCCGGAAGATCTCGATCTGCGCCCCGATCGAGTTCAGCCGCTCCGCGAGGTCCTCGTAACCGCGGTTGATGACGTACACGTTGCGCAGCACGGACGTGCCCTCGGCGGCCATCATGGCGAGGAGGACGACGACGGCGGGGCGCAGGGCCGGCGGGCACATCATCTCGGCGGCGCGCCAGCGGGTGGGGCCCTCGACCAGGACGCGGTGCGGGTCGAGGAGCTGGAGGCGGCCGCCGAGTCGGTTGAGGTCCGTCAGGTAGATGGCGCGGTTGTCGTAGACCCAGTCGTGGATGAGGGTCTTGCCCTGGGCGGTGGCCGCGATGGCGGCGAAGAAGGGCACGTTGTCGATGTTCAGGCCGGGGAACGGCATGGGGTGGATCTTGTCGATCGGCGCCTCCAGCTTGGAGGGCCGGACGGTGAGGTCCACCAGGCGGGTGCGGCCGTTGTCCGCGACGTACTCGGGCGTGCGGTCGTGGTCCAGGCCCATCTCCTCCAGGACCGCCAGCTCGATCTCCAGGAACTCGATCGGGACGCGGCGGACCGTCAGTTCGGACTCCGTGACGACGGCGGCGGCCACCAGGCTCATCGCCTCCACCGGGTCCTCGGAGGGCGAGTAGTCGACGTCGACGTCGATGACGGGCACGCCGTGCACGGTGAGCGTGGTGGTGCCGATGCCCTCCACCCGGACGCCCAGCGCCTCCAGGAAGAAGCACAGGTCCTGGACCATGTAGTTGGAGGAGGCGTTGCGGATGACGGTCACGCCGTCGTGCCGGGCGGCGGCCAGCAGCGCGTTCTCGGTCACCGTGTCCCCGCGCTCGGTCAGCACGATCGGGCGGTCCGGGCGGACGGAGCGGTCGACCACGGCGTGGTACTGACCCTCCGTCGCGGCCACGTCCAGCCCGAACCGGCGCAGCGCGATCATGTGCGGCTCGATGGTGCGCGTACCGAGGTCGCAGCCGCCCGCGTAGGGCAGCTTGAAGCGGTCCAGGCGGTGCAGCAGCGGACCGAGGAACATGATGATGGAGCGGGTGCGGACGGCGGCCTCGGCGTCGATGGTGCCCAGGTCGAGGTCGGCCGGCGGCACGATCTCCAGATCGGTGCCGTCGTTGATCCAGCGGGTGCGCACACCGATGGAGCCCAGCACCTCCAGGAGGCGGTAGACCTCCTCGATCCGGGCCACCCGGCGCAGCACCGTGCGCCCCTTGTTGAGCAGCGAGGCGCACAGCAGCGCGACACAGGCGTTCTTGCTGGTCTTCACGTCGATGGCGCCGGACAGCCGGCGGCCGCCGACCACCCGCAGATGCATCGGGCCCGCGTAGCCGAGCGAGACGATCTCACTGTCGAGCGCTTCGCCGATCCGGGCGATCATCTCAAGGCTGATGTTCTGGTTGCCGCGCTCGATGCGATTGACGGCGCTCTGGCTGGTGCCGAGTGCCTCGGCGAGCTGCGCCTGCGTCCAGCCGCGGTGCTGCCGGGCGTCGCGGATGAGCTTGCCGATGCGTACGAGGTAGTCGTCTGCCATGGGGTTGAGGTTATCTCAGATATGAGATGGCACCTCTCGGGGGGTCCGTTCGGGTGATGTGCCGTCAGTCCGCCCTGCTCGCAAGGGTTCCGCGTCACCCGAACGGACCTGGCAAATCGCCCGATGTCGTACGACATCCGCTGTTGTGGTGGGTGTGTCGCGGAATTCCGGCGCGGCCGCGCGGCGGGCGGGCCGGGTGGTGCCGGGGTGGGTGGCGCCGGGGCGTGCTGGGGCGCGCCTGGGCTCCGGAACGGGCCGAGGGTGCGGGGCGCGCATGACCTTCCGGGTCTCATGTACTAGAGTTATCTCGACATCGAGATATCTGCCGGGGAGCACCACCGCCGTCACCTGGGTAAGGGCTACCTAACTTAGGTCTACCTTAGCGGACTGGCCGAGTTGGCGTGGCGGCAGGATCGTGGTGGTACGCGCACATCAATGAAGGAGACTGTCGTGTCGGCGAACAGCTTCGACGCCCGCAGCACGCTGCACGTGGGCGACGAGTCGTACGAGATCTTCCGGCTTGACAAGGTCGAGGGCTCGGCCCGACTGCCTTACAGCCTGAAGGTCCTGCTGGAGAACCTGCTCCGCACCGAGGACGGCGCGAACATCACCGCCGACCACATCCGCGCCCTCGGCACCTGGGACTCCCAGGCCCAGCCGTCGCAGGAGATCCAGTTCACGCCGGCCCGTGTGATCATGCAGGACTTCACCGGTGTCCCGTGCGTCGTGGACCTCGCGACCATGCGCGAGGCCGTGAAGGAGCTGGGCGGCGACCCGGCCAAGATCAACCCGCTGGCCCCGGCCGAGCTGGTCATCGACCACTCCGTCATCGCCGACAAGTTCGGCACCAACGACGCCTTCCAGCAGAACGTCGAGCTGGAGTACGGCCGCAACCGCGAGCGCTACCAGTTCCTGCGCTGGGGCCAGACCGCCTTCGACGAGTTCAAGGTCGTCCCGCCGGGCACCGGCATCGTCCACCAGGTCAACATCGAGAAGCTGGCCCGCGTCGTCATGGTCCGCGACGGCAGGGCCTACCCCGACACCCTGGTCGGCACCGACTCGCACACCACCATGGTCAACGGCCTCGGCGTCCTCGGCTGGGGCGTCGGCGGCATCGAGGCCGAGGCCGCCATGCTCGGCCAGCCGGTCTCCATGCTGATCCCGCGCGTCGTCGGCTTCAAGCTGACCGGCGAGCTCCCGGCCGGCACCACCGCCACCGACCTGGTGCTGACCATCACCGAGATGCTGCGCAAGCACGGCGTGGTCGGCAAGTTCGTCGAGTTCTACGGCGAGGGCGTGGCCGCCACCTCCCTGGCCAACCGCGCCACCATCGGCAACATGTCGCCGGAGTTCGGCTCCACCGCCGCGATCTTCCCGATCGACGACGAGACCCTGAAGTACCTGCGGCTGACCGGCCGCAGCGACCAGCAGGTCGCGCTGGTCGAGGCGTACGCCAAGGAGCAGGGCCTCTGGCTGGACCCGAAGGCCGAGCCGGACTTCTCCGAGAAGCTGGAGCTGGACCTCTCCACGGTGGTTCCGTCCATCGCCGGTCCCAAGCGCCCGCAGGACCGCATCGTCCTGGCGAACGCCGCCCAGCAGTTCAAGTCGGACGTCCTCAACTACGTGGACGTCGTGGACGAGGCGGGCAAGGAGTCCTTCCCGGCCTCCGACTCCCCGGCCGTCACCCCGAACGGCGCGCCGTCCAACCCGGTCCAGGTCACCGCCCCCGACGGCACGACCTACACGCTGGACCACGGTGCGGTGACCGTCGCGGCCATCACCTCCTGCACCAACACCTCCAACCCGTACGTCATGGTCGCCGCCGCCCTGGTGGCCAAGAAGGCGGTCGAGAAGGGCCTGACCCGCAAGCCGTGGGTCAAGACCACCCTCGCCCCCGGGTCCAAGGTCGTCACCGACTACTTCGACAAGGCGGGCCTGACCCCGTACCTCGACAAGGTCGGCTTCAACCTGGTCGGCTACGGCTGCACCACCTGCATCGGCAACTCCGGCCCGCTGCCGGAGGAGGTCTCCAGGGCGGTCAACGAGCACGACCTGGCCGTCACCTCGGTGCTGTCCGGCAACCGCAACTTCGAGGGCCGGATCAACCCCGACGTCAAGATGAACTACCTGGCCTCCCCGCCGCTGGTCGTCGCGTACGCCCTGGCGGGCTCCATGAAGGTGGACATCACCAAGGACGCCCTCGGCACCGACCAGGACGGCAACCCGGTCTACCTGAAGGACGTCTGGCCCTCCGAGGCCGAGGTCAACGACGTCGTGGCCAACGCCATCGGCGAGGACATGTTCAACAAGTCCTACCAGGACGTCTTCGCCGGTGACGCGCAGTGGCAGGCGCTGCCGATCCCGACCGGCAACACCTTCGAGTGGGACGCCGAGTCGACCTACGTCCGCAAGCCCCCGTACTTCGAGGGCATGACGATGGAGACCACCCCGGTCTCCGACATCTCCGGCGCCCGGGTGCTGGCCAAGCTGGGCGACTCGGTCACCACCGACCACATCTCCCCGGCCGGCGCCATCAAGGCCGACACCCCGGCCGGCAAGTACCTCACCGAGCACGGTGTGGAGCGTCGTGACTTCAACTCCTACGGCTCGCGCCGGGGCAACCACGAGGTCATGATCCGCGGCACGTTCGCCAACATCCGCCTGCGCAACCAGATCGCGCCGGGCACCGAGGGCGGCTACACCCGCGACTTCACCCAGGAGGGCGCGCCGGTCTCCTTCATCTACGACGCCTCCCGCAACTACATCGACCAGGGCATCCCGCTGGTCGTCCTCGCGGGCAAGGAGTACGGCTCCGGCTCGTCCCGCGACTGGGCGGCCAAGGGCACCGCGCTGCTCGGCGTCAAGGCCGTCATCGCCGAGTCCTACGAGCGCATCCACCGCTCCAACCTCATCGGCATGGGCGTCCTGCCGCTCCAGTTCCCCGAGGGCCGCACCGCCGAGTCCCTCGGCCTGACCGGCGAGGAGACCTTCTCCTTCACCGGCGTCGAGGAGCTGAACAACGGCACCACCCCGCGCACGGTGAAGGTCACCACCGACACCGGCGTCGAGTTCGACGCGGTCGTCCGCATCGACACCCCCGGCGAGGCGGACTACTACCGCAACGGCGGCATCATGCAGTACGTGCTGCGCAGCCTGATCCGCAAGTAACCGGCAGGCGCACGGGCGCACTCGGGCCGCACCCCCGGCGAAGGGGGTGCGGCCCTCGCGTGTGCGGGGCGCGGCGGCGGGGGGAAGCGTGGCCGCCGGGTCCGCGAGCGGCCGGCCGGGCGCCGGGGGAGGACGCCGGACCGGGGCAGTGCTGGCTTGTGGTGGTGCCGTGGTGCGACAACGTTGTCTGACTGGTCTGTACATGACTGTACCGCCGTAACGGACAACGATGTCAAGCACCTTGGCCGACCGCCGTCCACCGGAAGGGCCCGGCACACGCCGGTGGAGCGCGCGGTCTTCCGCTGTACCACCGGCGCGCGCTACTGTCCCTGCGGCTTGTGTGCTCCGTGGTGCGCGACCCGTCCTGAAGGAGGAGGGGCCGCGTCATGCGTTTCCGTCCCATGTCCCTGCTGCTGGCCGCGGTACTCGCGGCCGGCGGCGCCACGCCCGCCCTCGCGGCGACCACCGCGCCCGGCGGATCCGGGCCCGCCCTGGTGAAGGACCCGACGCCGTACGTCGATCCGCTGATCGGCACCAAGAACGGCGGCGACACCTTCCCGGGCGCCGTCACGCCCTTCGGCATGTTCTCCTTCAGCCCGGAGAACACCCGCGGCGACGCCACCCGCACCACCGCCCCCGGCGGCTACCACTACGACGCCACCCGCATCCGCGGCTTCAGCCTCACCCATATGTCCGGCACCGGCTGCGCGGGCGGCAGCGGCGACATCCCGTTCTTCCCGTACGCCGGGAAGGTCACCACCTCACCGGCGAGCGACACCAAGGACGCCGTCTACGCCGCCGACTTCCAGCACCGCGACGAGCAGGCCGAACCGGGCCATTACAAGGTCGGCCTCGCCTCCGGGGTCACCGCCGACCTCGCCGCGACCGCCCGCACCGGCTCGGCGCGCTTCACCTACCCCGCGGACAAGCCCGCCTCGCTGCTGATCCGCACCGCCAACTCCGAGCTGGGCTCCACCGACTCCTCGGTCACCATCGACCCGGCCACCCGCACCGTGTCCGGCTCGGTCACCTCCGGCAACTTCTGCGGCTACCTCGACCCGGAGGGCCAGCGCGCCTACTACACGCTCTACTTCACCGCCCGCTTCGACCGGCCCTTCACCGCGACCGGCACCTGGCAGGACGACAAGCTGACCCCCGGCGCCACGCAGGCCACCGGCGGCACCGGCGGCTTCTCGCACGGCGGACGGCCGGTGGCGGGCAAGGGCGCCGGCGGCTACGTCGAGTTCGCGCCCGGCACCGGCCCGGTCGGCGTCAAGGTCGGCATCTCCTACGTCAGCCAGGCGGGCGCGGCGGCCAACCTCGCCGCCGAGAACCCGCCCCGCCGCTCCTTCGACGCCGTCCGCGACGCGGCCCGCCGCGCCTGGCGCGAACGGCTGGGCGCGATCCAGGTCGGCGGCGGCACCACCGACGAGCGCACCACCTTCTACACCGCGCTCTACCACGCCCTGCTGCACCCCAACGTCATCAGCGACACCGACCGCCGCTACCGGGGCCCGGACGGCAAGGTGCACACCGTCGCCCGCGGCCACCAGGCGCAGTACGGCACCTTCTCCGGCTGGGACGTCTACCGCGACCAGGTGCAGCTGCTCACCCTGCTCAGCCCGCGCACCGGCTCCGACATCGCCCAGTCGCTGTACGAGCTGTCCCGGCAGAACGGCGGCGTGTGGGACCGCTGGCTGCACGGCGCGAGCGGCACCCACGTCATGAACGGCGACCCCTCGCCCACCGCACTGGCCGGCATCCGCGCCTTCGGCGGCACCGACTTCGACCTCAGGGGCGCGCTGGCCTCCCTGGTGAAGGCGGCCACCGTACCGACGGAGCAGGACCTCTCCCCGGCCGGCAAGCCGGTGCTCTCCGCCGGTCAGCGGCCCTCCCTGGACAAGTACCTCAAGCTGCACTACATGCCGTCCGTCTCCAACGCCTGGGGCGGCGCCGCCGAGACCCTGGAGATGTCCACGGCGGACTTCTCCCTCTCCCAGCTCGCCGCCGCGGCCGGGCAGAAGAGGACCGCGGACGCCTTCGCCGGCCGCGCCCAGTGGTGGCAGAACAACTTCAACGTCGCGGCCACCCCCTCCGGCGGCTACATCGCCAACCGCAAGGCGGACGGCAGCTGGGTGACCGGCTTCACCCCGGACACCGGCAACGGCTTCGTCGAGGGCACCGCCGCCCAGTACACCTGGATGGTCCAGCACGATCCGGCCGGGCTGTTCGCGGCCATGGGCGGCCGGGGCGCGGCCCTCGACCGCCTCGACGCCTTCTTCCACACGGAGGGCGGCGGCTGGGCCTTCACCGGCCAGGGCGGCGACAAGGCCGCCATGGACAACGAGCCGTCCATCAACGTCCCCTACCTCTACGACTACGCGGGCGCCCCCTACAAGGCGCAGGAGACCGTCCGCGCCGCCATGCGGCAGCTGTGGACCACCGAGCCCGGCGGCATCCCCGGCAACGACGACCTGGGCGCCATGTCCGCCTGGTACGTCTTCTCCGCGCTCGGCATGTACCCGCAGGTGCCCTCCCGCTCCGAACTGGTCCTCGCCTCCCCGCTGTTCGAGCGCGCCGAGATCCACCGCCCGCAGGGCAACGACATCTCCGTGCGCGCCCGGGGAGCGGCGGCCGGATCGCCCTACGTGCAGTCCCTGAAGGTCGACGGCCGCACCAGCGACCGGCCGTGGCTGCCCGCCTCCTTCGTCCGCGACGGCGGACGCCTGGACTACACCCTCTCCTCGACCCCGAACCGCGCCTGGGGCAGCGCCCCGTCCGCCGCGCCGCCGTCCTTCCGGCAGGGCGAGCAGCCGTACCAGATCGGCGTGGGCCCGACCACGGCGACGCTCGCCCCCGGTGAGAGCGCCGAGGTCACCGTCCGCGCGCTGGCGCTGAACGGCGGCCAGGGACCCGAGGCGCACTTCCGCGTCAGCACCCCGGCCGGTGTCACGGCGAGCCCCGCCGAGGGCACCGTCACCGGCGGCGCGCAGAAGATCACCCTCACCGCCGGGAAGGACACCGCGCAGGGCTACTACGACGCGCGCGTCACGGTGACCTCCGGCGAGCAGTCCTACGAGCAGCCCGTGGCCCTCACCGTCGCGGCCCCCGGCACCCTGCTCGCCGCCCGCGACAACACCGGCATCTCCGACGACACCGGCGACCACGACGAGGCCGACTACGACGGCGGCGGCTGGAGCTACTCCCGCCAGGCGCTCGCCGCGGCCGGTCTCACCGCCGGCGGCCGGGGCACCGCGGACGGCCTCGCCTTCACCTGGCCCGGCTCGCCCGACGGCCGCCCCGACAACGTCTCCGCGGCCGGCCAGAGCATCACCCTGGACGCGCCCGCCTCCGCCCTGTCCTTCGTGGGCAGCGCGGTCAACGGCGACCAGCAGGCCAAGGCCACCGTCACCTACACCGACGGCACCACGGCCGAGACCGACCTCGCCTTCACCGACTGGACCGTCGGCGGGGGCGGCGGCACCGTCCAGTACGGCAACACGGTGGTGGCCAGGACCGCGTACCGCAATGTCGCGGGCGCCGACAAGGACCCGGTGGCCACCTATGTGTTCGCCACCCGGCCCTTCACGGCCCCGGCGGGCAAGGAGATCCGCTCGGTGAAACTGCCGTCCGACACCGACCTGCATGTCTTCGCCCTCGCGGTGAAGTGACCGGCTGAGCCGCACGGCGGCAGCACGAAGGGGCGGGCCCGCCGGGACCCGCCCCTTGTGCTGTGCCGCGCACCGGGTGCGCGTCAGGCCAGCAGCTCCACCTCCGCCAGCGTCGCGGAACCGTCGAGCACCAGCCGGTACTTCTGGTACGTGCCCGGCGAGGCTATGGTGAACGGCCGGGTCTGCTTGTCCCAGGCGAAGGACTCGCCCGAGCGCCGGTCCAGCGTCCGCCAGTGCGTGCCGTCCGAGGACGCCTGGAGCGTCCAGCCCCTCGGTGCCTTCGTGCGGTCGCCCGACGAGGTCAGCGTGTACTGGACGGCCTTGGCGGCGCCGGTCACCGGCAGGTCCACCGTGGTCACCGTGGCGTCCGTGGCCGAGGTGTCGTCGAACAGCGCGCCCTCGCCCTTGAGCACGTCCGCGCGCGGGGCGGGCGCCTTGTCACCGGTCGTGATCGACACCGGCGCCGCGTTCTTGCCGGTGCCCCACTTCGAGGGCCGCGGGCCCATGTCGAACTCCAGGACCCCGCCCTTGGACAGCAGCGAGTGCGGCAGGTTCGTCGAGTCCCACCTCTTGCCGTTGAACCGGACGCCCTGCACATAGATGTTCCGGGCGCTGTTGCGCGGCGCCTTGACGACCAGGTCGTGGCCGTTCTCCAGGTGCACGGTCGCCTTCGTGAACAGCGGGCTGCCTATCGCGTACTCGCCGCTGCCCATGACCAGCGGGTAGAAGCCGAGCGAGGAGAAGAGGTACCAGGCCGACTGCTCGCCGTTGTCCTCGTCGCCGTGGTAGCCCTGGCCGATCTCACTGCCCACGTACAGCCGGGAGAGGACCTCGCGGATCTTCTCCTGCGCCTTCCAGGGCTGCCCGGCCGCGTCGTACATGTACGTGACGTGGTGGGCGACCTGGTTGGAGTGGCCGTACTGGCCCATCCGCACGTCCCGCGCCTCGGTCATCTCGTGGATGATCCCGCCGTAGGAGCCGGCGAACTCGGAGGTGGCCGTCTCCGGGGTGGCGAAGTACGTGTCGAGCTTGTCCGCCAGGCCCTTCTGGCCGCCGTACAGGTTGGCCAGGCCCCGGCTGTCCTGCGGGGCGGTGAAGGCGTAGCCCCAGCCGTTCGTCTCCGTGTAGTCGTAGCCCCACACGCGCGGGTCGTACTTCGCGGAGTCGACGCGCCAGTTGCCCTTGGCGTCCTTGCCCTGGAAGAAGCCGGCCTTCGGGTCGAACATCTTCACGTAGTCCTGGGCGCGGTTGAGGAAGTACTGCGCCTCGTCCTTGTAGTGCTGCTGCCCGGTCTTCTTGTAGAGGGCCTCGCCCATCTCGGCGATGCCGTAGTCGTTGACGTAGCCCTCCATGGCCCAGGACAGGCCCTCACCGGTGGCGGTGCTGGTGTAGCCGAGGAAGGGCGAGGTGCTCATGCCCTTGCGGCCCACCCCGGAGGACGGGGGCACCACGGTGGCGTTCTTGACAGCCGCGTCGTACGCCGCCTTCGCGTCCATGGGGACGCCCTTGACGTACGCGTCGGCGAACGCCACGTCCGAGGAGGTGCCCGTCATCAGGTCGGCGTAGCCGGGGGAGGACCAGCGGGAGGTCCAGCCGCCGTCCTTGTAGCCCTGCACGAACCCGTCGACCATCTCACCGGCCTTGGAGGGCGTCAGCAGCGAGTACGCGGGCCAGGTGGTGCGGTAGGTGTCCCAGAAGCCGTTGTTGACGTACACCTTGCCGTCGACGATCTTGGCGCCGGTCTGCGTCGGTGTGTCCTCGCCGGTCATCGCCGAGAACGGGGAGGCGTAGCGGTCCTTGCCGCCGACCTTCTCGAAGCCCGAGTTCGGGTACAGGTACAGCCGGTACATGCTGGAGTACAGCGTGGTCAGCTGGTCCGGGGTGGCGCCCTGGACCTCGACCTTGCCGAGCAGCTTGTCCCAGGTGCGCTGGGCGCGCTGCTCGACCGTGCCGAAGGAGGTGCCCGCCGGGATCTCCTGGCGCAGGTTGTCCTTGGCCTGGTCGACGCTGATCAGCGAGGTGGCCAGGCGCAGCGTGACGCTGCGGCTCTTGCCCGCGTCGAAGCGGAGGTAGCCCTTGACGCCGGAGGACGAGCCGTCCTTGACGGGCTTGTCGAAGACGCCGTAGACGAAGAGCCGGGTGGCGCCGGTGGACAGCCCGGACTTCACGTCCGAGAAGCCGGTGACGACGCCGTGCTCCTTGTCCAGGGTCAGACCGGCCTGGTCGGTGACGTTGTCGAACAGGACGCTGGCGTCGTCACCGGGGTAGGTGAAGCGCAGCGCCGCCGCGTGGTCGGTCGGGGACATCTCGGCCTTGACGCCGTTCTCGAAGGTGACGCCGTAGTAGTAGGGGTGCGCGGTCTCCTTCTCGTGTCGGAAGGGCAGCGCGCGGGCGGTCCGGCCGGTGTCCGGGGTGCCGGACGCGGCCGACGGCATCACCTGGAAGGTCTGCCGGTCGCCCATCCACGGGCTGGGCTCGTGGCTGGCGGCGAACGCCTGGATGGTGGGCAGGTTGTCGCTGTTGTTCGCACGTGCGTATTCGTACAGCCAGCTCTGCGAACCCGCGTTGGTGACCGGGGTCCAGAAGTTGAAGCCGTGCGGCACGGCGGTCGCGGGGAAGTTGTTGCCGCGCGAGAAGCTGCCGCTGGAGTTGGTGCCGCGGGTGGTCAGCGCGTAGTCGGCCAGGTGCGCCTTGGGGCGCTCGGGCGCGGCCTGCTTGATCGACACGTCGTCCAGCCAGCCGCGGAACTTCGCCGGGCCGCTGGGGGAGTCGTAGGCGAGCAGGACGCGGTCGACGGTCTTGCCGGCCGCGACCGACCCGATCCGCGAGGAGACGTTGTTCCACTGGTTGACGTAGAGCGTCTTGGCGGCGCCCTGCGCCTGCGGGCTCAGGGCGAAGCCGTGCTGGTCGGTGGCGCCGAGACCGCTCAGATAGGTGCCGTCGGTGAAGGCGAGGTCGACGGAGACGTTCGTGGCGTCGTAGTCGCGGTCGCCGTCCGCCATCGACGGGAAGAGGCGGTAGGACAGCTGGGTGTCCCGGGTGACCTTGACGTTCACGTCGAAGATCTTGTTGTACGAGTAGGCGCGGCCCTTGGCGGTGTGCCGTCCGGCGTAGCGCAGGGCCCGGGTGCCGGTGTAGCCCGCGCCGGCCTTCGCGGTCGGCGAGCCGCTGGGGCCGCGGTCGACCAGCGAGAGCATGTCCGGCGGGGTGGACCCGCCGTCGTCGCCGGTGGAGAACTGCACATCGGCGAGCTGGAGTATGCCCGAGGCGCCGTTGTTCTTGCTGATGTCGAGCCGGAAGTGCTGGTACTCGGCCGGGGCGGCGAGGTCGTAGGTCTTCGTCTGGAGCCGCTGGGCGAAGGATTCCCCGGAGCGGCTGTCGACGGTCTTCCAGTCCTTGCCGTCGGCGGAGCCCTGGAGCGTCCAGTCCTTCGGGTCGCGCTCGCCGTAGTCATTGGCGGAAGTGAGAGCGTATCGAGTGATTTTTATGGGTTTGTCGAGGTCGAACTCCACCCAGCCGGTGGATTCGAACGCGAGCCATTTGGTGCCCGGCTCGCCGTCGACCAGGTTCTCCTTCACCTCGCCCGAGCCGCTGTTCTCGGCGCTGGCCCGCAACCCGGTGACATGGTCGTCCACATTGCCCGGGATACCGGTGCTGTAGCCGCCGTCCACGCCCGAGGCGCGCTTGCCGCCGTCCCGCCCGGTGTCGACCGTGTTCAGCCAGTCCGGTGCCGGGTCGCCGGACTCGAACGAGGACGTGAACTCCCGGGCCGCCGCCGGGGCCTTGCCCGGCAGGGCCACCGCCGCCCCCTGGGAACCCGCGGCCAAGGCGAAGGCGGCCGTGACCACGACCGCCGGACCCCATCTGTGCCGTATTCTGCGCTGCATACGAGGGCACCCTCCCTGGTTCTTCTGGCGCCGGACAACGTTGTCAAATTCGGCGCAAGCACCAGTAGGGAGTCAAGTGACCAGGGATGTCAAGGGTGTTGGGTGCGGCATTCGGGCGTGAAGTCCCGGATATTTCCGTCAAGGACCCCCACAGGGGGTTCATATTTCCGTGAGGTCTCAACTCGGAAAAGACCGACAGTGAACCTTGCGTTCGATCTTGCTCCGTCCGCCTGAAGTGGACTATACCTGTCGGCGTCCGCGAAGCCGTTCGACTGCTCGGCCGCGGCCGCCGGGGGAGCCGGAAAGGTGGTTTGACGTGCGAAACACGTCGGCCTCCTTGTTCTCCCAGTGCTCCCGGTGGATGACGCAACGAAGTACTTTTTGCATGACCCAGCTTGGCCTACCGCGGTGCCGGGGAGGATCCGGTTCACCGCCTGAGTCCTGGAGAAGGCGAGGACTTGCGCATGGGATCCACTTCCGCCGAGAACCACGGGGGCGTCGGCCGCCGTTCCCTCATCAAGAGGTCCGCGGCCCTCGGACTCGCGTCCGTGCCCGCGATGAGCTTCCTGTCCGCCTGCGCCAGTGGCGGTGGCGACGGCCAGGACAAGGCCAAGGCGGGCAAGAAGACGGCGAAGAATCCGCTCGGTGTCAACGACACCGCGCAGATGGAATTCGTCCTCTTCGACGGCGGCTTCGGCTCGGAGTACGCCAAGGACGCGACCGAGATCTACCAGAAGAACTTCCCGAAGGCGAAGGTGAAGTTCACCACCACCCAGAAGATCCAGTCGACGCTCCAGCCCCGGTTCAACCAGGGCAACCCGCCGGACCTCATCGACAACTCCGGCGCCGAGCAGATGGACATGGGTGTGCTGGTCGGCAAGAACCAGCTCGCGGACCTCACCCCGCTGCTGGACGCGCCGTCCTACGACGACCCGAGCAAGAAGGTCCGTGACACGCTGCGTCCGGGCATCGTCGAGATGGGCCAGTTCGACGGCAAGCCGGTCTGGATCTTCTACTACGCCTACACCGTCTACGGTGTCTGGTACTCCCAGAAGGCGCTGGACGCGCTGGACGAGAAGTACCCGGAGACCTGGGACGAGATGATCAAGGTCTGCACCAAGGCCAAGGCCAAGGGCATGGCCGGCTGGACCTACGCGGGCAAGTACCCGTACTACCTGCCGTTCTCGCTCTACCCGATGATCGGCAAGGTCGGCGGCCGCGACGTCCTGGACGCCATCGACAACCTGGAGCCGAACGCCTGGAAGCACCCGGCCGTCAAGGCCTGTTTCGAGGCGTACTACGAGCTGTACAAGAAGGGCTTCATCCTCAAGGGCACCCCCGGTCTGGACCACATCCAGTCGCAGACCGCGTGGGCCAAGGGCAACGCGCTCTTCATCCCGAACGGCTCCTGGGTGGAGAACGAGTCGGCGAACGTCATCCCCAAGGACTTCAACCTCGCCGTCTCCGCGCCCACCGGCCTCGACAGCTCCGACAAGATGCCGTTCGGCACGATCTGGGCCTCCGGCGGCGAGCCCTTCATCGTCCCGGCCAAGGCCGCGAACACCGAGGGCGGCATGGAGCAGCTGCGCATCATGCTCAGCGAGGCGTCCTCCAAGAACTTCACCGCCAAGGTGAAGTCGCTGACCGCGTACAACGGCGGCACCACCGGCATCGACCTGACCCCCGGTCTGAAGTCGGGTGTGGCGGCGCTGGAGAAGGCGGGCACCAATGTGGTGAACCCGCGCTTGCAGGACTGGTACGTGCAGCTCCAGAAGGAGAAGATCGGTGTGTCCGGTCTCGGCGAGATGATGGCCGGCCGTGCCACCCCGGCGGAGACCATCAAGAAGATCCAGGGCTTCGCCGACGAGGCCGCCAAGGACACGTCGATCAAGCACTACAAGCACCAGTGAGGGCTCGTCATCAGGGTCCGTCCGGCGGTCGGTCAGGCCGCCGGACGGACCCTGGCGGCACCGCCCGCCCTTCAGATCGGGGTCGCTAGCAATGCAGCACGGCAAGTACCGGTTCATCGTGGGGTTCCTGGTGGTACCCCTGGGGCTGTACGCGCTCTTCGTCGTCTGGCCGTTCATCCAGTCCATCTACTACTCGTTCACGGACTGGACGGGCCTGAGTCCCGACTTCAAGATGGTCGGCGTCGACAACTACAAGCGGATGTTCGACGACGAGATCTTCTGGAAGTCGTTGCAGCACAGCCTGGTGTTCGCCCTGGTACTGCCGGTGGTGACGATCGGGCTGGCGCTGTTCTTCTCCTTCATGATCAATGTCGGCGGGCGGCGCAGGAGGGGCGGACCGGCGATCAGCGGTGTCCGCGGCTCCTCCTTCTACAAGATCGTCTACTTCTTCCCGCAGGTGCTGTCGATCGCCATCGTCGCCCTGCTCTTCGCCTTCGCGTACAACCCGGACAGCGGGGCGATCAACTCCCTGCTGCGCGGGGTCGGGCTCGGCAGCCTCCAGCCGCTGTGGCTGGGCGACCCGAACCTGGCCCTGTGGTGCGTCATGGCCGTGCTCGTCTGGTCGACCACCGGCTTCTTCGTGGTGCTCTTCTCGGCGGCGATGGCCTCCATCCCGGCGGACCTGTACGAGGCGGCGCTGCTGGACGGCGCGAGCCGCTTCACCACCTTCTTCCGCATCACCCTGCCGCTGCTGTGGGACACCGTGCAGTCCGGCTGGGTCTACATGGGCATCCTCGCGCTCGGCGCGGAGTCCTTCGCCGTCGTGCAGATCATGACGACCGGCCCCGGCGGCCCCGACTACTCGACCACCGTCATGGTCCTGTACGTGTACCAGAAGGCGTTCCGTGACGGTCAGGCCGCCTACGCCACCACGATCGGCGTCGCCCTGCTCGTCGTCACACTGGCCTTCTCGGCCCTCGTGATGAAGCTGGGCCGGCGCGAGCGGCTGGAGTTCTGAGCATGGAAACCACCGAGACCCCCGCCCCCGTGCCGGCCGAGCCCGGCGTCGCCGTCACCAAGACCGGCACCCCCGGCGCGAAGAAGGAGCCCCGCCAGAAGAAGGAGGGCGGGGTCCTCAACGTCTTCTCGCACGGGGTCCTGATCATCTGGGCGATCATGGTCGTGCTGCCGCTGGTGTGGGCGGTGATGACCTCCTTCAAGTCCGACGGGGCCATCTTCAGCTCGCCCTGGGCGCTGCCCGACAAGCTGCACTTCGACAACTGGTCCCGGGCGTGGAACGACGCCCATATGAGCGACTACTTCCTGAACACCGTCCTGGTGGTCGGCGGCTCGCTCGTGGGCACGCTGGTGCTCGGCTCGATGGCGGCCTACGTACTGGCCCGCTTCGAATTCCCGGGCAACCGGTTCATCTATTACCTGTTCATCGCCGGCATGAGTTTCCCGGTCATTCTGGCGCTGGTCCCGCTGTTCTACGTCGTGAACAACATGGGGCTGCTGAACACCATCCACGGGCTGATCCTGGTCTATATCGCCTATTCGCTGCCCTTCACGGTGTTCTTCCTGACGGCGTTCTTCCGGTCGCTGCCCAGTTCGGTGGCCGAGGCCGCCTTCGTGGACGGCGCCTCGCACACCCGGACGTTCTTCCAGATCATGCTGCCGATGGCGAAGCCCGGCCTGATCAGCGTCGGGATCTTCAATTTCCTGGGGCAGTGGAACCAGTACATCCTCCCGACCGTGCTGAACACCGACCCGGACAAACGCGTCCTCACCCAGGGCCTGGTCCAGCTGGCCGTCAGCCAGGGTTACAAGGGCGACTGGTCGGGCCTTTTCGCGGGCCTGGTGATGGCGATGCTGCCGGTGCTGGCGGCGTACATCATCTTCCAGCGACAGGTGGTGCAGGGGCTCACCGCAGGTGCGCTGAAATAGCTTCGGGGGCCGCGAGGCCCCGCCGCTCCAGGACCGCCCCCGGCGATATGCCGGGGGCGGTCCTGTGCATGTCCGCGAGCCGATTCCCGGTGCCCTGACGTGCTGTCCTGTGCATGCCAGCGTCGTTCTCCGTGGCCCCTGAAACGGTTCAACCTCTTGACGGGAGGCGACCCGAACGGCTCATCTTAGAGTTCACTTGTTGGACATGGACGGGGCCTCGCCGAAGCGGCCCCGCGCTCAGGAGGTCGTCGTGGAGACTCCAGGGTCGCAGTCGTCGCTGCACCGAGCCAACCTGGAGCGGGTCGTACGTGCCGTGCGTCTTGCCGGATCCCTCACCCAGGCGGAGATCGCGCGGACCACGGGTCTGTCCGCGGCGACGGTCTCCAACATCGTGCGGGAGCTGAAGGACGGGGGGACGGTCCAGGTCACCCCCACGTCAGCGGGCGGGCGCCGGGCCCGCAGCGTCTCCCTGAGCGGAGACGCCGGGATCGTCATAGGGGTCGACTTCGGGCACACCCATTTGCGGGTCGCGATCGGGAACCTGGCCCACCAGGTGCTCGCCGAGGAGTCCGAGCCACTGGACGTGGACGCCTCCTCCAGCGAGGGCTTCGACCGGGCCGAGGAGCTGGTCAGCCGGCTGATCACGGCCACCGGGGTGGACCGCGCCAAGATCGCCGGGGTGGGCCTCGGCGTGCCCGGACCGATCGACGTGGAGTCCGGCACGCTGGGCTCCACCGCGATCCTGCCGGGCTGGGGCGGCATCAAGCCCGCCGAGGAGCTGCGCGGGCGCCTCGGTGTCCCGGTGCACGTGGACAACGACGCCAACCTCGGCGCCCTGGGCGAGCTGGTCTGGGGCAGCGGGCGCGGGGTGCGCGACCTGGCGTACATCAAGATCGCCAGCGGTGTGGGCGCCGGTCTGGTGATCAACGGCAAGATCTACCGCGGCCCCGGCGGCACCGCAGGCGAGATCGGGCACATCACGCTCGACGAGTCGGGACCGGTCTGCCGCTGCGGCAACCGCGGCTGCCTGGAGACCTTCACCGCGGCCCGCTACGTGCTGCCGCTGCTCCAGCCGAGCCACGGCACCGAGCTGACCATGGAGGGCGTGGTGCGGCTGGCCCGGGACGGGGACCCGGGCTGCCGCCGGGTGATCGCCGACGTCGGCCGGCACATCGGCAGCGGGGTGGCCAATCTCTGCAACCTGCTCAACCCGAGCCGGGTGGTCCTCGGCGGTGATCTCGCGGAGGCGGGCGAGCTGGTCCTCGGCCCCATCCGGGAGTCCGTGGGCCGCTACGCCATCCCCAGCGCCGCGCGTCAACTGTCCGTGCTCCCCGGGGCACTCGGCGGCCGTGCGGAGGTGCTGGGCGCCCTCGCGCTGGCGCTCAGCGAGATGGGGGATTCGACCCTTTTGGACGGAACCCTGACCGTGGCGGCCCCTGCCTTCACTTAGAGAACGTATGGCACCGTTGCCATCTCGTTAAGGATTTACTTCTTGACGTCGCACGTGCGGCCGAGTTGACTTCCAGCCACCTCGGCCGCAACGACGCGGCCTCGTCAGGGAGGTTTGAGGAAGTGAACACGCGTATGCGTCGTGCGGCCTTCGCCGTTGCCGCTGGTGCCATGGCCGTCTCGCTCGCCGCCTGTGGCAGTGCCAAGGAGTCCAAGGACAAGGACACCTCGTCGTCCGCCCCCGCGGCCAAGAAGGGCGACGACATCAAGGTCGGCCTGCTGCTGCCGGAGAACAAGACCGCTCGTTACGAGCAGTTCGACAAGCCCCTGATCGAGAAGAAGGTCGCGGAGCTGACGAACAACAAGGGCAAGGTCTTCTACAACAACGCCCAGCAGAACGCCAACCTGCAGAGCCAGCAGGTCGACACGATGATCACCAACAAGGTGGACGTGCTCATCGTGGACGCGGTGGACGCCAAGGCCATCAAGAACTCCATCCAGAAGGCCAAGGACCAGGGCATCAAGGTCGTCGCCTACGACCGCCTGGCCGAGGGCCCGATCGACGCCTTCACCACCTTCGACAACGAAGAGGTCGGCAAGGCGCAGGGCGAGGCGCTGCTGAAGGCCATGGGCAGCAAGGCCACCAAGGCGAGCAAGATCGTCATGATCAACGGCTCGGTGACCGACCCGAACGCCGCCCAGTTCAAGAAGGGCGCCCACTCCGCCCTCGACGGCAAGGTGACCATCGCCAAGGAGTACGACACCAAGGAGTGGTCGCCGGACAACGCCAACTCCGAGATGGAGGCGGCGATCTCCGCGATCGGCGCCAAGGACATCGCGGGCGTCTACTCCGCCAACGACGGCATGGCCGGCGGCGCCATCACCGCCCTCAAGGCCGCGGGCATCAGCGTCCCGGTCACCGGCCAGGACGCCGAACTCGCCGGTGTGCAGCGCATCCTCGCGGGCGAGCAGAACATGAGCATCTTCAAGTCCTACCCGACCGAGGCGAACGTCGCCGCCGAGATGGCGGTCGCCCTCGCCAAGGGCACCAGCCTGGACTCGATCGCCAAGACCAAGGTCGACAGCGACAGCGCCAAGAACATCCCGGCGCTGCTGGTACCGGTCATCTCGCTGACCAAGGACAACGTCAACGAGACGGTCATCAAGGAGGGCTTCTACACCGCCGCCCAGATCTGCACCGGCAAGTACAAGGCCGACTGCGACAAGGCCGGCGTCAAGTAAGCGGCCCGGCCGGGACCGCACACGGCGGTCCCACCGGACCGCCGTCGAGCGGCCCGCACCGGTCCGCCGCGGGAGTCGCCAGCGACCTCCCGCACGGACCGCGGCCGCCCCATGGCTCCGCCGGCGCCCCGCGCGCCATTCAGCCCCGCAAGCTCGGCGCGGGGCGCCGGACGGAACACCCTCCCCCCAAACTTCTGCACAACCTCCCGCCGGGTCAGGCGGCGAAGGAGATGGTTCACGTGTCCGCTACGCCCGTGCTGGCGTTGCGCGGGGTCTCCAAGCGGTTCGGTGCCGTTCAGGCGCTCACCGACGTAGAGCTTGAGGTCCACGCCGGTGAGGTGGTCGCCCTGGTCGGCGACAACGGCGCCGGAAAGTCCACGCTGGTCAAGACGATCGCCGGCGTCCACCCGATCGACGAGGGCGCCATCGAGTGGGACGGCAGGCCCGTCCAGATCGGCAAGCCGCACGACGCCCAGAGCCTCGGCATCGCGACCGTCTACCAGGACCTCGCGCTGTGCGACAACATCGACGTCGTCGGCAACCTCTACCTGGGCCGCGAACTGAAACGGTTCGGCGTGCTCGACGAGGTCGAGATGGAGCGCCGCTCCCAGGAGCTGCTGCGCACCCTGTCGATCCGCATCCCGAGCGTGCGCATCCCGATCGCCTCGCTCTCCGGCGGCCAGCGCCAGGTCGTGGCCATCGCCCGCTCCATGCTCGGCGAGCCCAAGCTGGTCATCCTGGACGAGCCCACCGCCGCCCTCGGCGTCGAGCAGACCGCCCAGGTGCTCGACCTCGTCGAGCGGCTGCGCGAGCGCGGCCACGCCGTCATCCTGATCAGCCACAACATGGCCGACGTGAAGGCCGTGGCGGACAAGGTCGCCGTCCTTCGCCTGGGCCGCAACAACGGTGTCTTCGAGGTCAGGACGACCTCGCAGGAGGAGATCATCTCCGCCATCACCGGCGCCACCGACAACGCCGTGACCCGCCGTGCGGCGCGCGCGAACGGGGAGGTATCCAAGTGAGCATCGACAAGACCTCCGCCACCGCGCAGGACGGGCCGACCGTGGAGAACACCGAGGCCGCGGCCGCGGCGGTGACCGCCGTCGACCCGCGCCTCCTGGTGCGCGAGCAGGGACTGGCCGGCTACTTCGGCGAGTTCAAGCGCAAGATGAAGGCCGGTGAACTGGGCTCGCTCCCGGTCATCCTCGGCCTGATCATCATCTGCGTCGTCTTCCAGAGCCTCAACTCGCAGTTCCTGTCCGCGCAGAACCTGAGCGACATCACCGTCACGATGGTCGGCACGGGCATGATCTCCGTCGGCATCGTCTTCGTGCTGCTGCTCGGCGAGATCGACCTGTCGGTCGGCTCCGTCAGCGGCGCGGGCAGCGCCCTGGCCGCCGTCCTCGCGGTCAACCAGGGCTGGCCCGAGTGGGCCGCCGTGCTCATCGCCGTCGCCGCGGGCGCGGCCATCGGCGCGGCCCACGGCTTCTTCTTCGCGGTGCTCGGCGCCCCCGCCTTCGCCGTCACCCTGGCCGGCCTGCTGTTCTGGCTCGGCTTCATGCTCAAGATCCTGGGCGCCCAGGGCACCATCAACCTCGACAGCGACGGCCTGATCGGCAAGCTGACGACGTACTTCTTCGCGGACGTGGCCGCCGCCTACGGGCTGGCCCTGATCGTGGTCGTGGTGTTCTTCGTCACCTCCTTCCTCGGCAACCGCCGCCGGGAGGCCGCGGGCATCCCCTCCCGCCCGCTCAGCGACACCGTCCTGCGCACCGTGCTGCTCGCCGTGATCTCCTTCGCCGCCGCCTTCATGTACAACCAGTACAAGGGGCTGCCGCTGGCCACGGTGATCTTCCTGGTGTTCCTCATCGGCACCGACTTCCTGCTGCGCCGCACCGCCTTCGGCCGGAAGATCTTCGCGCTCGGCGGCAGCGTCGAGGCGTCCCGCCGCGCGGGCATCAACGTCACCGCCATCCGGATCTCCGTCTTCGGTATCTCGGGCGGCTTCGCCGCGATCGGCGGCCTCTTCCTGGCCTCCAAGATCGCCTCGGCCAACCAGAGCGCCGGCACCGGTGACCTGCTGATGAACGCCATCGCGGCGGCCGTCATCGGCGGCACGTCCCTCTTCGGCGGCCGCGGGCGCACCTGGAACGCGCTCCTCGGTGTCCTCGTCATCGTCTCGATCCAGTACGGCCTCCAGCTGGAGTCCATCGCCGAGCCGGTGAAGTACATGATCACCGCGGCGGTCCTGCTGGCCACCGTCGTCATCGACTCGGTCACCCGCAAGACCCAGAAGACGGCCGGCCGCGCCTGACCGCGACCGACTCGAACACCTGTGCCCGGCACCCCTGCGGTGCCGGGCACAGTCGTCGGGGGAACCCAGCCATGGAACGGCCCCGGCCGGGGTACAGCCGTTCGCGTGACCTACGACGCACCGCCCGGCCGCAGGGCGCCGGAGCGGAACATTAGACTCGACAAGCCCGGCAACAGCTCGATCAGCTCTACTGCAAGGAGGCACGGGTGCCGCTGCTGACCCGCATCAGGGGACCGCGCGATCTGGACCGGCTCAGCATGGAGGAGCTGGACCAGCTGGCGGAGGAGATCCGGACCTTCCTGGTCGACGCCGTGTCCAAGACCGGCGGTCACCTCGGCCCCAACCTCGGTGTGGTGGAGCTGACCATCGCCCTGCACCGGGTCTTCCACTCGCCGAAGGACAAGGTGCTCTGGGACACCGGCCACCAGTCCTATGTGCACAAGCTGCTCACCGGCCGTCAGGACTTCTCCCGGCTGAAGATGAAGGGCGGCCTGTCCGGCTACCCCGCGCAGGCCGAGTCCGAGCACGACGTCATCGAGAACAGCCACGCCTCCACGGTGCTCGGCTGGGCCGACGGCATCGCCAAGGGCAACCAGATCCTGCGGCGCGACAGCCAGGTTGCCGCCGTCATCGGCGACGGCGCCCTGACCGGCGGCATGGCCTGGGAGGCGCTGAACAACATCGCCGCCGCCAAGGACCGCCCGCTCGTCATCGTCGTCAACGACAACGAGCGCTCCTACGCGCCCACCATCGGCGGTCTCGCCGACCACCTGGCCACCCTGCGCACCACCGACGGCTACGAGCGCTTCCTCGCCCGCACCCGCGAGGTCCTGGAGCGCACCCCGGTCGTCGGCCGCCCGCTGTACGAGACGCTGCACGGCGCCAAGAAGGGCCTGAAGGACTTCATCACCCCGCAGGGCATGTTCGAGGACCTCGGCCTCAAGTACGTCGGCCCGATCGACGGCCACGACATCGAGGCCCTGGAGTCCGCGCTGACGCGCGCCAAGCGCTTCGGCGGCCCGGTCATCGTGCACTGCCTCACCGAGAAGGGCCGCGGCTACCAGCCCGCCCTCCAGGACGAGGCCGACCGCTTCCACGCCGTCGGCAAGATCCACCCGGACACGGGCCTGCCGATCGCCGCCTCCGGCGCCGACTGGACCTCCGTCTTCGGCGAGGAGATGGTCAGGCTCGGCAAGGAGCGCGAGGACATCGTCGCCATCACGGCGGCCATGCTCCAGCCGGTCGGCCTGGACAAGTTCGCCAAGGCCTTCCCCGACCGGGTCTACGACGTCGGCATCGCCGAGCAGCACGGCGCGGTCTCCGCCGCCGGCCTCGCCCACGCGGGCGTGCACCCGGTCTTCGCGGTCTACGCCACCTTCCTCAACCGCGCCTTCGACCAGGTGCTGATGGACGTGGCCCTGCACAAGTGCGGCGTCACCTTCGTCCTGGACCGGGCCGGGGTCACCGGCACCGACGGCGCCTCCCACAACGGCATGTGGGACATGTCGATCCTCCAGGTCGTGCCCGGCCTGAGGCTGGCCGCCCCGCGCGACGCCGACCAGGTCCGCGCCCAGCTGCGCGAGGCCGTCGCGGTCGACGACGCGCCCACCGTGGTCCGCTTCTCCAAGGGCGCCGTCGGCCCCGCCGTACCTGCCGTGGGCCGGGTGGGCGGCATGGACGTACTGCGCGAGCCCGGCACCGCCACCCCCGACGTGCTGCTCGTCTCCGTCGGCGCGCTCGCCCCGATGTGCCTGGAGATCGCGGCGCTGCTGGACAAGCAGGGCATCTCCACGACGGTCGTCGACCCGCGCTGGGTCAAGCCCGTCGACGAGGCCATGGCCCCGCTGGCGGAGCGGCACCGCGTGGTCGTCACCGTCGAGGACAACTCCCGCGTCGGCGGTGTCGGCTCCACGATCGCCCAGGCGCTGCGCGACGCGGGCGTCGACGTACCGCTGCGCGACTTCGGCATCCCGCCGCGCTTCCTCGACCACGCCTCGCGCGCCGAGGTCATGGCGGAGATCGGCCTGACCGCGCCCGACATCGCCCGCCAGGTGACCGGCCTGGTCTCCGAGCTGGACGGCCGCTTCGCGCGGACGGCGGCCGACGTCGACCAGGCGGTGCAGCCCGCCCGCGACTGACCGGCGGCCACCCACGCCCCGCACGCACCGGAAGGACCGGTTCCGCCACCCTCGCCCAGGTGGCGGAACCGGTCCTTCTGAGTGAACCTGCCAGTGCCGGGGCATGCGCGTCCCCAGCCCTCTCGATCACGTCGAGCCAGGTCGAGGCGAGCAGCGTGGGAGGTAGGCCCGTGACCGATTCGCTGTTCCGGACGAAGAACATCGAGCAGTCGATCCAGGACACCGAGGAACCCGAGCACGCGCTGCGCAAGTCGCTGTCCGCCCTCGACCTGACCGTCTTCGGCGTCGGCGTCATCATCGGCACCGGCATCTTCGTCCTCACCGGCACGGCCGCCCGCAACACCGCGGGACCGGCCGTGTCGCTGTCGTTCGTGGTGGCCGGAGTGGTGTGCGCGCTCGCCGCGCTGTGCTACGCCGAGTTCGCCTCCACGGTCCCGGTCGCCGGATCGGCGTACACCTTCTCCTACGCCTCGCTCGGCGAGTTCCCGGCCTGGATCATCGGCTGGGACCTGGTGCTGGAACTCGCGCTCGGCACGGCGGTGGTGGCCGTCGGCTGGTCCGGCTACATCCACTCGCTGCTGGACAACGCGGGCTGGCACCTGCCCGCCTACCTCGGCGGCCGGGACGCCGCCTCCGGCTTCGGCTTCGACATCCTCGCCGCCGTCCTGGTCCTGGTCCTCACGGCCATCCTCGTGGTCGGCATGAAGCTCTCCGCGCGGGTCACCACGGTCGTCGTCGCGATCAAGGTGGCGGTGGTGCTCGTGGTGATCATCGCGGGTGCCTTCTTCGTCAAGGGCGGCAACTACGACCCGTTCATCCCGAAGGCCCGGCCGGTCACGGCGGGCGGCAACCTCCAGGCCCCGCTGGTCCAGCTCATGTTCGGCTGGGCACCCTCGGACTTCGGCGTGATGGGCATCTTCACCGCCGCCTCCGTGGTCTTCTTCGCCTTCATCGGCTTCGACGTGGTCGCCACGGCCGCCGAGGAGACCCGCAATCCGCAGCGCGACGTGCCGCGCGGCATCCTCGGCTCCCTGGTCATCTGCACCGCGCTGTACGTGGCCGTGTCCATCGTGGTCACCGGCATGCAGAAGTACAGCAAGCTGTCCGTGGACGCGCCGCTCGCCGACGCGTTCAAGTCCACCGGGCACCCCTGGTTCGCCGGACTGATCAGCTTCGGCGCCGCGATCGGCCTGACCACGGTCTGCATGATCCTGCTGCTCGGGCAGGCCCGGGTGTTCTTCGCGATGAGCCGCGACGGTCTGCTGCCCCGGTTCTTCTCGCACACCCACCCGCGCTTCCGCACCCCGTACCGGCCGACCATCCTGCTCGGCGTGATCATCGCGATCGTGGCGGGCTTCACCAGCCTGAGCGAACTGGCCGAACTGGTGAACATCGGCACCCTGTTCGCCTTCATCGTCGTCGCGCTGAGCGTGATCATCCTCCGCAGGACCCGCCCCGACCTGCACCGCGCCTTCCGTACCCCGCTGGTGCCCTTCGTGCCGGTCGTCTCCGTCCTCGCCTCGCTGTGGCTGATGCTGAACCTGCCCGCCGAGACCTGGCTGCGGTTCGCCGTCTGGATGGCGATCGGCTTCGTCGTCTACTTCCTCTACGGCCGCTCGCACAGCCGCCTCGCCCAGCGCACCCGCGCCGCGGCGGACGCCCCGCCCGGCGGCGGAACTCCCGGCGGGACCCCGTAGCCGCGCCCGCGCGGGCGCGGCTCAGCCCCGTACCGTACGCGGACCGGTGACCTCGGCGCCCCGCTCCGCCACCCGGCGGCGCAGCTCCCGGTCCGCCGTCACCACCAGCACCCGGCGGCCCGCGGCCCCTTCGGCCAGCGCCACCACCAGGTCGTCGCCGCTGCCGGTCGCCGCCTCCACCCGCACCCCGGGGACGGACTCCACGCCCCGCGCGGCGCCCTCGACCACCAGCACGATCTCCAGCGGCCCGGGATGTCCGGGCAGCCCCGGACCCGCGTACCCCGCCAGCCGGTCCCGCAGCCGCTCGGCGGCCCCGCGCCGGTCGCGCCACCAGCCGTCCGGCACAGACCCCACGACATTGGCCCCGTCCACGACCAGCAGCAGGGGGGACACCCCGCCGCTCCCGTCATCCGCCATACGCCGCCCGCCTTCCTCGGTCTCCACCCGGCCAGCCTGCCACGACGGCACCTCCCGGACGCGCCCTCGGGCCGCCCCGCCGCCGTCACGGGCAGCCGGTCCGGGCGCGCCGAGCTGCGGGCCGCCGGCATGGGCCCCAAGTGCGCGGGCCGGTGCGACCGGCCGCCGTGAGCTGCGCACCCGCGCTCGCCTATGATGAGCCAGCTCGGCCGCCCGCAACACGGGTTCGGGACAGGCGGATCAGCCCGCGCCGAGGTCACGTCAGGGAAGGGGCCAGGTCACCTCATGCGGACCAGATCCGGGCGCGCCGCCGCCCGCGGCAGAGCCGAGGCGCCGGGGGAGCACGCGAGCACCGGACGGCACACGGCGGGACGCACCGTCGGCGGACGCTGGCTCGTACTGGGCAAGGACGGCAGGCTGACGGCGTACGCACGCACCGGCGACGGGCTGCTGCGCTGGACCGAGCTGCGGCCGGGCGGACCGCAGTGGTCGGCGCCGGAGTTCTTCCCGGTGGACGGCCTCACTCACCTGACGGTCGTTCAGGGAGCCGACGCGTACGTGCACTTCCTGGGCCGGCGCGAGGTGCGCCGGGCCGACGGGCCGCCGGCCGTCGACATCGTCCACGCGATCCAGTACCAGACCGGCCGCCCGGTCACCGAGTGGCGCTCGCTCGGCAACGCGCACCAGGACCGGGAGAGGGCGGCCCGCTTCGGTGCGCCCGCGGGCGCGGTCAGCGGCTCGGGCCGGGTCCACGTCTTCGCGCGCAACGCGGGCGGCGGCGTCATGCTGCGCCGGGAGGACGCGAGCGGCAAGTGGGAGGGCTGGCAGGACCTCAAGGGCAGCCAGGTGAAGGACGGGATGGCCGCGGTCGTGCACGACTCCGGCCGGGTCGAACTCCTCGCCGTCGGTGAGGGCGTCGTCATGCGCTGGCAGCAGGAGAGCCCCGACGGCGCGTTCCGGCGGGAGCCGAACGTCTCGCTGCGGGTGGCGCCCGGCACGGTGGCGGCGCTGCCGACCGGTCCGGAGCGCGCCACGTACTACTGGGCCGAGCCCGACCGGGGCGGTCTGGTGGCGCACCGGCCCGGCCGGTCGGCGATCCCGCTCGGCGGCGCGCCGGACGGGGAACCGGTCGGCGCGCTGCGTGCCGATCCGGCCGGTTACGACTGCACGGTGCTGGCCCATCGCGACCAGGACTGGCAGGTCCTGTTCGCCGTGTGCGGCACGGAGAACGAGCAGGCCGGGGTGCGGTGGTCACCGACCGGTGAACGCGCCCTGGGCGCCCCGGCGCTGGCGTTGGACGGGCGCGGACGCGTGGTGCTCGCGCTGATCGGCCCGGACGGCCGGCTCAGGGTGGCCCGGCAGACCGAGGCACCGGACCTGTCGCTGGGCCCGTGGACGCGGGTCTGACGCCCCCTCACGCCACCGCCGCGACGGCCGGGCGGCTCATCGTGCGGACGCCCCCGGAGCCCCACCACGCCCTGGCGGAGGGTGAGTCCGCCTTCCGCGGCGCGGCCTGACGACGGAGGGCCCCCGCCTCGGCGGGGGCCCTCCTCACCGTGGTGCGCGTCTCACGCCGGGACCGACGCCACGCCCGGTGCCAGGAACCGCTTGCCGTTGACCCGCTCGCTGACGCCCTCGCGGTCCAGGTACGGCGTGATGCCGCCCAGGTGGAAGGGCCAGCCCGCGCCGGTGATCAGGCACAGGTCGATGTCCTGCGCCTCGGCGACGACACCCTCCTCCAGCATGAGCCCGATCTCCTGCGCGACCGCGTCGAGCACCCGGGCCCGCACCTGCTCCTCGGTCAGGACGGTGTCGCCCTGCCTGAGCAGCGCGGCGACCTCGGGGTCCAGCTCGGGCTTGCCGCTGTCGTAGAGGTAGAAGCCGCGCTTGCCGGCCTCGACGACCGCCTTGAGGTTCGGGGAGACCGTGAAGCGGTCCGGGAACGCCCGGTTGAGGGTCTCCGAGACGTGCAGGCCGATCGCCGGGCCGACCAGCTCCAGCAGCACCAGCGGGGACATGGGCAGACCGAGCGGCTCGACCGCCTTCTCCGCCACCTCCACCGGGGTGCCCTCGTCGATGACGTTCTGGATCTCGCCCATGAAGCGGGTCAGGATGCGGTTGACCACGAACGCCGGGGCGTCCTTGACCAGCACCGCGGTCTTCTTCAGCTTCCGGGCCACCGCGAACGCGGTTGCCAGGGAGGCGTCGTCGGTCCGCTCGCCGCGCACGATCTCCAGCAGCGGCAGGATCGCGACCGGGTTGAAGAAGTGGAAGCCGACGACCCGCTCCGGGTTCTTCAGCTTCGAGGCCATCTCCGACACCGACAGGGACGAGGTGTTGGTGGCGAGGATCGCGTGCGCCGGGGCGACCGCCTCGACCTCGGCGAACACCTGCTGCTTGACGCCCATCTCCTCGAACACCGCCTCGATGACGAAGTCGGCGTCCGCGAAGCCCTCGGCCTTGTCCAGGACACCGGTCACCAGCGCCTTGAGCCGGTTGGCCTTGTCCTGGTTGATCCGGCCCTTGCCCAGCAGCTTGTCGATCTCGGCGTGGACGTAGCCCACACCCTTGTCGATACGGTCCTGGTCGATGTCCGTGAGGACGACCGGGACCTCCAGACGGCGCAGGAAGAGCAGGGCGAGCTGAGAGGCCATCAGGCCCGCGCCCACCACGCCGACCTTGGTCACCGGCCGGGCCAGGTTCTTGTCCGGGGCACCGGCGGGGCGCTTGCCGCGCTTCTGCACCAGGTTGAACGAGTAGATGCCGGCGCGCAGTTCGCCGCCCATGATCAGGTCCGCGAGGGCCCGGTCCTCGGCGTCGAAACCGGCCTGGAGGTCACCGTCCTTGGCAGCGGCGACGATCTCCAGGGCGCGGTAGGCGGCCGGGGCCGCGCCGTGCACCTTGGAGTCGGCGATGGCCCGGCCGCGCGCGACGGCCTGGTCCCACGCCTCGCCGCGGTCGACCGCCGGACGCTCCACGGCGATCTCGCCCTTGAGGACGGACGCCGTCCAGATCAGCGACTGCTCCAGGAAGTCGGCGCCCTCGAACAGCGCGTCCGCGATGCCGAGTTCGTAGACCTGCTTGCCCTTGAGCTGCCGGTTCTGGTTGAGGCTGTTCTCGATGACGACCGTGACCGCGTTGTCCGCGCCGATCAGGTTCGGCAGCAGGGTGCAGCCGCCCCAGCCGGGCACCAGACCGAGGAAGACCTCGGGCAGCGAGAACGCCGGCAGCGCGGCGGAGACGGTGCGGTAGGTGCAGTGCAGACCGACCTCGACACCGCCGCCCATGGCCGCGCCGTTGTAGTACGCGAAGGTCGGCACGGCCAGCTTCGCCAGCCGCTTGAAGACCTCGTGGCCGCCCTTGCCGATGGCCAGCGCGTCCTCGTGCCGCTCCAGCAGCTCGACGCCCTTGAGGTCGGCGCCGACCGCGAAGATGAACGGCTTGCCGGTGATGCCGACGCCGACGAGGGCGCCGTCCGCGGCCTCCTTCTCGACCTGGTCGATCGCGGCGTCCAGGTTCGCCAGCGAGGCCGGTCCGAAGGTGGTCGGCTTGGTGTGGTCCAGGCCGTTGTCCAGGGTGATGAGCGCGAAGCGGCCCGCACCCAGCGGCAGGTCGAAGTGGCGTACGTGCGCCTGGGTGACGACCTCGCCCGGGAACAGCTCCGCCGCGCCCTTCAGGAGTTCGGTGGTGGTGCTCACTTGTCGCCTCCGGCAGCGCTCTCGAAGTGCGGGTTCTCCCAGATGACCGTCGCGCCCATGCCGAAGCCGACGCACATCGTGGTCAGGCCGTAGCGGACGTGCGGCTGCTCCTCGAACTGGCGGGCCAGCTGCGTCATCAGCCGGACACCGGAGGAGGCGAGCGGGTGACCGAAGGCGATGGCGCCGCCGTACTGGTTGACGCGCGCGTCGTCGTCCGCGATGC
Source organism: Streptomyces sp. PsTaAH-124 (assembly GCF_000373685.1). Taxonomy (NCBI): domain Bacteria; kingdom Bacillati; phylum Actinomycetota; class Actinomycetes; order Kitasatosporales; family Streptomycetaceae; genus Streptomyces; species Streptomyces sp. PsTaAH-124. The sequence continues at coordinate 80,774 of NZ_KB892157.1, read as the reverse complement.
CGTAGTGCTCCAGGAAGGCCAGCACCTGCACGGCGAAGGCCTCGTTGATCTCGAACAGGCCGATGTCGGAGATGGACAGACCGGCCTTGGCGAGCGCCTTCTCGGTCGCCGGGATCGGGCCGTAGCCCATGACCTCGGGCTCCACGCCCGCGAAGGCGTAGGAGACCAGGCGCATCTTGACCGGCAGGCCGTTCGCGCGGGCGAACTCCTCGCTGGCGATCACGGAGGCGGTGGCACCGTCGTTCAGACCGGCCGCGTTGCCCGCGGTGACCCGGCCGTGCACCCGGAACGGCGTCTTGAGTCCGGCCAGGTTCTCCAGGGTGGTGCCCGGACGCATCGGCTCGTCGGCGGTGACGAGACCCCAGCCGGTCTCGCCGGCCTCGGGGCTGGTGCGGCGCACCGAGACCGGCACCAGGTCGGCCTGGATCTTCCCGTTCGCGTACGCCTTGGCGGCCTTCTCCTGGGAGCGCACCGCGTACTCGTCGGCGCGCAGCTTGGTGATGCCCGGGTACCGGTCGTGCAGGTTCTCCGCGGTCATGCCCATGAACAGCGCGGACTCGTCGACCAGCTTCTCGCTGACGAAGCGCGGGTTGGGGTCGACGCCCTCGCCCATCGGGTGGCGGCCCATGTGCTCGACCCCGCCCGCGATGGCCACGTCGTACGCGCCGAAGGCGACCGAGCCGGCCACCGTGGTCACGGCGGTCAGCGCGCCCGCGCACATGCGGTCGATCGAGTAGCCGGGCACCGAGGTGGGCAGACCCGCCAGGATGCCCGCCGTGCGCCCGATGGTCAGGCCCTGGTCGCCGATCTGCGTGGTCGCGGCGACGGCGACCTCGTCGACCTTCTTCGGGTCGAGCCCGGGGTTGCGGCGCAGCAGCTCCCGGATCGCCTTCACGACGAGGTCGTCGGCGCGGGTCTCGTGGTAGATGCCCTTCGGGCCCGCCTTGCCGAACGGGGTGCGGACGCCGTCGACGAAGACGACGTCCCTGACGGTACGAGGCACGATGGCTCTCCTCCAGGGTGCGGGATGGCACTGCTGCGGCGCGCGGAGCTGAGCGCGCGCTCAGCGCTCATGCTACTCGCGGGTAATGTGACTGCCCAGTCCCCCCGCCCCAAGCGGCGAACATCACACCTCGCGGGACGCCGAAGCGCCCCGCGAGGGACGCGGGGAACCGCGCGAGCAGCCACAGCCGCAGCCACAGCACACCCACAGCCCGGCCCGCACCCCTACGGCGTCTGGGCGCCCTCGCCCGCCAGTGCGGCGACCAGCGAGGGCGTCGCCAGCTCCACCTGCCACGGCCGCGCGCCGTACCCGGCAAGGGCCGCACCCACGGACGTCTCGTCGGCCGGCTTCGGCGGCTCCCAGCACAGCCGGCGCACCGTGTCCGGCGCGACCAGGTTCTCCTGGGGCAGGTTCAGCCGTTCGGCGAGCGCGGAGACCGCGGCGCGGGCGGCGCTGAGCCGCTGCGCCGCCACCGGGTCCTTGTCGGCCCAGGCCCGCGGCGGCGGGGGACCGGTCACGTGCTGGCCCTGCTGCGGCAGCGCCGCCTCGGGCAGTGCCCTGGCTCGGTCCACCGCCGCCTGCCACTGCTCCAGCTGGCGCCGCCCGGTGCGGTGCCCGAAGCCGTTCAGCGCGGCCAGCGCGTGCACGTTGACGGGCACGGCGAGCGCGGCCTGCACGATGGCGGCGTCCGGGAGCACCTTGCCCGGGGAGACGTCCCGGCGCCGGGCGATCCGGTCCCGGGTCTCCCACAGCTCCCGTACGACGGCGAGCTGCCGCCTGCGCCGCACCTTGTGCATCCCGGAGGTGCGCCGCCAGGGGTCCTTGCGGGGCTCGGGGGGCGGCGCGGAGGCGATGGCGTCGAACTCCTGGAGCGCCCAGTCCAGCTTGCCCTGGCGGTCCAGCTCCTTCTCCAGCGCGTCGCGCAGGTCGACGAGGAGTTCCACGTCGAGGGCGGCGTAGCGCAGCCAGGGCTCGGGCAGCGGACGGGTGGACCAGTCGACGGCGGAGTGGCCCTTCTCCAGGACGAAGCCGAGGACGTTCTCGACCATGGCGCCCAGGCCCACGCGCGGGAATCCGGCCAGCCGGCCCGCCAGTTCGGTGTCGAACAGGCGGGTGGGGACCATGCCTATCTCGCGCAGGCACGGCAGGTCCTGGGTCGCCGCGTGCAGCACCCACTCGACGCCGGTCAGCGCCTTGCCGAGGGCGGAGAGGTCGGGGCAGCCGACGGGGTCGATCAGTGCGGTCCCGGCGCCCTGGCGGCGCAGCTGGACCAGATAGGCACGCTGGCCGTAGCGGTAGCCGGAGGCGCGCTCGGCGTCGACGGCGACGGGGCCCGAGCCGGCGGCGAAGGCGGCGACGACTTCGGCGAGCCCCTCGGGGGAGGCGATCACGGGCGGAATGCCCTCGCGCGGTTCGAGCAAGGGGACCGGCGTCCCGGTGTCAGAAGTTCCGCCGTCGTCCGGAGGGGCGCCTCCGGTGGTGCGCAGTGGGCTGTCTGCTGCGGTTTCTTGGGCGTCGGTCACCTGTCAAGGGTATCGGTGGATGGGCGGCGCCCGCCGACGGAACGTTCCGTCGGCGGGCGCCGGGGGTCGTGAACCGGTCAGGTCGGGGACACGTCCGGTTCACGGCCGGTACACGGGACAGGCCGGTGCGCGGGGGCCGGACGCGACGGGGCGTCGAACCGGACGGCGGGGGGTCGGGGGATTCGCGGGATCGGGCGGTGGAGTGACGGGCGGACGGCCGATCGGGGGAGCGTGGGCGGCCGGGCGCCGGGCGGGGTCAGTGGATGATGCCGGTGCGCAGGGCCACGGCGACCATCCCGGCGCGGTCGCCGGTGCCGAGCTTGCGGGCGATACGGGCCAGGTGGCTCTTGACGGTGAGGGCGGACAGGCCCATCGAGACGCCGATCGCCTTGTTCGACTGGCCCTCGGCGACCAGCCGCAGCACCTCGACCTCGCGGCCGGACAGCTCGCGGTAGCCGCCCGGGTGGCTCGGGGCGCCCGGGGGGCGGCGGTGCAGCCGGGCGGCGCCGATGGGGGCGGCGCCGGGCCGTGTGGGCAGTCCGAGGTTGGTACGGGTGCCGGTGACGACGTAGCCCTTCACTCCGCCCGCGAGGGCGTTGCGGACGGCGCCGATGTCGTCGGCGGCGGACAGGGCCAGGCCGTTGGGCCAGCCGGCGGCTCGGGTCTCGGAGAGCAGGGTGAGCCCGGAGCCGTCGGGCAGGTGCACGTCGGCGACGCAGATGTCGCGCGGGTTGCCGATGCGCGGACGGGCCTCCGCGACGGACGACGCCTCGATGACGTCACGGACTCCGAGCGCCCACAGATGACGGGTGACGGTGGACCGGACGCGCGGGTCCGCCACGACGACCATGGCGGTCGGCTTGTTCGGGCGGTAGGCGACCAGGCTTGCGGGCTGCTCGAGGAGAACGGACACCAGGCCTCCTGGGGGGTGGGGGACGGGGCCGGCTTGTGGGGAGGAAGCCGGTACGAACCGTGCTTGCTAGGTCACAGTCGTCTTCGGCATCAAACCCCTTGTCCTTTAGAGAATGATCACGATCTGGTGAGTAACAATGCGTTCCATTCGGACATACTGTCGATCATCCGAAGGTCGAATCGGTTCACTCGGGGCCGTTCGGGGTCGCTACCTGCCCGAAAGTGGCCGTATCGACAAAGACACGGCAAGGGACCGGTAAGACGCCGGACGGCGGCGGGGACGGCGCTCGGAGCCCGGCACGGCGAACGGCCCGGACGGTGTTCCGTCCGGGCCGTCCGGGCCGTTCGAAGAGACGAGAGAGATCAAGAGAGATCAAGAGAGACGAAGGGAGGGGAGACGTCGGCCGGTGTGGCTCAGCGCGACTGCGGGTCCCGCCGCTGCGGCAGTGTCACCACGGACGCGTCCCCCGGCCCGGCCGGCGGCAGACCCGCCACCTGGGCCAGCAGATCGCACCAGGAGGCCAGGTGCGCCCCCGTGTCCGGCACCCCGCCCAGGCTCTCGCGCGGGGTCCAGGAGGCCCGGATCTCGATCTGCGAGGCCGGCGGCCGCGCCGACAGTCCGCCGAAGTAGTGCGAACCGGCCCGGGTGACCGTACCGCTCGGCTCCCCGTACGTCAGCCCGCGCGCCTGGAGCGCCCCGGTCAGCCAGGACCAGCACACCTCCGGCAGCAGCGGATCCGCGGCCATCTCCGGCTCCAGCTCCGCGCGCACCAGGGTCACCAGCCGGAACGTGCCCCGCCACGCGTCGTGCCCGGCCGGGTCGTGCAGCAGCACCAGCCGGCCGTCGGCGAGGTCCTGCTCGCCGTCGACGACGGTGGCCTCCAGCGCGTACGCGTACGGCGCCAGCCGCTGCGGCGGCGGTACCTGGTCGATCTCCACCTGCGGCCGCAGCCGCGCGGCTCTCAGCGCGTCGACGGCAGCCCTGAACGGCAACGGCACCTGATCCGCCCTGCCCGCATTCCCGTCGCCGTCTTTCGCCTCCTTCTTCGCCCCCTTCGCGTCGTCCATCCCGCCAGCGCCGTCCGACAGTCGTCCCTGAGCCGCAGCCATGCCGGGAAGATTAAGGGGAACCGGGCCTTTGTGCAGGGCAAGACACCCCGCCGCAGGCAGGAGCGCCGCCCGCGGGCCGCACACCGCGGCCCGCGCGCCCCCGGCGCCGTGCGAAACTTGCTCGCGTGAGTGCCAACGAGACGCCTGCCAGCCACCGGCCGCCGACGGCCACCTACGACTCCGCCTTCCTCAGGGCGTGCCGGCGCGAACCGGTGCCGCACACGCCCGTGTGGTTCATGCGGCAGGCCGGGCGCTCGCTGCCGGAGTACCGCAAGGTGCGCGAGGGCATCGGCATGCTGGACTCCTGCATGCGGCCCGACCTGGTCACCGAGATCACCCTCCAGCCGGTCCGCCGGCACGACGTGGACGCGGCGATCTACTTCAGCGACATCGTCGTCCCGCTGAAGGCCATCGGCATCGACCTCGACATCAAGCCGGGCGTGGGCCCGGTCGTCGAGCGCCCGGTGCGCACCCGCGCGGACCTGGCCCGGCTGCGCGACCTGACCCCCGAGGACGTCTCCTACGTCACCGAGGCGATCGGCCTGCTCACCCGCGAGCTGGGCGCCACCCCGCTGATCGGCTTCGCCGGGGCGCCGTTCACCCTCGCGAGCTACCTCGTGGAGGGCGGCCCCTCGCGCACGTACGAGAACGCCAAGGCGATGATGTACGGCGACCCGGAGCTGTGGGCCGATCTGCTGGACCGGCTCGCCGCCATCACGGCCGCCTTCCTCAAGGTGCAGATCGAGGCGGGCGCGAGCGCCGTGCAGCTCTTCGACTCCTGGGCCGGGGCGCTGGCCCCCGCCGACTACCGCCGCTCGGTGCTGCCCGCCTCCGCGAAGGTCTTCGAGGCCGTCGCCGGGTACGGCGTCCCGCGCATCCACTTCGGCGTCGGCACCGGCGAGCTGCTGGGCCTGATGGGCGAGGCGGGCGCGGATGTCGTCGGCGTCGACTGGCGGGTCCCGCTGGACGAGGCCGCCCGCCGGGTCGGCCCCGGCAAGGCGCTCCAGGGCAACCTCGACCCGACCGTGCTGTTCGCGACCCGCGAGGCCGTGGAGGACAAGACGCGCGAGGTGCTGGCGGCGGCTCAGGGCCTGGACGGCCATGTCTTCAACCTCGGCCACGGGGTCATGCCGTCCACCGACCCGGACGCGCTGACCCGGCTCGTGGAGTACGTGCACACCCGCACCGCCCGCTGAGGCGGCCACCGGTCGGACGGGCGGACCGGGCGGACGGACCCGGGCGGGCGGTCCGCCGGCCGCCCGCCCGGGAGTCACCGGCCGGCCCGGAGTCCCGGACCGGCCCGCTCTGCTGCTTCGGCTACTTCAGCCCGGTGTCGAGCGCGGTCATCAGCTGACCGTTCGAGGTGTCACCGGACATCTCCCACACGAAGCCGCCCAGCAGCCCCTTGGACTTGATCCAGGCCGTCTTCTTCCCGATCGACCAGGCGTCGTCGAAGGACCACCACTGGCCGTTCGCGCCGGTGTAGCCGAACGTCGACACCGACTGTTCGTCGTGGTGGACGGTCATCGACGGGTAGCTGGCGATCAGGTTGTTGTAGCCGCGCACCCCGGCCTCGGTGTCGAACTGGCCGGGCGCCGCGCCGTTCGCGGCCTGCCACTCACCGGCCGCGCCGCCGTCGGTGACGCCCTGCCAGCCGCGCCCGTAGAACGGGAAGCCCACGGCCAGCTTGCGCGGGTTGACCCCGGCGTCGAGGTACGCCTGGATGGCGTTCTCGATGCTGAAGTGGAACGAGTAGGGGTCCTGTGCGTCCGTGTACAGGTTGGACGCGTCACCGGTGCGGTTGGGCTCCCAGGAGTTGTCGCTGCCCGAGCCGTGGAAGTCGTAGCCCTGGACGTCGGCGTAGTCGAGGGAGTCGAAGATCCGGCTCAGGTCCCAGCCGGCGGAGATCTTCGCCGGGTCGGCCGGGGTGAACGCGGTCAGCAGCTTGTGCTCGCCGCCGAGCGCGTCGAGCTGCTTGCGGAACTCGGCGAGCAGCGCGGTCAGGTTGTCCTTGTCCTGGGTGCCGTAGTGGTTGCCCGGGTGGCCCTCGGAGCCCGGCCACTCCCAGTCGATGTCGAAGCCGTCGAAGATGCCGGCCGCGGTGCCGGGCCCGCCCGCGCCGTTGTAGACGGGCAGGTTGCCCTTGATCCACACGTCGATGCAGGACTTGACGAACTTCTCCCGGCTGGCCTGGGTGGCGGCGGCGTCGGAGAAGAACTTCGAGTACGTCCAGCCGCCGATCGACGCGACGATCTTCAGCTTGGGGTACTTGGCCTTGAGCTTCTTCAACTGGTTGAGGTTGCCGCGCAGTTTGCCCCAGCCGTCGTCGGCGACGCCGTCGACCGACTGGTCGGCGGACATCGGGCGCGCGTAGTCGGCGTCCGCGTCACCCGCGTCGGTGCCCTGGTCCGGGTCCTCCGGGTCGGCGGTGGTGCCCCTGGTGACGCCCGCCTTGCAGGTGAGGTCCTTCGAATCCAGGTTCTCGAAGGCGTAGTTGACGACGTCGAGCTTGGCCGCGGCGCCGGAGGTGTCCAGGTTCTTCACGAAGTACTGGCGGCCGTAGATGCCCCACTGGACGAAGTAGCCCACCTTGAGCTGCTTGCCCTGCCCGGCCACGTCGTCGGTGGTGACCTTCACCGCGTTCGAGGCGGGCGACGGGTTGTCCGCGGTGTCGCGGGCCTTGACGGTGAAGGTGTAGGCGGTGGCCGGGGAGAGTCCGTCCACGGTGGCCGTCGTGGTGTCCGCGCCGACCGACTTCGCCAGCGTGCTGCCGCGGTAGACGTCGTAGGCGGCCACGCCCACGTTGTCGGTGGCCTTGTCCCAGGCCAGGCCGACGCTGTAGGAGGTCTTGCCGGTGGAGCGCAGGTTGCCCGGCGCGGTCGGCGGTGTCGGGTCGGTCGACGGGTCCACCGTCTTGACGGTCAGCGGCTGGCTGGCCGGTCCGATGTTCCCGCGGGTGTCCTTGGCCCGCACGGTGTACGTGTAGTTCGTCGCCGGGGTCAGCCCGGTGACGGTCGCCGAGGTGCCGGTGACGGTGGCCACGGTGTTCGTGCCGCTCAGCACGTCGTAGGAGGCCACGGTGTGGTCGCCCGGCTGGGCCGCGGTCCAGCTCAGCGCCACCGAGTGCGCGGTGACCGCGGTCGCCTTGGGGGTGCCCGGGGCGGTCGGCGGGATGTCGGGGCTGCCGTCGCACTTGTCGCCGTTGATGGTGCAGCCGGTCGGCGCGGCGGCCTTGCCGGTCGCGGTGAACCAGTAGCTGTACGGCTCGGTGCTGCCGCCGGCCGGGACGTTCCCGTTGTAGTAGGCGTTCTTCGCGGTCACATGCTGCCCGGAGACCGTGACGTCGGCGTAGTAGTTGCTGGTCAGGGTCGCCCCGGCCGGGAGGTCGAACTCCAGGGTCCAGCCGCTGGCGGCGGCGGAGCCGCTGTTGCGGACGACGTACTTGCCCTGCCAGCCGGAGCCGTTGTCCTGGGAGGAGAAGGTCGCGGTGAGCGTGCCAGCCGCGTGGGCGGGCGCGGCGAGCGCGGTGAGTCCGGCCAGCGGCAGGATCAGGGTCGCGCCCAGGGCGGCGATCCGCCGCCGCAGCCGTCCGGCCCCTGAGCCGGGCCGGCGCGGCGTCCTGATGCCGGACAGCGGTCCTCGCCCGCGGTCCGGTCCTCTCTCGGAAAGTGGTCTGCGCCTGTGGAACATGGCTCTCCCTGCTGAGGTGGGGTGGTACAGGGGTGAGGTGAACCGTGCGCGTGCGTGTGCCGGGAGGGGAGGCAGGCCGGCGGGCCGGGACACGGCGCGCTCCCGCCTTCGATCGGGGCGCCCACAACGTAGAAGGTCTGGACCAATGCGTCAACAGGTCCGGCCGGACTCCGGGGGGTCAGGGGTACCCCCGGCGGCCCTCACCGGCCGGTGCTCACCAGCCGGTCCGGGCCCGGCGGCCGAACAGCAGACCGCGCGGCTCCGGCGGGGGCGGGGTGCCGGGGCGCAGCGGCAGCGCGAGCAGCATGCCCGCGACGAAGCCGAACACATGGGCGGTGTACGCCACGGTGCCCGCGTCGGACACGCCCTCGCCCGCGGAGTAGAACGCCTGGAGCAGGAACCAGAATCCCAGCACGATCCAGGCCGGAAGACGCAGCGGCAGGAAGATCAGGAACGGCACGAGGACCCAGACCCGGGCCCGGGGATAGAGCACCAGATAGGCGCCGAGGACCCCGGCGATCGCCCCCGAGGCGCCGATCAGCGGCTGGCTGGAATCCGCGTCCAGCAGGGCGAAGCCGTACCCGGCCACGTATCCGCACACCACATAGAACAGCAGGAAGCGGACGCGGCCCATCCGGTCCTCGACGTTGTTGCCGAAGATGAACAGGAACAGCATGTTCCCCAGCAGGTGCAGCCAGCTCCCGTGCAGGAACATCGAGGTCAGCACCGACAGCACCGGCGACTTCTGGTACGTCGGCGGGCCCAGCACACAGCCCGGCCCCTGCACACCCACCCCGGTCGCGCCCGTCGGCACCAGCGACGGCAGCCGGCCGTGGATCAGCTCGCGCGGCACCAGCGCGTAGTGCTGCGTGAACGCCTCCAGATGGCACAGCTGCGCCAGCGAGCCGCCCCCGGTCACCGAGCCGGTGACACCCGGAGTGGCCAGGAACACGACGACGTTCGCGACGATCAGGGCGTACGTCACCCAGGGGGTGCGCCGCACCGGATTGACGTCATGGACGGGGATGACCACGAAGAAGTCCTTCCCGGGATGCGCCCGGTGAACCGGCCCGCCGGATCAGCGCGCCCGGCCGACCGCGGCCGCCGCCTTGCGGGCCGCCACCAGCACCGGGTCCCACACCGGGGAGAACGGCGGCGCGTAGCCGAGGTCCAGCGCGGTCATCTGCTCCACGGTCAGCCCCGCCGTGAGCGCCACGGCGGCGACGTCGACCCGCTTGGCCGCGCCCTCCCGGCCCACGATCTGGACCCCCAGCAGCCGGCCCGTGCGCCGCTCGGCGAGCATCTTCACGGTCATCGGGGAGGCCCCCGGGTAGTAGCCCGCCCGGCTGGTCGACTCGACGGTGACCGTCTCGAAGCGCAGCCCGACGCGCCGGGCGTCCCGCTCCCGCAGCCCGGTCCGGGCGATCTCCAGGTCGCACACCTTGCTCACCGCGGTCCCGACCACGCCCGGGAAGGTGGCGTAGCCGCCGCCCGCGTTGGTGCCGATGACCTGGCCCTGCTTGTTGGCGTGGGTGCCGAGCGGCACGTGCCGCTGCTGTCCCGAGACCAGGTCGAGCACCTCGACGCAGTCACCGCCCGCCCAGATGTCCTCGTGCCCGCGCACCCGCATCGCCCGGTCCGTGAGCAGCCCGCCGTAGTCGCCGAGCGGCAGCCCCGCCGCCCGCGCCAGCGACGTCTCGGGCCGCACCCCGATGCCCAGCACCACCACATCCGCCGGGTACTCGGCGTCGCCGGTGGCCACCGCACGCGCCCGCCCGTCCGCCCCGGTCAGCACCCCGGTCACCTCGGTGCCGCCCACCATGGTGACGCCCAGGCCCGTCATCGCCTCGCGCACCAGGCGGCCCATGTCCGGGTCGAGCGTCGCCATCGGCTCCGCACCCCGGTTGACGACCGTCACCTCGTAGCCGCGCTTGATCAGCGCCTCGGCCATCTCCACCCCGATGTAGCCCGCGCCCACCACGACCGCCCGGCGGCCCCGGGTGCGGGCCAGACCGCCGAGCAGTTCCTCGCCGTCGTCCAGGGTCTGCACGCCGTACACCCCGGGCGCGTCGATGCCGGGCAGCTCCGGGCGCACCGGCCGGGCCCCGGTCGCGACGACGAGTTTGTCGTACGACGTCCAGGACTCGGCCCCCGACCCGGCGTCCCGCGCGCGGACCCGGCGCCCGGCCACGTCGATCTCCGTGACCTCGGTGCGCATCCGCAGGTCGATGCCGCGCGCGCGGTGCTCCTCGGGCGTGCGCGCGATCAGCTCGTCCCGCTCCTCGACGTCACCGCTCACCCAGTAGGGGATCCCGCAGGCCGAGTACGAGCTGAAGTGGCCGCGTTCGAACGCCACGATCTCCAGCTCGTCCGGTCCGCGCAGCCGCCGGGCCTGCGATGCCGCGGACATCCCCGCGGCATCGCCCCCGATCACGACCAGCCGTTCCCGCCGCCTGCCGCCGTCCGTGCCCGTGCCGTCGCTCATGCTCATGCGCACACGCTACGACGGCCGCGCTCACCGCTCCCGGCCGCCGTCCGTACCGGCGTTGTCCGTACCGGCGTTGTCCGTACCGGCGTTGTCCGTACCGGCGGCAGGCGCCGGGGTCGCCGGGTGGACCGGCAGGCCGGGGCCCGCCGGGGCGGTCACCGGCGCTCCGGAGGGGGCACGGCGGGGCAGGCGCGGGCGTACGACCCGGAACCAGAGCACGGTGAGAAGGGCCGCGGCGGCGGCGAAGGGCAGCACCGCGCCCAGGGCGAGGGCGAGCCAGCGGACCACGGTCACGAACACGTGCCAGCCGCCCGCCAGCGCGTCCAGGAACCCGGGATCGTCGTCCGCGCTCTCGTGCGCCGGAGCGGACGCCGAGGACAGCGACAGGGTGACGGTGGCCAGGCTCGTACGGTCCTTCAGGGACGCCTGCTGGGCGAGCAGCGCCTCCAGATCGGCCTCGCGGCGGCTCAGTTCGCTCTCCAGGGAGACGACGTCGCCGAGGCTCCCGGCCTTGTCCATGAGCGCGCGGACCCGGGCCACGCTGGCGCGCTGCGACCGGATCCGGCTGTCGACGTCCACGACCTGGCCGGTGACGTCCTCGGCCTTGACCGACCGCTCGATGAGCCGCCCGGTGCCCCCAAGGCGGGCGAGGAGCGCGTCGTAGCGGTCCACCGGCACCCGCAGCACGACCCGGGTCCGCTCGTGTCCCTCGGCGTCCCGGTCGGTGTTCTCGTCCCCCACATAGCCCCCGGCGTCCTGGGCCGCCGCGCGCGCCGTGGCGAGGGCCTTCGCCACGTCCCGCACCTCCACCGTCAGCGAGGCCGTGCGGACGATCTGGGCGGCCGGGGCCTTCGGCGCGGCGGTGGCCCCGGTGCCGGGCGCGGCGGTCCGGTCGGCGTACCCGGCGGCGCCGTTCCCGGTGGCCGGGACACCCCGCTGGGCCGCGCTCCCGGCGGCCTTGTGGGAGGAGCTGTCGGAACCGCCGGACTCGCTGCACCCGGTGACCGCGAGCGCCGCCGCGAGCAGCACACCGGTCAGGGCGGCAGCCGTCCTGGGAGCGGACCGGGACGCGGACCGGGACAAGGGCGGACGCGGTGCCGGTGGAGCGGACGGTGAAGCAGACGGAGAAACGGACGGTGAAGCGGATATGGCTCGAACGGAGCGTCGAGCGCGGTGCTGTGCGCGCATGTGTCGCGTACCCCCCGGGGCGTGGTGACCTCTGACGCTCCTTCGACTCGGCGGCCGCCCGATGCGTTGCCGGTACGCGGTCCCGATGCGGTCACGGTCAGGACTCGTCCCGGACACCGGGGCCCCGCGGGCGCGCCGGGCGGGTCTGAGAGAGTGGAGGCCATGAGCGCAACGGGCACGGACACGCGGCAGGTCGTCGTCGTCGGAGGCGGGATCGCGGGGCTGGCCGCCGCGCACCGGCTGCTGGAGCGCGGCGCGCGGGTGACCGTGCTGGAGGCCGCCGACCGCGTCGGCGGCAAGCTGCTGCCCGGCGAGATCGCGGGCGTCCGCGTCGACCTGGGTGCCGAGTCGATGCTGGCCCGGCGGCCCGAGGCCGTGGGCCTCGCCCGCGAGGTGGGCCTCGCCGAGCGGCTCCGGCCGCCCGCCACCGCGACCGCCTCCCTGTGGACCCGCGGCGCCCTGCGCCCGATGCCCAAGGGCCATGTGATGGGCGTGCCCGGCACCGCCGCCGCCCTCGCCGGGATCCTCTCCGCCGAGGGCCTGGCCCGTATCGAGCGCGACGCCGACCTGCCGCGCACCGAGGTCGGCGACGACGTGGCGGTCGGCGCGTACGTCGCCGAGCGGCTGGGCCGCGAGGTCGTCGACCGCCTGGTCGAACCGCTGCTCGGCGGCGTCTACGCGGGCGACGCCCACCGCATCTCGATGCGCTCGGCGGTGCCCCAGCTCTTCGAGGCCGCCCGCACCCACACCTCCCTGACCGAGGCGGTCCGCGCCCTCCAGGACCGCGCGGCGCGGACCCCGGCCACCGGCCCGGTCTTCCTGGGCATCGAGGGCGGCGTCGGCACGCTGCCGCTCGCGGTCGCCGCCTCGGTACGGGCACGTGGCGGCGAGATCCTGACCGGCACCCCGGCGAGCGGACTGCGCAGGACCCCGGAGGGCGGCTGGCGGCTGCTCGCCGGGGACCGCGTCCTGCACGCCGACGCGGTCGTCGTCGCCACCCCCGCGCCCGCCGCCGCCGCCCTGCTGGAGACCGAGTCCCCGGGCGCGGCGGCCGAGCTGCGGGCCGTCGAGTACGCCTCCATGGCCCTGATCACCCTCGCCTACCGCCGCGCCGACGCCGCCCTGCCCGAGGGCAGCGGCTTCCTCGTGCCGCCCGTCGACGGACACACCATCAAGGCGTCGACCTTCGCCTCCCGCAAGTGGGGCTGGATCGCCGAGGAGGACCCGGACGTGCTGGTGCTGCGCACCTCGGTCGGCCGGTACGGCGAGACGGAGATCCTGGACCGCGACGACGCCGGCCTGGTGGACCTCTCCCGCCGCGACCTGCGCGCGGCCACCGGCCTGGACGCCGTACCGCTGCGCACCCGCGTCACCCGCTGGGACGGCGGACTGCCCCAGTACCCGGTCGGCCACCACGCGCGCGTGGCCCGGGTCCGCGACCACGTCGCCCGGCTCCCGGGCCTCGCGGTGTGCGGCGCCGCCTACGACGGGGTGGGCATCCCCGCCTGCGTGGCGAGCGCGGACGCCGCCGTGGACCGGCTCGCGGGCGGCCTCGCGGCCGTGCGGGAACTCACCGCCCACCCGGTGCGGAGTCCGCACGGCGGAGCGGGAGAATAGCCCCATGAGTGACGACGCCTCCACCACCGACGCCGGCCGGATCCCGAACAAGGGCAAGCTGGCCAAGGACCTCAACGAGGTCATCCGCTACACCCTGTGGTCCGTCTTCAAGCTGAAGGACGTCCTCCCCGAGGACCGCACCGGCTACGCCGACGAGGTCCAGGAGCTGTTCGACCAGCTCGCCGCGAAGGACGTGACGGTCCGCGGCACCTACGACCTGTCCGGGATGCGCGCCGACGCCGACATCCTGATCTGGTGGCACGCCGAGACCAGCGACCTGCTCCAGGAGGCGTACAGCCGCTTCCGCCGCACCCGGCTCGGGCGCGCGCTGGAGCCGGTGTGGTCGAACATGGCGCTGCACCGGCCCGCCGAGTTCAACCGCTCGCACATCCCGGCGTTCCTCGCCGACGAGACGGCGCGCGACTACGTCAGCGTCTACCCGTTCGTCCGCTCCTACGACTGGTACCTGCTGCCCGACGAGGACCGCCGCCGGATGCTCGCCGACCACGGCAAGATGGCCCGCGGCTACCCGGACGTCCGGGCGAACACCGTCGCGTCCTTCTCCCTGGGCGACTACGAGTGGATCCTCGCCTTCGAGGCCGACGAACTGCACCGCATCGTCGACCTCATGCGCCACCTGCGCGGCTCGGAGGCTCGCAGGCACGTGCGCGAGGAGGTGCCGTTCTTCACCGGGCGCCGCAAGGACGTGGCGGACCTGGTCGCCGGGCTCGCCTGACCGCTCCCGGTCAGGTCCCGGCCGGACGCCGGTCGTCCTTCCGCCCCAGGGCGTCCCGCAGCTCGCGCGCCCGGTTCTCCTGGAAGGTCGGCCGGCCCGGCAGCGGCTCGGGCCGCGCGGCGCACTCCGCGTCCCGGTCCGGCAGCCGCCCTTCCAGGAGATACGCGTCCACGCGCGCGTCGACGCACCGGTTCGGGCCGTACGCGATGCCGTGCGTGCCCGCGCCCCGCTCGGTCACCAGCACGGAACCGGCCAGCCGCCGCCGCAGTTCCAGCGCGCCCGCGTACGGAGTGGCCGCGTCCCGTTCGGCGGCCAGGACCAGCGTGGGCGGCAGCGTGCCCGGCACGGTCCGCACGTCCAGCGGCCGCTGCCGGGGCACCGGCCAGTAGGCGCACGGCAGATTCGCCCACACATTGCCCCAGGTCTCGAAGGGCGCCACCCGCGCGAGCCGCGTGTTGTCCCGGTCCCAGACCCGGAAGTCGCCCGGCCAGGGCGCGTCGTTGCACTCCACGGCCGTGTACACGGCGGTGCTGTTCTCCGCCTCGGCGGCCCCCGCCCGGTACGGCGCGGCCAGCGCGACCAGCGGCTTCTCGTCGCCCTTCAGATAGGCCGAGAGCGCCTCGGCGGCCCCCGGCCAGAAGTCGTCGTAGTAGCCCGCGTTCAGCAGGGCGCCCTGCAACTGCGCCGGTCCCACCGTGCCGCCCGCCGGGCGCGCGGCCAGCCGGGTGCGCGCCCGCTCGTAGGCCGTGCGCACCGCCCGCGCGCTGCGGCCGAGGCCGTACACGTCGTCGTGCCGGGCCACCCAGCGCCGGAAGTCCGCCCAGCGGGTCTCGAACGCGGCCGACTGGTCGAGGTTGTCGCGGTACCAGATCCGGGACGGGTCAGGGTCCACCGCCGAGTCGAGGACCATCCGCCGCACATGCGCCGGGAACAGCGTCGCGTACAGCGCGCCCAGATAGGTGCCGTAGGAGGCGCCCATGAAGGTCAGCCGGTCCTCGCCGAGCGCGGCCCGCAGCACCTCCAGGTCGCGGGTGTTGGCGAGGGAGGTGTAGAAGCGCAGGGCGGCGCCCGTGCGCCGGGCGCACCCCTGGGCGTAGGCCCTGGCCTCGGCCACGCGGCGGCGCTTGTACGCCGCCGAGGGGTGCGTCGGCGCCGGGTCCGGCCCCTTGAAGAAGCTCTTCGGGTCCTCGCAGGACAGCGGAGCCGAGCGGCCCACCCCGCGCGGGGCGTAGCCGACGAGGTCGTAGGCGGCCGCGACCCGCTTCCACTCGGGCAGCAGCCCGATCAGCGGGAACGACATGCCGTCGCCGCCCGGCCCGCCGGGGTTGAAGACGAGGGCGCCCTGCCGCGGCACCCGCCCGGCGGCGGCCGGGTCCCGGCCGGTGGCCCGCGCCCGGCTGACGGTGAGGCGGATCTGCGGGCCGTCGGGGCGGGCGTAGTCGAGCGGCACGGAGACGGTGCCGCACTCCATGACGGCGGGCATGTCCCGCCCGCCCGGACAGGCGCCGAAGCCGATGCCCGCCACCCGGGCGCGCGCGGCGGCCACGGCCGTGCCCCGCAACTCGGCCGCCCCGCCGGGCACTTCGGGCACCGCGTGCACACCGGGGTCCCCGGGCGCCCGGGGCGCGCCGCCCGAGGGGGCGGCGGCCAGGGCGGTCAGGACCAAGGACGCGGCGACCGTGTGGACGGCGGCGGCTCTCATCGGCGTATCCCTTCGGCGCACGGCGGCACCAAGGGATGCTTCGGCCACTCGCGCGCGAAGGCAAGCACCGGTGGCCGGTGTCGCCGCGGGTGCGCCCGATGCGCCCCTGCCGCGTGCCGCACGCCCCGGCGCGCGGCCCGTGTAGCACGCGGAGCACGCGGAGTGCGCGCCCGCGCGTGCGGACACCGGGAGGTGTCGCTCCCGCCGGGCCGGTCGCTCCCGGTCGGGCCGGGCGGTCACTCCTGGTCGGGCCGGCCGGTCACTCCCGATAGGGCTGGTCGCGGTGGGCGAAGGCCGCGCGCAGTTCCGGTTCGCCGATCGCGCGGATGCCCCGTACGGCCACGGAGGCCAGGTAGGCGCGTTCGTCGCCGGTGCGGTGCGCGCGCCGGACCAGGGCGCCGAGCAGATGCTGCCCCGCCGGGGACGCCCAGCGCGCGGACGGGTGGATCTCGAACCGGGCGATGGCGAGGCAGCCCACGGTGAGCGCCAGCGGGAGCGCGAACCACAGGGCGATCAGCGGGCGCGGCATCCCGGTCGGGACCGGCAGCAGCAGTGCGGCCACCCCCAGCGCGGTCACCGCGAGCGCGGCCGTCCGCACCCCGCGCGTCCCGGCCGCCACGGCCGTGCCCGGCGCGTCCTCCGGTACGGCGAGCCCGGCGCCCACCAGCCGCTCGGCGAGCCCGCGCACGGGATCGGCGGCGGCCGCGGCGGACCGTACCGGAGCGATCCGGGACTGCCCCTCGGGGCCGATGGCCCCTATGACGGACCGTTCCATCTCGTCCCGTCCGCACGGGTCGACGACGGTGGCCCAGCCGGTGTGCGCGAGCAGCAGCCTGCGCTCGCGCGCCATGGCGACCAGCGTGACGTCGGCGACCCGGGCAGGACCGCCGGACAGGAACGCGGCCTCGTACAGCGTGAGATCGTGGTGCCGGTCCACCACCGGGTCCCGGGTCTCCTCGGCCGCCGCGCGAACGGCGGCCAGACACAGCCGCGTACAGGCCACACCGGCGACGACCCAGGCCGGGAGCAGAAGGAGAACCCAGAGCATGACCTGTTTCTATGCCAGTGACCTGGGAAAATCCATCGCCTTTTCACATCGCGGACGAGGCGTGCTCGGTGTGTGAAGCCCTCCCGGCGCCGCGCAGCAGCATCCGGCGGGCCGCCCGTGCCACCCGGACCGCCGGCCTGCGCGACCTCGGCGCGGGCCCCGAGCGCTCCCGCCACCAGTGGTGCAGCTTCCGGCGGGCCGCGGGGTCCTCGGGCCGCCCGGCCAGCAGCAGGGACTCCGTGAACGCCATCGCGTCCAGCCGGTAGCCGCCGCGCATCGGGTGCCGCTGCGCGTAGGCGAGGAAGGCGGTCCGGTACCCGTCCCCGAGGATGACCGGAAGCTCCGGTGCCACCTTGGCCACGACACCCGCCCGCTTCGAGGCGAGCGCCCGCGCCTGGACCCTGAGCCGCGCCCGGTCGAACCCCTCCGGCGCGGGCGTCCCCGCCACCAGCGCCGACAGCAGCGCGGTCTGCGCGAGCGCCAGCCGCTGCCGGACGGGCTCGGAACCGGCAGCGGAAGCGGCGGCGGAAGCGGAAGCGGCGTCCGGGGCGGAGCAGCCGGAGCGGGGCCCCGGGACGGTGGCGGTGCCGGTCCGGACGGTGGTGGCAGTCCGGGTGGCGGTGGCGGTACCGCGCGACCGTCCCGTACCCGCCGCGTGCCCGCGCTCACCCGCCGTGTGCCCGCGTTCCACCGCCTCCGCGATGGCGTCCAGTTCCCCCTTCAGGACCTCCGGTGCCGGGAAGTTCTCGTCGCGTTCCAGCAGGACCCCCGGCGGGGCGACGCGCGAGGCGAGGTCGGCCAGGATGTCGAGCACCGGCCGGGGGACCGGGTGGGCGTGGCTGTCGTGCCAGACACCGTCGCGTTCGAAGCCGCCCGCCACATGGACGTACGCGAGCGCCTCCAGCGGCAGTTCGGACAGCGCCTCGGCCGGGTCCTCGCCCTGGTTGACGTGGTTGGTGTGCAGATTGGCCACGTCGATCAGCAGCCCCACGCCGGTGCGGTCCGCCAGCTCGTACAGGAACTGCCCCTCGGTCAGCTCCTCGCCGGGCCAGGCCAGCAGCGCGGCGATGTTCTCCACGGCGAGCGGCACGGGCAGCGCGTCCTGCGCGATACGGATGTTCTCGCACAGCACGTCGAGGGCGTCGCGGGTGCGCGGCACGGGCAGCAGATGGCCCGCCTCGATCCGGTCCGACGCGGTCAGCGGGCCGCCCGCCCGGACGAAGGCGATGTGCTCGGTCACCAGCGGCGAGCCGAGGGCCTGGGCCCGCTCGGCGAGCGCCTTCAGCCGCCCCTCGTCGGGGCGTTCACCGCCGCCGAGCCCGAGCGAGACGCCGTGCGGCACCACGGTCACCCCGCGCTCGCGCAGCCGCCGCAGCGACGCGGGCAGATGGTCCGGGCACACGTTCTCGGCCACGGCCTCGACCCAGTCGAGGCCCGGCATGCGCTCCACGGCGTCCGCGATCTCCGGGCGCCATCCGATACCCGTCCCCAGTCGCTCCATGAGTTCCTCGTCCCCCTTGTTCCTCGTCCCTCGCCCCCGCGTCCCCGCGTCCCCTCGCCCCGCGTACCGGACGTCCGCGCGCGGCGCACCCGAGGGGTATGGCCCCGCCGGGCGGCGGTGAACCGCGCGGGAGGCTTCCTCAGAGCAACATTTGAGGTTCGGGTGCCCTCGCCGCCGGGCGGGGCGAGCGGAGATCCGCATTGTGCCGCGGTGCGACCACGGGCTCCGCACACGAGGAATTTCCTGTGCCCCCGCACCTTCCGTGAAAGGAAAGCGAAACACGTTGTTCCGGAATTGCCCGGCCGCTCTGGAATGGGGAACGCCACAGAATTGCGGGCATTCCGCCGTACCGTTTCTGCATGGATGGCGGGCGGTGGTGCAGTCATAGTCCCGCCACAAGATAGTCACAACCTCGCCGAGGGTCAACACACTTCACACACGCGTGACCAGCATCGGGACGCGGGTGTCCGGATAATCGACGCGTATCGCCCAACGTTCCCGAACGTGCCGCAAGGGTCGCTCCTTCCCATCCTGGTCATGGGAAAATTAAACGTAAAGTCGAGCCGTTTTCTCGGGATCATGAAGGGATATGCTCGGCCGACGGCGTTCGGCATGGGGGACGCTGGCCGTGAAAACGGACGACCGAGATGAGTGGATTGTGAATCGAAGACTTTCCATATCCCGATCACTTTTCGACAGGAGTGAGTACCGCCCGATGGCCGCCCACCGCTCGCGCGCCGCGCGCGGGGCCGGCCTGCTGGCCGCCACCGCCCTCGCGGCCGGCTGCTTGACCGTGTCGGGGGCGTACGCCGTCACCGGCCCCGCCGTCACGGACAACGGGCTCGCCTTCACCGCCCGCCTGGACATCGGCGACGGACAGCGCGCCTGCTCGGCCGCGCTGGTGGCCCCGCAGTGGCTGGCCGCGTCCGCGCACTGCTTCGCCGAGGACGGCGCCGCACAGGTGCCCGCGGGCAAGCCGAAGCTGAGGACGACGGCCACCATCGGCCGTACCGACCTGACGACCACCGCGGGTCAGGTCCGCGAGGTCGTCGAGCTGGTGCCGCGCGCCGACCGCGACCTGGTTCTCGCACGGCTGGCCTCGCCGGCCACCGGCATCACGCCCGTCCCGCTCGCCACCACCCCGCCCGCCGCGGGTGACGAGCTGACGGCGGCCGGATTCGGCCGGACCAAGGACGAGTGGGCCCCGCTCAAGCTGCACACCGCGACCTTCACCGTCGACGCGGTGGACGCGGGCACCCTCGCGCTGCACGGCAAGTCCGCGGCGGACGCCGTCTGCGCGGGTGACGCGGGCGGGCCCGTGGTGCGCCAGAAGAACGGGGCCTGGGAACTGGTCGCCGTCAGCAGCCAGTCCTGGCAGGGCGGTTGCTTCGGCGCCGACCCGGCCGAGACCCGCAACGGCGCCGTCTCCACCCGGCTGGACGACGTGGCCCGCGGCAACGTCCTCGCGGCCGGCGGCGTGCTCCTGCCCGGGGACACCCTGACCTCCGCCTCGGCCCGGCTGACCATGCAGGAGGACGGCGACCTGGTCGTCGTCTCCGGCTCGGGCCAGACCCGCTGGTCGACGAAGACGGCCGGTCACCCCGGCGCCCGCGCCCGGCTGGACGAAGGCGGCGACCTGGCCGTGGTCGACAGCGACGGGACCACCGTGCTGTGGCGGACCGGAACCAGCGCCGCCGGCGGCTCGGTCGTCCTCCAGGACCGCGGCAACCTCGTCCTGCGCAACGCCAAGGGCGAGTCACAGTGGGCCGCGGGCACGACCGTCCGCCACGACTACAACGGCGACGGCCGCAGCGACCTGGCCTCCTGGTACGACTACGCCGACGGCCACGACACGGTGCACACCTTCCCGGCGAAGGCGGACGGCGGCTTCGGCGCCCCGGCCGAGGCCTGGTCGACCCCGGCCGGCAACTACACCGCCTCGAACATGAAGCGCTTCACCGGCGACTTCAACGGCGACGGCATCGCGGACGTGGCCACCTTCTACGGCTACTCCACGGGCGAGGTCGCCCTGATCACCTGGCTCGGCAAGGGCGACGGCACCTTCTCTGGCCCGCAGCGCTCCTGGAGCGCCCCCACCGGCTGGACGTTCTCGCGGATGACCGTGAACGCGGGCGACTTCAACGGCGACGGCCGCGACGACGTCTCCGTCTGGTACGACTACGCCGACGGCCACGACACGCTGCACACCTTCCTCGCCCGGCCCGACGGCGGCTTCGCCGGCCCCTTCACCTCCTTCGACCGCGCCAGCGGCGGCTGGGAGGTCACCCACATGAAGTTCACCACCGGTGACTACAACGGCGACGGCCGCGACGACCTCGCCGTGCTCTACGGCTACGCCACCGGCGAGGTCAAGCTCTTCACCTTCCCCGCCAGGCCCGACGGCGGGTTCGGTGAGCCGGTGGCCGGCTGGAACTCGCCCACCGGCTGGGAGTTCGCCCGCGCGACCCTCGTCTCCGGCGACTTCGACGGCGACGGCCGGGACAACGTCGCCGCCTGGTACGACTACGCGGACGGCCACGACACGCTGATCGGGTTCACCCCCAGCGGCCCGAACGGGGTGTTCGGCAACCGCACCGAGCTGTGGACCGTCCCGGCCGGCAACTACTACCGCGAGAACATGCAGCTCGTGACCGGTGACTACAACGGTGACGGCCGCGACGACCTCGCCACCTTCTACGGCTACTCCGACGGCAGCGTGAAGACCATCACCTGGACCGCGAAGGCCGACGGCACCCTCAACGCCCCGGCCGGCAGCTGGTCGGCGGCCAAGGGCAACTGGACCTTCGCCCGCGCCCACCTGATCGAGCGCTACAACAGCCCCTCCTAGGACCTGACGCCCCACCGGCCCGCGGTCCGGCCGCCTCCGTGCACGAGGCGGCCGGACCGCGGGCCGCGCCGGGTCCGGACCCGGCCGCGCCTACCGCAGCGCCGGATGGTCGGCGACCACCGTGCAGGACCCGGGCGCGATCTCCGTGAAGCCCGCGTCCCGCACCAACGGCAGCCCGCTGTCCACCAGTTCGCGCCACTGGCCGGGTTCGGCGGTGCGCACGGCGAGCGGGAAGCCGGCGTCCCGCCAGGCCGCGCGCCGCTCGTCGGCCAGCTCCCACCAGGCGAGCTGGGCGCCGTGCCCGGCCTGGGCCATCGCCTTGCCCGCGGACATCTCCAGGCCCGGGTTGAACCACAGGACCGGTGTGCCGGGCGCGGGCCGGGCGGGCGGCTCCGGGTCGTCGAGGTCGGTGCCGGAGACCTGGAGCTTCGCCAGGTCCTTGGGCCAGCCGTCCAGCGGCACGGGCGGGAAGACCCGTACCTCGGCGGCGGCTCCGGTGACCGTGACGCCGTCCAGCGCCCCGGCCCGCCGCCACTCCGCGCCGCGCGCCCGCCGCACCACCTTGCGGATCCGGGCGTCCTGCCAGTCCCGCACCGCCTGGGCCCAGGCGCCGTCACCGAGGGCGCGCTCGTCGCTCAGCAGCACCAGCACCGCGCGGGCCGCCGTCTCCAGCGCGTCGGTACGGGCCGGGGGAGCGGCCCGCTCGATCCGGACGACCAGCGGCAGCACGAACTGCGGCGCCTCGTCCCGGGCGCTGGGCTCGGCACGGAACGGGCTCTCGGGAACGGAGGTCTCATACGTCACGCCCCCAGTGTGCCAACCGCGGCAGGCGCCCGGGGAACCCGGTGGAGGGGACCGCCGCAGCGGTGGGGGTCAGCCCGAGCAGGCCGTGCGCTGCGCCTCCTGCCACTCGCAGACGGGGCAGAGGGTGATCCCCTTGTACGACTCCGGGTACTCGGTCGGTTCCCGGCACAGCACGCACTCCGCGTACGGCGGCCCGTCGGCCCTGGGCGGCCGGGGCGCGTCGGTCACGCAGTACCCGGTGCCGCCGTCCTCGCCGGCCGTGCCGCCGCCGCTTGCGCCGCTGGTGTCGTTCCCGTGGTCCACGCTCATGGTTCCAGCGTAGGACGCCTCAGGTGCGGCCCGCCGAGGCCCCGATCATCTCGGACACCTTCACGAAGCGGTAGCCCTGCTTGCGCAGCTCCGGTACGACCGCGCGGACCACGCGCTCGGTGGTGGGGGCGGCGCTGCGCGTGCAGTGCATGACCACGACCGAGCCGGGCTTCACCCCGTCGAGCACCTGCCGGACCACGGCGTCCGCGTCGGTGGCGAACGCGTCGCCGCTCACCACGTCCCACTGCACGGCGGTGACGCCGAGGGGCGCGAGCGTGCGCAGCACCTGGGAGTCGTAGCAGCCGCCGGGGAAGCGGAGGTAGGGCATCGGGTGCGGGACGCCCGCCTTGGCGAAGGCCGTGTACGCGCGTTCCACGTCGGGGCGGACCTGGTCGGCGGTGACGGTCGGCAGGCCGTAGCAGTCGCCCGTGAACGCGTAGTGACTGTAGGAGTGGTTGGCGAGTTCGAACAGGGGGTCCGTGCCGATGGAACGGGCCTGGTCGGGATACGTCTCCGCCCACTTGCCGGTCATGAACACGGTGGCGGGCACCTTGAGGGCGCGCAGCGCGGCGATCAGCTCCGGGTTGTCGAAGTGCTCGCCGGAGGCCGCGCGCCGCCCCTCGTCGGCGGTCATGTCGGCGTCGAAGGTGAAGGCGACGGTCTTGCCCTTGTCCCGGGGGCCGTGCGTGAACACGGGCGTCAGTCCGCCGGGCCCGGGGGTGAGCCGGGGCGGCTTGGACGGCGTGGTGGGCGAGGGCTTCGCGGGGGCCGCGGACGAGGGGGAGACGGGGGAGTCCGGGTGCCCGGCACGGGTGGCCTGGGTGCTCTGGGCGGAGCCGCAGGCGGCGAGGGAGGCGAGCGCGGTGCTCAGGACACCGGCGGCGGCATAACGGGCGATACGTCGTACAAGTGGGATCACCCGACGAAAGTAGGACGCCCTCCGGTCATATGAACGGCGGCGGGGCCGTGCGGTCACCCGGCCGGTGGTCACCCGCCGAGCGGCCCGCCACGGCCGGGGCGGCTCCCGGCCCGGGGCGGCTCCGGCCGCGGTGGCTCACCGCTCCCGCCGCTCCAGCGGCTCGGTCGCCGGGCCCTGGAGCACCCTGCCCTCGGTGTCGAAGCGCGAGCCGTGGCAGGGGCACTCCCAGGCGCGCTCGGCGGAGTCGAAGGCGACCAGGCAGCCCAGGTGGGTGCAGCGGGCGGACAGTGTGTGCGTGCTTCCCTCGTCGTCGCGGTACACCGCGAGGTGGTCGAGGCCGGACCGGACCACGGCGCCCTCGCCCGGTGCGATCGCCTCGACGGGCGGGGAGGGGCGCAGCCGGTCGCCGACGAAGTGCCGGGCGACCTCGGCCTGGTTCCTCAGGAGGGCGGGCGCCTCCCGGACGGCGGTCCGCAGCCTGCGCGGGTCGTACAGTTCGCGCCACGGGCAGTCCCGGCCGGTGATCAGTGCCGTGAGCAGTCCGCCCGCCATGATGCCGCCGCTCAGTCCCCAGCCGCCGAAGCCGGTGGCCACGTAGGTGTTGCGGGCCGCCTGGTGCAGTGGGCCGACCATCGCCACGGTGTCGGTCGGGTCGGTGTCCTGGGCCGCCCAGGAGTGCGCGAGCGCGGCGCCGGGGAAGTGCTCGCCCGCCCAGGCCGTCAGCCGGTCGAGGCGTGCCCGGCTGTCGCCGGTGCCCGGGGTGAAGTGCTCGCCGGTGACCACGAGGAGGCGCTGCGCGTCCGTGCCGTACGGCGCCGTGCGCACCGAACGGGTGTTCTCTTCCGGGGTGATGTACATGCCGTCCGGGTCCTCGGCGGCGTCGACCGGTCCGGCCACGACCAGTTCGCGGCGCGGGGCGAGCCGGGCGAACAGCAGCGCCCGGTCGAACACCGGGTAGTGCGTGGCGACCACCACGTGCCGGGCCCGCACCGTGGCGCCCCCCGCGGTCGTCACCCGGCACGGCTCGCCCTCCTTCAGGCCACTGACGACGGTGTTCTCGAAGACCTGTCCGCCGCGCGCCACCAGGTCCGCCGTCAGGGCCAGCAGATACTTGCGCGGATGGAACTGCGCCTGCCCGGCCACCCGCACCGCGCCCGCCACCGGGAACGGCAGCCCGGTCTCCGTCACGAACGACGCCGCAAGACCGGCCTGCCGGGCCGCCTCCGCCTCGGCGCGCACCTCGGCCACCCGGCCCGCGTCCCGGACGTAGGTGTACGCGCTGCGGGTCTCCCACTCGCACTCGATGCCCAGCTCGTCCACCAGCGACCAGGCGCGCTCGACCGCCTCGGACTGCGAGCGCGCGTACAGCTCGGCCGCCCGCGCGTCGCGGGTCCGGCGCAGCCGGTCGTAGACCAGGGTGTGCAGCGCGGTCAGCTTGGCCGTGGTGTGCCCGGTGACGCCCGCCGCCACCCGCCGCGCCTCCAGCACCGCCACGCCGAGCCCCGCCCGCGTCAGCTCGTACGCCGTGCTGAGCCCGGCCATGCCGGCGCCGATCACGACCACGTCGACGTCCAGGTCCTCGGTGAGCGCGGGGCGCTCGGGACCCGGGGCCGTCTCGATCCAGTACGAGCCGTCGACACGCCGCCGCCCGCGCGCCTGCCCGGGGTGCTGTTCCTGCCGCTGTGCGTCGTCCATGGCCGCCGGGTACCCCGTCGCGGGCGGGGCACGACGGGGCGGGCCGGGCGGAGAGGGCACGCGGCCGGACGGGCGGGTCAGTGCTCGGGGCGGTCGGGTGCCGCGGCGTCGGCCGCCGCCCTGACCGGGGTCACCGAGGCGGCGTCGGCCGGGGGATCGAACGGCGCCTCGGCCGGAGGCCCGCCGGGTGCCTCCGGTACGGCGGTGCCGCCGGGCGTGGCGGCGGATGCCTCCCCGGCCGGGGCGTCGCCGTTGCCGAGGGCGTGCGCCGGTGGTGCGGGCGGGACCGGGGGCGCGGAGGCGGGCGGTGCGGGTGCTGCGGGTGCTGCGGGCGCCGCGGTCTCGGCGGGGCCCGGTGGCTGCTGGTGGGCCCGTTCCAGGAAGCGCAGGAGCTCGACCGGGAAGGGCAGGACCAGGGTGGAGTTCTTCTCGGTGGCCACCGCGGTCACCGTCTGGAGCAGCCGCAGTTGCAGCGCGGCCGGTGTGTCGGCCATCTGCTGGGCGGCCTCGGCCAGCTTCTTCGACGCCTGGAACTCCGCGTCGGCGTTGATGATCCGGGCCCGCCGCTCCCGGTCGGCCTCCGCCTGCCGGGCCATGGACCGCTTCATCGTGTCCGGCAGGGAGACGTCCTTGATCTCCACGCGGTCGATCTGCACGCCCCAGCCGATCGCCGGGCTGTCGATCATCAGCTCCAGGCCCTGGTTGAGCTTCTCCCGGTTGGACAGCAGATCGTCCAGGTCGCTCTTGCCGATGATCGAACGCAGCGAGGTCTGGGCCATCTGGGACACCGCGAACCGGTAGTCCTCGACCTGGATGACCGCGCTGGCCGGGTCGACCACCTTGAAGTAGACGACCGCGTCCACCCGCACGGTCACGTTGTCCCGGGTGATGCCCTCCTGGGCGGGGATCGGCAGCGTGACGATCTGCATGTTGACCTTGTACAGCCGGTCCACGAACGGCACGATCATGGTGAAGCCGGGATCGCGCGGGCCGCCGGTGAACCGGCCGAGCCGCAGCACCACCCCGCGCTCGTACTGCTTGACGACCCGGGCCGCCGCCGCGAGGTACACGAGACCGGCGCAGCCCGCGGCGACCACGGCGGTCAGTACGTCCTGAAGCATGATGACGACTCCTCGACAGTCGTCCCGCGCCCGTTGCCGGGCCTCATTCCACGATAGGCCCGGCCCGAGAGGACGGTCGAGTCCCCGGAGCGCCACGGTCCCGGCGGCCGGGAGCGGGACGGGCGGGGCCGCCGGTCAGGAGGGTTCGACGAGGCCCTTGGCGTCCCGGGCGAGCGCGGTGAGCCGGGATATCGCGCGGAAGTACTTCTTGCGGTAGCCGCCGTTCAGCATCTCCTCGCTGAACAGCCGGTCGAAGGGCCGTCCGGAGGCGAGGACGGGCACCTCGCGGTCGTAGAGCCGGTCGGCCAGGACCACCAGCCGCAGCGCGGTCGACTGGTCCGGCACCGGGCCGACCCCGGTCAGGCAGACGGCCCCGAGGCCGTCGGTGAGCGCGCCGTAGCGGCTGGGGTGCACCCGGGCCAGGTGTCCCAGCAGGTCGGTGAAGTCGTCGAGGGAGGCGTTCCGGGTGGCGTGCGCCGCCTTGGTGACCTGCTCGTCGGAGAACGGGGCCGGTGCCTCGGGCAGGCCGCGGTGGCGGTAGTCCTCGCCGTCGATGCGCAGCGGGCGGAAGTGCGCCGACAGGCCCTGGATCTCGCGCAGGAAGTCGGCGGCGGCGAACCGGCCCTCGCCGAGCTTGCCCGGCAGGGTGTTGGAGGTGGCGGCGAGCGCGACGCCCGCGTCGACCAGCCGGCCGAGCAGGGTGGAGACGAGCACGGTGTCCCCGGGGTCGTCCAGCTCGAACTCGTCGATGCACAGCAGCCGGTGCCCGGACAGCGTCCGGACCGTCTGCTGAAAGCCGAGGGCGCCGACCAGGTTGGTCAGCTCCACGAAGGTGCCGAACGCCTTCAGGGCGGGCTCGGCCGGGGTGGCGTGCCACAGAGAGGCCAGCAGATGGGTCTTGCCGACGCCGTAGCCGCCGTCCAGGTAGACGCCGCGGGGCCCGGCGGGCACCTTGGGGGCCTTGGCGCGGCCGAAGCCGAAGAGCCCGCGCCGGGCGGGACCGGCGGCGTGCGCGCCGCCGAGTCCGGCGGCGAAGTCCTCCAGGGCCCGTACGGCCTCCGTCTGCGTCGGCTGCTTCGGGTCGGGGATGTACGTGGCGAAGCGGACCGAGTCGAAGCGCGGCGGCGGCACCATCTCGGCGACCAGCCGGTCCGCCGGGACGTGCGGTTCGCGGGCGCACAGGGAGAGAGGGGCGCCGAGGGCGGTGGGGGAGGTACCGGTCACGGGGCTGAGCCGGGAGCCGGCTGTGGAGGACGACACGGTTCCCCATGGTAAGCCGCGTGGAACACTGCACGGCATGCGACGCCTGTTCCCTGTGACGGAAGAAACACCAGCCCAGCCGGCGAAGGGGGCCGCCGGGACCGGCCCGGGGAGCGTGCCGGACGCCCTCGCGGACCGGGAGTGGACCCTGGCCGAGCTGGCCGCCGTCTACGCCTATCCCGAGCTCGCGCCGGGCGGCGGGACGGCCTGGCTGCGGGCCAACATGGTCTCCACGCTGGACGGGGCGGCGCAGCACGAGGGCCGTTCGCAGCCCATCTCCGGCGCCGCCGACATGCGGATCTTCGGCACCCTGCGGGCGCTGGCCGACGCGGTGGTGGTCGGCGCCGGGACCGTACGGCAGGAGGGCTACCGCCCGGCGCGGGCGCGGGCGGAGTTCGCCGCGCTGCGGGCGGCGGCCGGGCAGGGCCCTGCCCCGGCCGTCGCGGTCGTCACCGCCGGTCTTGAGCTGGACTTCTCGCTGCCGCTGTTCACCTCGCCCCTGGTGCCCACGCTGGTCCTCACCGGAGCGGCGGCGGCCCCGGACCGTGTCGCGGCGGCCGAGAAGGCGGGCGCCCGGGTGGTGATCGCCGGTGACGGGGCCGGGGTGGACCCGGCGCGGGCCGTGCGGGCGCTGGCCGGTCTCGGGCACACGCGGCTGCTCACCGAGGGCGGCCCGCGGCTGCTCGGCCAGATGGTCGCCTCCGGCGCCCTCGACGAGCTGTGCCTGACCGTCGCGCCGATGCTCACCGCGGGCGACGCGCAGCGCATCGCCGGCGGCCCCTCGGTCGCCGTCCCGCACCGGTTCGTCCTGGCGTCCCTGCTGGAGGAGGAGGGTTTCCTGTTCAGCCGGTACCGGCGGGCCTGACGGCGGTCCCCGAGGGCCCGCGGCGAGAGGTGTGCGGCCCGCCGTGTCCGGCAAACGGAATTGGTAATTCCGTTCAGGTGGTGGCAGGCGGAGGAAAAGCCGCGATACCCGTGCGATCACAGGGCAGGATGGTTTCTGCGGGGGCTGCTTCGGCCCACACGGAGGTAGCAGAGAGGGCGCGGCCCTCACACGAGAAAGGGCGTCTGGTGTTCACAAGCGTACTGATGATCGAGAAGGCCCTGACGTCCGCCGACGTGGAGTTCGTCACCACATTGCACGGGGAGGAGCAGGTCGCCTTCCACGTACTGCTCCAGCCGCGCGGCGACCAGGCCGACCGGCTGCTGCGGGCCATCGACGACATCGCGCTCGGCGAGATCGACGAGGCCGCGCGCGAGGGCGGCACCCCGGAGGGCGAGGCGGCCAAGCCCGAGGGCGAACAGGCCCTGGAGGTCTCCCTGACCGCGCTGCACGCCGCCGGCCGGCAGGCCGACGGCAGACTCGTCGAGGACCACCCGCTGGACGCGCTGAAGTCCCTGGTCGCCGAGGTGGGCGCCGACGAGGTGATCGTGCTCACCGATCCGCACTACGTGGAGGAGTTCTTCCACCGCGACTGGGCCTCCCGGGCCCGCCACAAGGTCGGCGTGCCGGTCCTGAAGCTGTTCTCCCACAGCAAGGCATAGGCTGGGGCGGCGCCCCGCGCCCGCGGCCGGCGCACCTCGTACCGACGCCGCACCACCTGGGGAGAACAGCGCATGGCACCCGGCCTTCCTACCGCCATGGACCGACCGCACTTCATCGGCATCGGCGGCGCCGGAATGTCGGGCATCGCCAAGATCCTCGCCCAGCGCGGCGCCGAGGTGGCCGGCAGCGACGCCAAGGAGTCGGCGACCGCCGAGGCGCTGCGCGCGCTGGGCGCCACGGTGCACATCGGGCACGCGGCCGGGCATCTCGCCGACGACGCGACCTGCGTCGTCGTCTCCTCGGCGATCCGCGCGGACAACCCGGAGCTGGTGCGCGCGGCCGAGCTGGGCATCCCGGTCGTCCACCGCTCCGACGCGCTGGCCGCCCTGATGCACGGTCTGCGCCCGATCGCGGTGGCCGGCACCCACGGCAAGACCACCACCACCTCGATGCTGGCCGTCTCCCTCACCGCGCTGGGCCGGGAGCCCTCGTACGCCATCGGCGGCGACCTGGACGCCCCCGGCTCCAACGCGCTGCACGGCACCGGCGAGATCTTCGTCGCCGAGGCGGACGAGTCCGACCGCAGCTTCCACACGTACGCCCCCGAGGTCGCCATCGTCCTCAACGTGGAACTCGACCACCACGCCAACTACGCCTCGATGGACGAGATCTACGAGTCCTTCGAGACCTTCGCCGGGAAGATCGTGCCCGGCGGCACGCTGGTGATCACCGCCGACCACGAGGGTGCCCGCGAGCTGACCCGGCGCCTGGCGGGCTCGGTGCGCACGGTGACGTACGGCGAGTCCGAGGACGCCGACGTGCGCGTCCTGTCCGTGCGGCCGCAGGGGCTGCGCAGCGAGGTCACCGTCCTGCTGGACGGCGCCGAACTGACCTTCACGGTCTCCGTGCCCGGCCGCCACTACGCGCACAACGCGGTCGCCGCGCTGGCCGCCGGTGCCGCCCTCGGCATCCCGGCCGCCGAACTGGCCCCGGCGCTCGCCGCCTACACCGGTGTCAAGCGCCGCCTCCAGCTCAAGGGCGAGGCCGCCGGGGTCCAGGTGATCGACTCCTACGCCCATCACCCCACCGAGATGACGGCCGACCTGGAGGCCATGCGCGGCGCCGTGGGCGACGCCCGGATCCTGGTCGTCTTCCAGCCGCACCTGTTCTCCCGCACCCAGGAGCTGGGCAAGGAGATGGGGCAGGCGCTGGCGCTGGCCGACGCCTGTGTGGTGCTGGACATCTACCCGGCCCGC
Source organism: Streptomyces sp. PsTaAH-124 (assembly GCF_000373685.1). Taxonomy (NCBI): domain Bacteria; kingdom Bacillati; phylum Actinomycetota; class Actinomycetes; order Kitasatosporales; family Streptomycetaceae; genus Streptomyces; species Streptomyces sp. PsTaAH-124. The sequence continues at coordinate 50,498 of NZ_KB892157.1, read as the reverse complement.
GAGGACCCGATCCCCGGCGTCACCAGCGAGCTGATCATCGAGGCGGCACGGGCCGCGGGCGCCGACGTCACCGCGGTCCACGACAAGGCCGAGGTGCCGGACGCGGTCGCGGGAATGGCGAAGGCCGGTGATCTTGTTCTCACCATGGGCGCGGGCGACGTCACCGACCTCGGACCGCGCATCCTGGACCGTCTGAAGAACTGAGTGAGGAGCTGAGGGCTCATGGCGTACGACGTGGAGAAGCCGGACGAGCAGTGGCGCGCGGAGCTGAACCCGGCCGAGTACGCCGTGCTGCGGCAGGCCGCGACCGAGCCCGCCTTCACCGGTGAGTACACCGACACCAAGACCGAGGGTGTCTACTCCTGCCGGGCGTGCGGCGCCGAGCTGTTCACCTCGGACACCAAGTTCGAGTCCCACTGCGGCTGGCCGTCCTTCTTCGACCCGAAGGACACCGACGCGGTGGAGCTGCTGCACGACCGGTCCCACGGCATGGTGCGCACCGAGGTGCGGTGCGCGCGCTGCGGCTCGCATCTCGGGCACGTGTTCGAGGGTGAGGGGTATCCGACCCCGACCGACCAGCGCTACTGCATCAACAGCATCTCGCTGCGGCTGCGGCCCGCGGAGGGCTGAGCGGGCCGTCGCCCGCGGCCCTTTGCGGTGGTCCGCTGTGGTGGGACACTGATTGCGGTGGGACAATAGGGACACAGGTGGCGTCGTTGGCGCCACCGGTTGTTTCGCCGCATCTCCGCAGAGGCGGGTGGAAGACATGGGCACAGCGTCCAACGTCGTACTGGCCGTGGCGCCGCACATCTGGGCCACGTTCGGTGCCTTCATCGGCGGGCTCGTCGTCGTGGTGGCGCTCGTCTGGGCCGTGGGCATGGGCATCGGTGTGATGCGCCGCGAGCCCAAGCGGCCCGAGACGTCCGAGCAGCCGCACCTCCCGGTCACCGGCGCGATCGAGGAGATCAGCGAGAAGCGCGAACCGGACGAGGTGCACTGCGGCGACGACGGCAAGCGGATCCTGCCGCACGAACTGCACGGCGCCGGCACCCGCCGCAGCCAGGACCAGCACCGCAGCCGCTGGGCCCCGGGCGGCAGCGGCTCCTTCGGCAGCGGAGGCCCCGGCCGCACCTGATCCCGCCCGATCCCCTTCCCCGTTCGATCCGCCCCGCACCACATCGCGCACCCGCACCCGCCCGCCGACCGGTCCGACGGCTCCGGCGGGCGGCTCGGTGCGTGGAGTGGCAGAGGCCGCGCCCTGCGTGTGGGCGGCCGGATCTCGTCCTGTGGCGGGTCCGTGGGGGAGGGGCGGCCGTTCCCGGGGCGGCGGCCCCGCGTGCCCTGGGGCCCCGCCCCGGCGCCGATGCCGCAACCCTGCCGCAATCACAGGCGTCTAGACTCTTTCCGCAACGGCCCGCGCGACCGTGGCCGAGAGCGGGCAACTCCTGCCAGACCCGAAGGGTATGCGGCGTTTTGATACGCATAGATTCAGTCACCAAGCGGTACCCGGACGGCACCGTGGCGGTCGACCGGCTCTCGCTGGAGATACCGGACCGTTCGATCACCGTCCTCGTGGGACCGTCCGGCTGCGGCAAGACCACCACGCTCCGCATGATCAACCGGATGGTGGACCCGAGCGAGGGCCGCATCCTCCTCGACGGCGCCGACATCAGGGAGCAGCCCGTCAACACCCTGCGCCGGTCGATGGGTTACGTCATCCAGAACGCCGGGCTCTTCCAGCACCGCACCATCGTCGACAACATCGCGACCGTGCCCCGCCTGCTGGGCTGGAACAAGCAGAAGTCCCGGGCGCGCGCGGTGGAGTTGATGGAGCGCGTCGGCCTCGACGCGGCGCTCGCCAAGCGCTACCCCTACCAGCTCTCCGGCGGCCAGCAGCAGCGCGTCGGCGTGGCGCGGGCGCTCGCCGCCGATCCGCCGGTGCTGCTGATGGACGAGCCGTTCTCCGCCGTCGACCCCGTGGTGCGCAAGGGGCTCCAGGAGGAACTGCTGCGCATCCAGGGCGAGCTGGGCAAGACCATCGTCTTCGTCACCCACGACATCGACGAGGCCATCAAGCTCGGCACCATGGTCGCGGTGCTGCGCACCGGCGGCCGGCTCGCCCAGTACGCCCCGCCCGCCGAGCTGCTGACGCACCCCGCCGACGCCTTCGTCGAGGACTTCCTCGGCACCGACCGGGGCATCCGCAGGCTCTCCTTCTTCGGCACCGACGAACTGGAGCTGCTGACCGAGCCGATCGTCGCCGTCGACTCCACCGCCGAGCAGATCGCCGCCCGCACCCGCGCCGACGTGCCCTATCTCCTCGTCACCGACCTCGAAGGACGCCCCCTCGGCTGGAGCGACCCCGACGACCTGACGCCCGGCCGGATCGACCAGGACCGGCTGCTGCCCCACGGACGGCCCTTCGCGCGGGGCGAGTCGCTGCGCGCCGCCCTGGACTGCGCGGTGCTCTCACCGACCGGCTGGGCGGTCGCCGTGGACGAGTCGGGACGCGCGGCCGGGGTGGTCTCGCAGCAGGCCATCGGCGCCGCCATCCGCGCCGCCCACGCCGAGGGCCACCAGGACGCCGCCGCCACCGACGCCAGGGTCGCCGGATGAACCGCTTCTTCGACCTGCCGAGCGACCTCCAGCACAGCTGGTTCGGACTGATCGGGCTGCATCTGCGCGAGGCGCTGCTGCCGGTCCTGGCCGGACTCCTGGTCTCCCTGCCGATCGCGCAGCTGTGCGTGCGCTTCCGCTGGCTCTATCCGCCGGTGCTCGGCCTGACGACCGTGCTGTACGCCGTCCCGTCGCTGGCCTTCATCGTCTTCCTCATCGACTACACCGGCCAGACCGAGCTGACGGTGATGATCCCGCTCGCCGTCTACAGCCTGGTGGTGCTCGTCCCGGCCATCGTCGACGGTGTGCGCGCGGTGCCGCAGGAGACGCTGGCCGCCGCCACCGCGATGGGCCTCGGCCCCGTACGCCGCTACTTCCAGGTGCAGCTGCCGATCGCGGTGCCCGCCATCTTCGCCGGTCTGCGGGTGGCGACCGTGTCCAGCATCTCCCTGGTCAGCGTCGGCATGCTGATCGGCAACCAGGGCGCGCTCGGCAACCTGCTCAACGACGCGAACATCTACCACCGCCCCGAGCTGGCGGTGAACTCCGTGGTCACCACGGCGGCGCTCGCCATCCTCGCCGACGCCGCGCTGGTCGGCGTACGGCTCCTGCTGACCCCGTGGATGCCGCGCGGCACCCGCCGCCGCGGACCGCAGGCCGAGCCGGAGCCAGCCGCACCCGCACCGAAGGACGCCGTCCGGTGAACGTACTGCACTTCGTCAATGCCTTCTTCAGCGACAGCGCCCACTGGCACGGCTACGACGGCATCCCCACCCGGCTCGCCGAGCATCTGCGGTACTGCCTGATCGCGCTCGGCATCGCCGCCGCCATCGGGCTGCCCGTCGGCCTGGTCACCGGGCACTACGGGCGCGGCGGCAACACGCTCGCCTTCCTCGCCACGGCCGGGCGGGCGCTGCCCAGCTTCGGCCTGCTGGTCCTGATGACCATCCTGGTCGGCTTCGGGCTGCTGCCCGTCATGGTGCCGCTGGTCGTCCTCGCCGTCCCGCCGATCCTGGTGACCACCTACGAGTCGATGCGCTCGGTCGACCCGTCGCCGGTGGACGCGGCCCGCGGCATGGGCATGCAGGAGTCGCGGATCCTCTTCCAGGTCGAACTGCCCGTCGCGCTCCCGCTCATCCTGAGCGGCCTGCGCTCGGGCGCCATCCAGATCGTGTCCACGGCGACCATCGCCGCCTACGTCGGCATCGGCGGCCTGGGCCGCTATGTCATCGACGGGCTCTACCAGCGCAACTACGAGAAGGTGGTGGGCGGCGCCAGTCTCGTCGCCGGTCTCGCGCTGGTGACCCTGGTGCTGTTCTGGGCCGCGGCACGGCTTACGGTGTCCCGGGGCGTGCGGCGCGGCGCCTGACGCCCGGCGCCCCGGCGCGGCGGACCGGACGGCACGCCGCCCGGTCCCCGTACCGGCCGAGGGGGGCCGGGCCTCAGGCCCCGGTCCTGGCCAGCGCCAGTTCCAGCACCACCAGCAGCGCGTCGCGCACCGAGCCGCGTTCCCGGGCGTCGAAGACGACCACCGGGACGCGCTCGGACACGTCGAGCGCCCAGCGGACCTCATCGAGGGAGTGCTCCACCCGGCCGTCGAAGGCGTTGAGCGCCACCGCGAACGGAATCTGCCGGTGCTCGAAGTAGTCGACGGCCGCGTAGCAGTCGTCCAGGCGCCGGGTGTCGACGATGACGAGGCCGCCGACCGCGCCCTCCACGATGTCGTCCCACATGAACCCGAACCGCTCCTGGCCGGGCGTGCCGAACAGATACAGCTTCAGCGTCGGGTCGATGGTGAGGCAGCCGAAGTCCATGGCGACCGTGGTGGTCGTCTTGCGCGGCGTGTGGGTGAGGTCGTCGACGCCCGCGGCGACCTCGGTGATGGCCGCCTCGGTGGTCAGCGGCTCGATCTCGGAGATGGAGCCGACCGCGGTGGTCTTCCCCACGCCGAAGCCGCCCGCGATCACCATTTTGACCGGCAGCGGCGGCCGTACGGCGCTCTGCCCGGCCGCCCCGGCGGCGGCACCGCGGGCGAGTTGTTCAGTCGGTGTCACGGAGTACTCCCCGGGAGTCGGGGATGGCCCGCAGGCCATCGATAACCCTGCGCAGGACGGAGGCGTCGTGGGTGGCGCCGGAGTCGGGCACGTGCACCGTCAGCTGCCCGGCGGCCCGCAGGTCCTCGGCGAGCACCCGTACCACGTTGAGGTGCAGCCGCAGCCGGGCCGCGAGTTCCGCGATGGACTGCGGCACGCGGCAGGCCGCGATGATGTCACGCTGTTCGAAGGAGAGTCCGTCCAGCGCCGCGAGCCCGGCGGTGGTGGCCACCACCTGGGTCTCCACGGGCACCGGCCGGCCCGCGGCGGTGGGCGCCACCCGGCCGGCCGTGACCAGGAACGGCCGTACGGCGGGGGCGGGGCCCACCGGGTCTCCTCCCGGGGGCGGGGAGCCGTCCGCCATGGGTGCTACTTCCTTCCTCGACCGGCGGTGACCGGTCAGCGCGCCGACGTGGCGCCGACGTTGTTCTTCAGTTCCAGGACGAGCTGCGGGCTGAGCGCGGCACCGGCCCGGTTGGCGAACAGCGTCATCTCGTAGGCGATGTTGCCGAGCTTGGCCTCCTTGTCGGTGACCACACCGAGCACCGCGCCGCTGCCGATCGCGGAGACCAGGACGTGGCCGCCCTCCAGGTCGATGATGACCTTGTTGAGGGCGCCGAGGCGGTAGTTGCCGGAGGCACCGGCGGCCAGGCTGGTGATGCCGGAGACGATGGCGGCCAGCCGCTCGGAGTCCGCGTGCTCGCGCAGTTGCGAGACCGCGATGAGCAGTCCGTCGGAGGAGACCGCGATGGCGTCGACGACACCGGCGGTCTCGGTCGCGAAGCGGTTGAGCAGCCAGGTGAAGTCGGCTGCGGCGGCCTGGAGATCGGTCGGCGTGGTGCCTCCCGTCGGAGTGTCACCTGTCGACGTGCTCACTGCTCGGCTCCTTCCGGGAGGTCGTTCTGGCGGTGCGTGCCGGGGGTGGCGGGACGCGAAGAGGTCGGGGGAGAGGCGGGCGGGGCGGCGGTGTCGCGGTGGGCGCGCTCCACCGCCTCCTCGAACTCCTCCAGCGCGGACCGTACGGCCTCGGCGTCGGCCGGCCGCGCGCTCTCGTGGGCGTTCGCGGCGGAGGCGTCCGCCGTGGTGCGCAGGGTCGCGCCGCGCACACGTCGGCGCAGCGGCCGGGAGGCGGGTTCCGGGCCGGACGCCGGCCGGTCGGGCGCCGCCTCCATGGGCGCCGCCCCCATGGGCGTGGCCTCTTTGCGGGCCCGGGGGATGAAGGGGGCTGGTACCGCCGGGAGTTCGGCGGCGGGTACGGACTCGGGCGCCGTCGCTCCGGTCGCTCCGGGAACGGTCGTACCGGTGCCGGTCGTGCCCGTACCGTTCGTGCCCGTACCGGTCGTATCGGTGTCGCTCGTGCCGGTGTCGCTCGTGCCGGGACCGGCCGTGGCCTCGTCGGCGGGCTCGCGCCGGGGCAGCCGGCGCGGGAGCGGGCCGGGCTCGTCCTCGTCGGCCGGGGCGTGCGCGGGCGCCACGGCGGTCGCGGGCCTGGGTCCGCCGGTACCGGACGCTCCGGCGGCGCCGGGCGCGTCAGCGGGGGCCGCCGCGGGCGCGGTATCCGTGCCGGTCCGCGATCCGGCCGATCCCGCGGCATTTGCCGGGCCCGCCATGGCCACCGCGCTCAGCGACAGCAGCAGGGCGGATGGGATCACCACCTCGGCCGTGACACCACCGCCCGGGGTGCGGGTCAGGGCGACCTCGATCTCCCAGCGGCGGGCCAGCGTGCCCACCACGAACAGGCCCAGCACCTTGGTCGGCACCACGTCGAGGCGTTCGCGGCGGATCAGCCGGGCGTTCTCCTCGGCGAGGCGCTCGGCGCTCATCCCCAGACCGTGGTCGGCGACCGCGATCGACGCGCCCTCGGCGTTCGAGCGCACGGTGACCTCGACGGGACTGCCCGCCGGGGAGAACGACACGGCGTTCTCCAGGAGTTCGGCCACCATCAGCGTGAGGTCGCCGATGATGTCCGGCGCCACCATGACCTCGGTCTCGGCGTACAGCCGTACCCGCTGATAGCCCTCGATCTGGCCGAGCGCGGCCCGCACCACGTTGGTCAGTGCGGCGGGTCCGGCGTCCAGGACGGTCTCGCGGATGCCGGCCAGCAGCATCAGGCTGTCGGCGTTGCGCCGCAGGCGTACGGCGATGTGGTCGATGGAGTAGAGGCGTTCGAGCAGGGCCGGGTCGGTCTCGCCGCGCTCGACCGCGTCGATCAGCGCGAGCTGGCGGGTGGTGAGGTTGCTGACCCGGCGGCCGACGTTGCCGAACATCTCGGCGACGTTGCGGCGGCTGAGCACCTGGCGCTCCAGCAGCGCGGCGGCGGTGGTCTGCACCTGGTTGAAGGCCGCCGCGAGGTCGCCGATCTCGTCGCGCGCGGTGACCGGCACGTCCCTCAGCCGGGGCGGTCCGCTGTCGTCGGCGTCGTCGTCGGCGACCCGGGCCAGCTCCCGTCCGGTGGCGGCGGAGACCTCCTGCGCCGCCCCGGTCAGCGCCTGCACCGGCCGGACCACCGAGCGGCGCACGGCCACCGAGAAGCCGAGCCAGAACAGGAAGCCCAGCAGTGCGGCGGCCAGCAGTCCGGCGGCGCGCCACCAGGCGTCGGACGAGGCGTCGTCGGCGGTGTCGGCGATCTCGCCGATGAGCGAGGAGGCGATCTGGAGCCGGGCGGCGGCCTGCCGGGGGTAGGACGGGTAGTCGGCCAGCGCGTCCTGGAAGGCCCGCCGGATCTTGTCCGGGGTGTTGGCCTGGAGACCGCTCGGGTCGATCTGGAGTTCGGCGTACGCCTCGGCGATCCGGCGCTGGTCGGCGGTGTGCTCCATGTCCGCGAGCCGGTCGGCCTGGGCGGCGCCGGCGAACCGGGTGAAGCGGTCGGCCTGGTACGTGTACAGCTCGTAGGCGCCGACCGCGCCGGTGAACTCGATCAGCGCGTTGGTGTCACCGGTCGTCGCCGAGAACACGCTCGTCTCGAAGGAGCTGTGGGCGGCGTCGGCGCGCAGCAGGGAGTCCAGCAGATTGCCGGTGAAGGTGGCGGCCAGCGCCGGGTTGCGGTCGAGGCCGAGACCGTCGATCAGGTTCTTGGCGGCGCCGGTGTAGGCCGGGTCGATGTTGTCGGCGGGCAGATAGCTCTGCTCCACGGTGTCGCGCAGGCTGGTCAGGCCCTCGATCTCCTTCAGGGCCTGCGCCTCGGTGGCGGGCAGCCGGTCGCCGAACGCCCGCCGGACGGCGGCGACCTGGGCGTCGACGGCGGCCTGCGCCGTGCGGTAGGCGGTGGCGGAGGGCCGGGAGCCGACGCCCTGGGCCTCGTAGCGCACGGAGAGCAGGACGGCCTGCTGGTGCTCGGCCTCCACCCGGTCGACGAGCGCGGCGACCTGGGCGCTGTCCCGCACCAGCCGGGCGGCGGCCGCCGCGTCCCTGGCCTGGCCGACCTGTCCGGCGATGAGGTAGGCGAGCAGCAGGCCGACGACGGCGAGCGGGACACCGACCAGGACGTTGAGCTTGCGCCGGAAGGGCCACCGGTCGGCGAATCCCCTGATGCCGCCGGCCGGGGGCGGCGCCGGGGCCTGCCGGGCGGGCGCGTCCACCTCGTTCGTGGACACCGGGCCTCCTTCGACGGGTGTCTCCACCCGGGACGGTCGTGAGAACGATGATGCGCGACGACACCGGAGCGGTCCGAGTCCACCGCTGTGGCCGATGTCAACTGCGCTGGAATCTATCGCTTCTTCGCAGCGCGGTCCGACGCGTCCCATGTCAAGAATGCATTACGAAGCAATCGCTTGCGCTTCACAAGTGCACCAGGATCGAAGCCAATCGGTGACCTGGCTGCCCTTGACCGATCGAGAAGCGGCTGGATTGGATCAGTAAAGTGCGGTGTTCCGCATGTCGTACCCCCTTGTCACCCCTGTCCCCCTGTCCATGCACCGCCCCCACGACTTTCCGACCCGGAACGAGAATTGTGACTTCTTACGCGAAGAGCACCAGGTCCAGCACGAGGCGCACCGGCACGGCCGTCGTCACCCTCGCCGCCACCGCCGCACTCGTCGCCGGGTGTTCGTCCTCCGACGACAAGTCCGGCAGCGACCCGCTCTCCGGCGGCAAGGCGAGCGGCGACAGCGTCGTCGTCGGCTCCAACAACTTCGCCGAGAGCATCCTGCTCGCCGACATCTACGGCGAGGCCCTGAAGGCGAAGGGCGTCAAGGTCACCTACAAGCACAACATCGGCAGCCGCGAGACCACCTACGGCCTGCTCAAGAACGGCTCCGTCACCGTGCTGCCCGAGTACAACGGGGCGCTGCTGGCCTATCTCGACAAGGACGCCGCCCCCAAGACGGTCGCCGCCACCACGGCCGCGATCGGCGCCAAGCTCGACCCCAAGCTGACGCTGCTGGAGCCCTCGCCCGCGCAGAACAAGGACTCGGTCACCGTCAACGCCGCGACGGCGGACAAGTACAAGCTGACCGACAAGTCCTCCATCGCCGACCTCAAGGACGCGGCGAAGGACATGGTCATCGGCGGCTCGCCGGAGTTCCAGACCCGGCAGCAGGGCCTACTGGGTCTGAAGTCCCTGTACGGGCTGGAGTTCAAGTCGTTCAAGGCGCTGGACGCGGGCGGCCCGCTGACCCAGGCCGCGCTGAAGAAGGACACCGTGCAGGCGGCGGACGTGTTCACCACGGACCCGACCATCGCCAAGGAGAAGTTCGTCGTCCTCCAGGACCCGAAGAACCTCTTCGGTTTCGAGAACGTGCAGCCGCTCGTCTACAAGAGCGGCCTGGACAAGAAGGGCGTCGACGCGCTCAACGCGCTCTCCGCCAAGCTGGACACGGCGACCCTGCTGGACCTGGACACCCAGGTGCAGTCGCAGAACAAGGACCCGCTGGACGTCGCCAAGGCCTGGCTGAAGTCGGCCGGCCTCGTCTGACCCACCACCGCGCACCGGCGCGGACCGCACCACCGCGGGACCACCGGAACACAGGACCATCAGGACGCAGGGATGAGCAGCACGGCGTGGGCGCCCCGGGAAGCGGGCCGGGCCCGCGTCGTGCTGGACGGGCGCGAGCTGACCCCGGACGACGTGGTCCGCCTCGCCGACGCCTCGGCCGAACCCTTCGTACCGGCCGAGGCGCTGGCGCGCGCCCACCGCTCCTGGAAGGCGGCGGACCGGCTGGCCCGCGCCGGCCGGCTCTACGGCCGCGGCACCGGGGTCGGCGCGCACCGCTCGGTGCCGGTGGAGGATCCGGAAGGGACCGGGCACGGCCTGCGGCTGCTGCGCAGTCACGCGGGCGGCGCGGGCGCCGAGCTGCCCGCCCGCCAGGTCCGGGCGATGCTGGCGGTCCGCGCCAACCAGCTCCTGGCCGGCGGCTCCGGCATCCAGCCCGCCTTCGTCACCGCCCTCGCCGAGGCGCTGCGCCTCGGCGTCCACCCGGCCGTCAACGAGTACGGCGGTCTCGGCACCGGCGACCTGACGGCCCTGGCCCAGACGGGCCTGACCCTGATCGGCGAACGCCCCTGGCGGACCGCCGCTCCCGCTCCCGCTCCCGCTCCCGGTCTCGCTCCTGGTCCCGCTCCCGCTCCTGGTCCCGCCGCCGTCCCGGACGGCGTGGGCGGGCCGTCCGCGCCCGTGCCGCCCACTGCCCCCGCACCAGCCGCTGCGGCCGCCGCCACGGGCCCCGCCTTGGTCGCGCCCGCCGTCCCCGAGCTGCCCGCTCCCATCGTCCTGCGGCCCGGTGACGCGCTCGCGCTGCTCAGCAGCAACGCGCTCACCCTCGGGCAGGCGGCCCTGGCCTGCCACGACCTCGACGTGCTGCTGCGGGCCACGCACGCCGTGGCGGCCCTCTCGCTGGCCGCCGTCTCCGGTTCGCTGGAGGCGTACGCGCCCGAGGTGCACGCCCTGCGCCCCTACCGGGGAGCCGCCCGTGCCGCCGCCGAGGTGCGGAGGCTGCTCGGCGGGCCCGGCGGGACGGGCACCGGCGGTGCGCGCCGGATCCAGGACCCGTTCGGGTTCAGGGCCTTCCCGCAGGCGCACGGGCCCGCACTGGACGCGGCGGACGCGCTGCGCCGCGTCGTGCGGACCGAGGTCAACTGCCCTTCGGAGAACCCGCTCATCGGCGCGGACGGCACCACCGCCCACCACCACGGCGGCTTCTACGCCGCTCCGCTGGGCCTCGCCCTGGACGGGCTCGACCTCGCACTGCTCCAGACCGCCCAGCTGTCCGCCGCCCGCCTCGCCGCGCTCGGCCGCCCGGACCTCACCGGACTGCCGGCCTTCCTCGCCTCCGGACCGGCCGGCAGCTCCGGCACCATGATCCTGGAGTACACCGCCAACTCGGCCCTGGCCGAGCTGCGTGCCTGCGCGCTGCCCGCCTCGGCCGGTCACGCGGTGCTCTCCCACGGACTGGAGGAGGCGGCCAGCTTCGCCTCCCAGGCGGCCCGCCAGGCCCTGCGCGCGGTGGACGCCTATGCGACCGTCCTGGCCTGCGAGCTGGTCACCGCCGTGCGCGCGTTGCGCTGCTTCCGGGAGCCGCCGCGCTGTGCGGTGTTCGCCGTGGCCGCCGCCGCGCTGCCGGCCGGTACGGAGGACCGGCCGCTGACGGCCGATGTCACGGCCGCCACCCGGCTCCTTCCGGTGCTGGCCGGGCTGTGACCGCACACCGGCGGCGCGCAGCCGGGCGCGGCGGCCGTCCGGTCCCGCCGGACCGGCCGGGTCCACCGCCGCCCGCGTGCCGCCATCGCCCTGTCCGCGCCGCTCAGAGGTCGAACTCGTGCGGCGGGAGGTCCAGCGCGTAGCACGCCTCGCGGACCACGGCCTGCTCGGTCTTGTCGAAGTCGCCGTCCGCGCCGCCGATGACGATGCCGATCTGCACGACCGCGCGGGCCTCGGCGGGCTTCTTCTTCGCCTTGGCGATCTCCTGGAGGACGCTCACCTTGCCGAAGGCGAAGTCGGCGGTCAGCTTGTTCAGATTGTCCTCGAAACGGCGGCGCAGATCGTCGGCGGGGAAGTTCTGCAACACCTCGTTGGTGGCGATCAACTGGGCGACGCGCTGCCGCTCAGAGGGGTCGACGGTGCCGTCGGCGGCGGCCACGAGCGCGCACATCGCCATGCTCGCGTCCCGGAACGCACCGCTCTTCAGGTCGTTCTTCTTCGCCGTCAACTGGGTCTGCATCTGCGTCGCGGAATCCTTGATGCGGTCCCACAGGGCCATGGTCGCTCTCCAAAAGGTCGGATGGTCGCACCGGTCGCGCGCGGCAACCGGGCGCGACCGGTGCGGTCAGGTCAGATCTACAGCAACGTAGAAACTAGCGGGGCACCGGATAAGTTCCGCCCGCCGTCCGGGAGGCCGGGACCGGTCCGCGAGGGGCCCGGCCACCGCCGCTACGATCGCGTCCATGGCGAGGCGTGGAGTGCGGCGGTGGACCTCTTCCCGGGCACCGTCGAGTGCCGCCCTCACGCGGCGGACCGACGTGCGCGCGCCCCGATGTCGACGTGTGGCCCCCGTGTCGCGCCCACGTTGATCAAAATAAAACCGCGCGCCCTGTTTTTATCGAGTCTACTTTCGCCCTACTTTGAGGGCTTTTCCGCTGATTATTCGGGGTAAACAGGACTGCCGTTCGCCTGGTGACGGGTCGGGCGAGTGGGCTATCGTAGGCTCGAACGAGAAACAAACAGCATGCCCCGTTCGTTACATCCCTGGAGTGTTCTGGCCATGGCGAGGCAGTTACGGGCCGAGCAGACGCGCTCGACGATCATCACGGCGGCTGCCGACCTGTTCGACCGGAACGGCTACGAACGGACGAGCCTCAGCGACATCGTCGAACACGCGCAGGTCACCAAGGGTGCCCTGTACTTCCACTTCGCGGCCAAGGACGATCTGGCCCACGCCATCATGGAGTTGCAGGCCGCGGCCCTGCGTCAGGTGACCGGAGAGGTCGAGGGGCGGAACTGCTCGTCCCTGGAAGCGCTGATGCGCATCACCTTCGCGTTCACCCGGCTCTCCGTGGAGGGCCCGATCGCCCGCGCCGGACTGCGGCTCGCCACCGGCGGGGTGGAGGTGCGCGCGCCGCTGCGCCACCCCTTCACCGAGTGGCTGGAGATCGCCACGCACCGGCTGCTGGGCGCGGTCAAGGAGGCCGACATCCATCCCGACGTGGACGTCCAGGCCGCGGCGCGCTCCCTGGTCTCCTTCTTCGTCGGCACCCGTGTCACCGGCCGCCCGCTGGAGCCGGTGGCCCGGCTGCCGCGCCGGACCGCCGAGATGTGGCACCTGCTGATCCGCGGGCTGGTGCCCGTGCCCCGGCGGCCGCGCTATCTGAGCCTGGCGGTGCAGCTGGAGCGCGACATCGAGCCCGGCTGAGCCGGGGCGGCCGGGCCGCCGGGGCCGCCTGCCCGAACCGGCCTCCGGGGGAGGGGTGTTCGGCGGTGATTCACGCGATGGTGTGATCGAATGGGTGGCGGAGGATGGTCGCGGAGCGTCCCGGGTAGGGCCCGGCCATGACGCAGCAGCCCTTCGAACTCCCGCACTTCTACATGCCCCACCCGGCGCGGCTGAACCCGCACCTGGGCGAGGCACGCGCCCATTCGACGCGCTGGGCCCGCGACATGGGCATGCTGGAGGGCTCCGGGATCTGGGAGCAGTCCGACCTCGACGCGCACGACTACGGACTGCTCTGCGCCTACACCCATCCCGACTGCGACGGACCCGCCCTCTCCCTCATCACCGACTGGTACGTGTGGGTGTTCTTCTTCGACGACCACTTCCTGGAGACCTTCAAGCGCAGCCAGGACCGGACCGGCGGCAAGGCGTACCTGGACCGGATGCCCCTGTTCATGCCCCTGGACGACACAGCAGAGGTCCCCGAGCCGCAGAACCCGGTGGAGGCGGGCCTGGCCGACCTGTGGGCGCGTACGGTCCCCGCGATGTCGGCCGACTGGCGCCGCCGGTTCGCGGTGGCCACCGAGCACCTGCTGAACGAGTCCCTGTGGGAGCTGTCCAACATCAACGAGGGGCGGGTCGCCAACCCCGTCGAGTACATCGAGATGCGCCGCAAGGTCGGCGGCGCGCCCTGGTCGGCCGGCCTCGTGGAGTACGCCACCGCCGAAGTGCCCGCCGTCGTCGCCGGGTCCAGGCCGCTGCGGGTGCTGATGGAGACCTTCTCCGACGCCGTGCACCTGCGCAACGACCTCTTCTCCTACCAGCGGGAGGTCGAGGACGAGGGCGAGCTGAGCAACGGCGTGCTCGTCCTGGAGACCTTCTTCGGCTGCACCACCCAGGAGGCCGCCGACACCGTCAACGACGTCCTCACCTCGCGGCTGCACCAGTTCGAGCACACCGCGCTCACCGAAGTGCCCGCCCTGGCCGTGGAGAAGGGCCTCACCCCCGGCCAGGTCGCGGCGGTGGCGGCGTACACCAAGGGGCTCCAGGACTGGCAGTCCGGCGGCCACGAATGGCACACCCGCTCCAGCCGGTACATGAACGAACGCGCGCGCCCCGCCAGCCCCTGGCAGGCCCCGACCGGGCCCGGCACCTCGGGCGTCGACGTGGCCGCGCTGCTCGCCGTGGCCGCCGCCGAACGGCTGCGCGCCCACAGCCACGTCCCGTACGAGAAGGTCGGCCCCTCGCGCATCCCCGACCTCTACATGCCCTTCCGGCTGGAGCTGTGCCCGCATCTGGACCGCTCCCGGCCGCGGCTCGCCGACTGGTGCCACCGCATGGGGATCCTCGCCGAGGGCGTCTGGGACGAGGACAAGCTCGACGCCTACGACCTGGCGCTGTGCTCGGCCGGACTCGACCCGGACGCGACACCCGAGGCCCTGGACCTCAGCGCGCAGTGGCTCGCCTGGGGCACCTACGGCGACGACTACTACCCGCTGGTCTACGGCCACCGCCGCGACCTCGCCGCCGCCCGGCTGACCACCGCCCGGCTGTCGGCCTGCATGCCGGTCGACGGCGAGGAGGCCACCGTCCCCGGCAACGCCATGGAACGGGGCCTGGCCGACCTGTGGGCGCGGACCACCGCCGAGATGACCCCCGACCAGCGGCGCACCTTCAAACAGTCCGTCGACTCGATGACCGAGAGCTGGGTGTGGGAGCTGGCCAACCAGGCGCAGAACCGGGTGCCCGACCCCGTCGACTACCTGGAGATGCGGCGCGCCACCTTCGGCTCCGACCTCACCCTGAGCCTGTGCCGGCTGGGACACGGCCCGTCGATCCCGCCCGAGGTCTACCGCAGCGGCCCGGTCCGGTCCCTGGAGAACGCCGCCATGGACTACGCCTGCCTGCTCAACGACGTCTTCTCCTACCAGAAGGAGATCGAGTACGAGGGCGAGATCCACAACGGGATCCTCGTCGTGCAGCACTTCTTCGGCATCGACTACCCCGCGGCGCTCACCGTGGTGCACGACCTGATGACCCAGCGGATGCGCCAGTTCGAACATGTCGTGGCACACGAACTGCCGGTCGTCTGCGACGACTTCGCGCTGTCGGACGAGGCGCGGGCGACCATGGAGGGCTATGTGGCCGACCTGCGCAACTGGCTGGCGGGCATCCTCAACTGGCACCGCAGCGTCAACCGCTACAAAGCCGAGTGGCTGGGCCGCCGCGCCCACGGCTTCCTCCCGGACCACCCGCCGGTCCCCGCGCTGCCGGCCCCGGCCCGTGCGCTGCCCGTCGGCTGAACAGGAGCCGGGCCGAGCTGAACCGGCGCCCAACCGAGCCCGGTTCAGCGCCGCCCGGTGCCTGTGGCCGTGGTGCCTGCGGCCGTGGTGACGGCGGGGCGGTCCAGGGCCGTGTGCAACTGCCGGGCGCGCAGGGCCTGGGTGTGGTCGCCGAGGCGGTCGAACGCCTCGGCCAGCCGGACCAGGGACGAGAGGCCGAGTTCGCCGGGCGCGCCGGGCCGGCGCAGCGCGCCCCGGTTCATGACGATCTCGTCGAGCGCGCGGATCAGGGCGGCCCGCGCGTGCTCCGTCAGCCCCAGGTCCAGGGCGTGCCCGGCCCAGGTGAACAGCGACGCGCCGTCCTCCTCCGGACCGGCCGTGACGAGGGCGCCGGTGTCCGGGGCGTGGGCGAGGACCACCTCGCGCAGCGTCGGCCGGGGCAGCGGGTCCAGCAGCTGGTAGGCACACCCCTCCTCGGCGTTGAGCAGCAGGAATCCGGGCTCGGTGCGCAGCAGCGCCTCGTGCAGCAGAGCGACGAGTTCCACGGGGGAGCGCTCGGGCAGTCCGAGCGCGGAGCGCAGGGCGGCCCGCTCCTCGTCGATGCCGTGGTCCTCACGCCGTTCGTCCTCGGTCTCGGCGACCCGGGCGAGAATCACCTCGGCGCCGTCCGCCGGAGTCAGGTCCAGGAGGTCCTGCCAGCCGGGCAGCCCGACGAGGACTTCGAGCGCCGTGTCCACGTCGGGGCCGATGATCCCGGCCGAACCCTCGGAGTCGGCGTAGAGCACGGAGCCGTCGCCGCACACGAAGTACGTGCCGCCCGAGCCGTCGCCCGCGACCGGTTCGAGCGGTCCGCCGTCGGCGAGCCGTACCTCCTCGACGTGTTCGGCGCCCGCGAGGTCGAACTCGAAGGGAAAGGCAGCCAGTTCGGCCAGGCGCGGGCTGTCCCGCAGCAGCCGCAGGAGGTGATCGCTCATACGGCCGAACGTAGCAGGCGCCCGCGTTCTCACTCTTTCGTGGCTCGTGGCGGGCCCGCCCGCCGGGTAGGCACCAGCCGGAGGAGAACGAATGGAACAGACTGCGTTGCGTCCCAAGCCCCTGCCCGGTGCCGAGCCCGCGGGCGGCTCCTCGCGTGAGCGGAGCCCGTCCGGCACCGGCGAGCGGCGGCCCGGCCGCCGGTTCGCGGGGGCGCTGTGCGGCCTGTGCGCCGGGCTGGTGCTGCTGCTGGCCGGGGTGGGGCTGGGCGCGGTGGGCGCCACGGTGATCGGTGCGAGCAGGCTGGCCGAGGCGCAGCGGCACGCGGGCCTCGCGGGTCCTGCGGCGGCCCCGTCGGTACCGGCGTCCGGGGCCGGGCCAGGGGCCGGGTCCGGCCCGGAGGGCGCCGCGGCGGTACGGTCGGCGCCGGTTCCGGGGGGACCGACCCTCGGCGTGGAGGCGGTGGACGACGGGAAGCCCGGGGCGCGGGTCGTCGGCGTCCATGTGCCGGGCCCCGGCTACTCGGCCGGGCTGGTCCGCGGCGATGTGCTGCTCGTGTTCGACCGGACGCGGATCGACTCGGCGGCCGACCTGGCGCGCGCGGTGGCCAAGGCCGACCCCGGCCGCTCGGTGGTGCTGACCGTGCGCCACCGCGGCGGGGGCTACCAGCAGCTGGACGTCACCCCGGGCGTCGTCACCTGACCACGCCGTACGCGACGACGGGTACGGCCGCCCCCGTCGCCGGATCGACGGCCGCCGTCCAGATCGTCGCGTCAGGCCGTCCCGGCAGGTCTTCTGGCCGGCCTTCCGTCAGGGCGTCCTCCAGGGCGTCCTCGTGGCTGCCGGTGATCACGCCATCAGCGCTCATGGCCGTGCGAGCCCCGGCCGTGAGATCGAATCCGGGAAAGCGGTGGTCGTGCGGACACCCGGGCAGCGAGGATGGAGGAGGGAGCGGACGGCGGACCGACCGGCTCGCGCCGCCCACTCCGCGCGGGCAGGATACTGCCCGTGGGCCCTGCCCGCCGCTCGACTGTTCGTCCCACCCGCCCCTTCAGCCGCACACGGAGGCCCGGATGACCGGCACCGCGCCCGCGCCCTTCACCGCCGACGACTACCGGGCCCGGATGGCGCGCGCCGAGCGCGCGGCGGCGGACGCGGGGCTTGCCGGACTGCTCGTCGCCCCGGGACCCGACCTGGTGTGGCTCACCGGCTACGCGCCGCCCGCCGCCACCGAACGGCTCACCCTGCTGGTCCTGGTCCCCGGCCGCGACCCCGTCCTCGTCGTGCCCACCCTGGAGGCCCCGGACGCCGCCCAGGCCACCGGCGCCCCCGCGCTGACCCTGCGGGACTGGACCGACGGCAAGGACCCCTACGCCCTCACCGCCGCCCTCCTCGACGACCGCGGCCGCTTCGGCGTCAGCGACAACGCCTGGGCCCTGCACCTGCTCGGCCTCCAGCAGACCCTGCCCGGCACCTCCTACGCCGCCCTCACCGAGGCCCTGCCGATGCTCCGCGCCGTGAAGGACCCGGCCGAGCTCGACCTGCTCGCCGCCGCGGGCGCCGCCGCCGACCGCACGTTCGAGGAGATCCGGCACGTACGCTTCGCCGGGCGCCGCGAGCGCGAGGTCGGCGCCGACCTCGCCGATCTGCTGCGGCGCTTCGGCCACTCCCAGGTCGACTTCACCATCGTCGGCTCCGGGCCCAACGGCGCCGACCCGCACCACGAGGTGGGGGACCGGGTCATCGAACACGGCGACATGGTCGTCCTCGACTTCGGCGGTCTCAAGGACGGCTACGGCTCCGACACCACCCGCACCGTGCACGTGGGCGAGCCCACCGACGAGGAGCGCCGGGTGCACGACGTCGTGCGCGAGGCCCAGGAGGCGGGCTTCGCCGCCGTACGGCCGGGCGCGGCCTGCCAGGACGTGGACCGGGCCGCCCGCGCGGTCATCGCCGACGCGGGCTACGGCGAGTACTTCATCCACCGCACCGGCCACGGCATCGGCGTCACCACCCACGAGCCGCCGTACATGATCGAGGGGGAGGAGCAGCCCCTCGTGCCCGGCATGTGCTTCTCCGTGGAGCCCGGCATCTATCTGCCCGGCCGCTTCGGGGTCCGGATCGAGGACATCGTGACGGTCACCGAGGACGGCGGCCGCCGTCTCAACGACACCACCCGGGAGCTGGTCCTGGTGGACTGATCCGCCGGCCGACCCCATCCGACCCGACGACACGGCGCGACGATGACCCAGGCACCGACACCCACGGCGGACAGCGTCCGCAGACTGGTCCGCACCCTGCTCCCCGACGCCCCGCGCGACGGCTACGCCCCCGCCGGGGTGCCCGAGGTACGGCCGGTCACCACGGGCGGCGAGCACTCCACCTGGTGGGTCGGCACCCGCCATGTGCTGCGGCTGGCCCCCGACCGCGACGCCTCGGCGCGGCTGCGCCGCGAACTGCGCCTGCGCGACCTGGCCCGCCCGCACCTGCCGGTGGCCGTCCCCGCGAGCGCCGCGCACGGCGAGTGGGCGCCCGGACTGGCGTACACCCTGGACACCCGGATCACCGGCGGCACGGCCGACGAGCTGGACGTCTCCGCGCTCGGCGAGGACGACCTGGCCGGGCTGCTGGCCGGGCTGCGCGCGGTGCCCGTGCGGCAGGCCGGGACGCTCGGCGTCCCGCGCACCGCGCCCCGCTCCCTGGAGGCGCTGCGCCGGATGGCCGTGCACGCCGCCGAGGCCCTCGGCGCCGCCGACGAGTTCGAACCCGCGCGGATGGCCCAGCTCGCCGCGCCCGCCGCTGCCCAGCTGGCCGCCCAGTCCCACGCCGCCGTCCTCGTCCACCACGACCTCAAGGGCGAGCACCTGGTGCTCTCCCCGGACGGCCGGGTCCGCGGTGTCCTGGACTGGACCGACGCGGTGGTCGGCGACCCGGCCGAGGACATCGCCGGGCTCGCGCTGGCCGTGGGGTCACCGGCCGCCGTGCGCGCGGCCACCCTCGCGGGCTACGGCGCCCGCCCTTGTCTGCGCGGCCTGTGGCTGGCCCGCTGCGACACGCTGATCCGCCTCGCCGACCGCCTGGCGGACCGCGACGAGAGCCCGCTGCCGCTGCTGCGCGTCCAGCTGCGCCACTCCTGGGAGGCGATCCTGCTGGAGCGGGTCACCGAGTTCCGCGAGGACGGCGAGCAGGACGACGAACGGGAAGGCGAGCGGGACGACGGGCGGGACGGCAAGCAGGACGGCGGCGGGGATCCGGCGGACGGCGGGGGCGGGCGGCCGTAGCCGCGTGGGGCGGTCCGCGCTCAGCTCTGCGCCAGCACCACGCAGGAGTGGCCGGGCAGCCGCAGCAGTCCCGTCCCGTCGGGCGCCTCGACCGGCTCCCAGGCGGCGAGCACCCGGGCCGGGCGGGTGCCCAGCGGGATCGCCGCCGTCGTACTGCCCAGGTTGACGGCCACCCGTACGTCCCCGCGCCGCAACGCCAGCCAGCCGGCCTC
The DNA here is from genome assembly GCF_000373685.1 of Streptomyces sp. PsTaAH-124. Taxonomy (NCBI): domain Bacteria; kingdom Bacillati; phylum Actinomycetota; class Actinomycetes; order Kitasatosporales; family Streptomycetaceae; genus Streptomyces; species Streptomyces sp. PsTaAH-124. Next base: position 30,682 of record NZ_KB892157.1, on the reverse strand, counting down.
CTCGTCGTGGGCGACCCGGGTGGCGGCGAGGTCCGGATCGGTCAGGTCGGGCAGAGCGCGGCGCAGCGCGATCAGCCGCCGGTACCAGTCCAGCACGCGCGCGTGCGGCGCGCGTCCGGGCTCCGACCAGTCGAGGCAGGAGCGGTCCCGGGTCGCCGGGTCCTGCGGGTCGGGCACGTCCTGCGCCGCCCAGCCGTGCGCCCCGAACTCCCGCCGCCGCCCCTGGCGCACCGCCTCGGCCAGCTCCGGGTCGGTGTGGTCGGTGAAGTACTGCCACGGTGTGCCCGCCGCCCACTCCTCGCCCATGAAGAGCATCGGCGTGAACGGCGCGGTCAGCGTCAGCGTCGCCGCGCACGCCAGCAGTCCGGGGGCGTCCGCCAGCAGCCCCGACAGCCGGTCGCCCCGGGCCCGGTTGCCGATCTGGTCGTGGGTCTGGCTGTAGCCGAGCAGCCGGTGCCCGGCGGTGCGGGTGCGGTCCAGCGGGCGGCCGTGGTGGCGGCCCCGGAAGCTGGAGTACGTCCCGTCGTGGAAGTAGCCGCCGGTGAGCGTCTTGGCGAGCGCGGCGAGCGGGGCCCGCGCGAAGTCGGCGTAGTACGCCTGCGACTCGCCGGTGACGGCGGTGTGCACCGCGTGGTGGAAGTCGTCGCTCCACTGGGCGTGCAGCCCGAGGCCGTGCTCCGCGCGCGGGGTGATCAGCCGCGGGTCGTTCAGGTCCGACTCGCCGATGAGGAACAGCGGCCGGCCCAGGTCCGCCGCGAGCGCGTCCACGGCCGCGGACAGCTCCTCCAGGAAGTGCCGGGCGCGGGTGTCCACGAGCGCGTGCACCGCGTCCAGGCGCAGTCCGTCCAGCCGGTAGTCGCGCAGCCAGGCCAGGGCGCTGCCCAGGAGGTAGTCGCGCACCTCGTCGGAGCCGGGCGCGTCCAGGTTGACGGCCGAGCCCCAGGGCGTGTGGTGGGTGTCGGTGAAGTACGGCCCGAACTCCGGCAGGTGGTTGCCGGACGGGCCCAGGTGGTTGTGCACCACGTCCAGGACCACGCCGAGGCCCAGCTCGTGCGCCCGGTCGACGAAGCGCTTCAGCCCCTCGGGGCCGCCGTACGGCTCGTGCACCGCCCACAGCGACACCCCGTCGTACCCCCAGCCGTGCCGCCCGGGGAACGGGCAGACCGGCATCAACTCCACGTGTGTGACGCCCAGTTGCACCAGGTGCTCCAGGCGGCCCGCGGCGGCGTCGAAGGTGCCCTCGGGGGTGTACGTGCCGAGGTGCAGCTCGTAGAGCACGGCCCCGGGCAGCGGGCGTCCGGCCCAGCCGTCGCTGCGCCAGGTGTGGCGGCCCTGGTCGACGACGGCGCTCAGGCCGTCCGGTCCGTCCGGCTGCCGCCGCGAGCGCGGATCGGGCAGCACCGGGCCGTCGTCCAGGGCGAAGCCGTAGCGCGAGCCGTCCCGCGCCTCGGCCTCGCCGCTCCACCAGCCAGGACGCTCCGGATCGGGCTCCAGCGCGCGCGTGGCGCCGTCGCACCGGAGCGTCACCCGGCCGGCCTGCGGTGCCCACACCTCGAAATGCACGGACGGTTCCCCTTCGTCTGCTTCACCGTGTTGGCGTCCCCATGGTCCTGCAAAGACGATCAATCCGCTTTCGGTTCCACCCTTTCGCGGGAGATGTCGTCAACTCGGCACACCGCGGCGCCGTTCCCGTTTTCTGGACACCCCGGGCCGGTTGTCCGACAATCACCAGCGTGACGTCGTCCTTCGAGTTCCCCACCCACCCCGCGCGGGTGTCCGACGCGGAGCGCGACCGGGCGCTGGAGGTCCTGCGCGACGGCGTCGCGGCCGGACGGCTGTCGTACGACACGTTCGCGCACCGCATGGAACGGGCGCTGGCCGCCCGCCGCCCGGACGAACTCGCCGTGCTCACCTCGGATCTGTCCACCGAGGGGCGGCTCTCGCGCGCGCTGTTCGGCGCCGTCGGGGCCGTCTCCGGCTTCACCGTGCGGCTGCGCCGGGCCTGGCAGTCCGAGCGGCTGCCCAAGCTGCTGCTGCCGCACGCGGACAGCGGACATCCGCTGCGCATCGGGCGCGACCCGGCGAGCGGGCTGCGGCTCAACCACGAGACGGTCTCGCGCACCCACGCCGAGCTGCGCCACCAGAGCGGCCTGTGGGTCCTGCGCGACCTCGGCTCGACCAACGGGACCACCGTCAACGGGCGGCGGGTGACCGGCGCGGCCGTCGTCCGCGAGGGCGACCAGGTCGGCTTCGGGCAGGTGTCCTACCGGCTGTCGGCGCACTGACGCGGCCCGCGCGCCGGGCGGGGGCGCTCCCGTTCGGGTGAGCCGGGCTGGGGGCGGCGCGCCAGGGTGCCGATACACCCGCCATGACCCACTTCATCAGCAAGGCGACGACCCGGTGGCTGCGCCGGGCAGTGCCCGCCGCGGCGGTCCTCCTCGCGGGCACGGCGGTCCCGGCCCAGGCGGCCGGGTGGGCCCGGCACCACGACCGGGGCGACTGGCTCTACGTCACCGTCACCCACGGGGACACCCGTTCCGGCGGCGGCGACACGCGCGGCACCCTGCTGCTGTGCGACCCGCCGCACGGCCACGCCCACGCGGCCGAGGCGTGCGCACAGCTGCGCTCGGCGCGCGGCGACATCCGGGGCATCCCCCGCAAGGAAGCGTTCTGTTCGATGATCTACGCGCCGGTGACCGTGCGGGCGCGCGGCGAGTGGCAGGGCCGCGCGGTCGACTACACGGAGACCTTCGCCAACGGGTGCGAGATGAAGGCCCGGACGGGGGACGTGTTCGCGCTGGACGCGTGAGCGGCGCGCGGCGGGACAGTTCCCCCGTACCGGTGGCGGGGCGGGATGCCCGTGCCGCCACCGTCAGCCCGCCACGTCACGGGCGTGGCGGGCCGTCTCCAGCACCGTGCGGGACTGGTGCTCGACCTGGTGCTCCAGCGGCACCCAGCGGGCCCGGAACCGGTCCGCGAAGGCCACGCTCCAGGTCGCCACGAGACGGGCGAGCGCCGGTGCCGCCCGGTCGTCGGCCGCGCGCAGCACCCGCAGCAGCATCGCGGCGGCCCGCAGCGGCAGCCGCCGGCCGAAGGCGTCCACACTGCCGACGTACGCCCTGCTCGTGTCGGCGGGCGGGCCGTCCGTCCAGTCCGCCGCCAGCCCCGGCACCACGCCGAGACCCCAGCGGGCCGCGCGCAGCAGCGGCCCGTCGGCGCCCCGCAGCCGGGGCAGCGCGTCGGCGAGCACCGCCTCCACCGCCCGCGCGTCCCGCAGCAGCCGGGCGGCCAGCCGCCGCAGCTCCGCCTCGGGCGCGGGGTGCGGTGCGGGGTCGTCGACCAGGTCGCTCGCCCACATCGGGATCTCCACGACCGCCGTCAGACCGCCGTGGCGGTGTGCGTGGTACCAGGTGCTGTGCCGGGCGTCGTCGGGCATGCTCGGGTAGGCCAGGGCCGCGCCGGGCGCCGGCATCACCCGTACCCCGGGCCCGGAGACGGGCCAGCCCGCCGCGTCGCAGGCCCCCGTCTCGATGGGGATGCGCAGCTCCGCCGCCGACTTGCAGAAAGGTTCCGCCAGACCGGGCACGTCGCGGGTGAGCTGCACCCAGCTGCCGCCCAGCTCGGTGCCGTGCAGCGTCACCTGGAGATAGGGGCGCAGCGCGTCGATCACCCCGGTCAGCGCCCGGGTCTCGGGCGGCAGCCGGCCGGGCGGCAGCACGGACGGCGACCACTCCGGCTGCTCGGCCCCGGCCGGCCGGAAGAAGCCCAGGTGGTAGTCGAGCAGCGTGCGCGGCGCCGGGGTCACGTGCAGGCTCGCCCCGTCCGGGTCGGCGCAGAGCAGGAAGTGCCAGGAGGTGTCCGCCCGCAGCTCCCGCTCGTCGCGCACCCGCCGGGCCAGCGCCAGGAGCGCCGAACCGCCCGCGGGCTCGTTGGCGTGCGCGCCCGCGACCACCAGCACGGCCCGGCGGGCGTGCCCCACGGACAGCAGGTGCAGCGGTCTGCCCGCCCGGGAGAGACCGACCCGGTCCAGGGCGCACAGGCCGGGCCGGTGCGCGGCCAGCGCTCGGGCACCGGCCACCAGTTCGGGCACACTGGGGTAGCGCGTCTCCGGCAGAGGACTCACCCCCGTACGCGTCCGTCCGGTTTCGCATTCCGCAGTACCCCACGGCCGGTGACGCCTGTCAAGGGCATGCTCGACGGCGGACCGGGCACCCCCTTCCGGCGCCCCGCGCTCAGTCCTCGCCGACCGGTCCGCCGACCCGTTCCAGCAGTGCCACCGGCAGCGCCGCGAACAGCTCCTCCACGCGCGCGTGCCCCTCGAAGTGCCGCCCCGGAGCCAGGGCGTCCGCCCAGCGGCCCGGCGGCAGCGGCAGCCGGGTGCCGCGCCAGCCGCCCGCCTCCGCCAGGCGCAGCGACAGCCGGGTCACGGCCGTGACCACCTCACCGGAGCGCGTGAAGGCCGCGCAGTGCTCCGCCGCCGGGCCCTCGGCGCGCAGCGGCTCGTACGTCCCCGCGGCGCCGAACACCCCGGGCCGGCGCGCCCGCAGCCGCAGCGCCGCCGCCGTCAGCGCGCCCTTGACCCCCGCGTCGGCGGGCGGCAGGTCCACGGGCCGCCGGTTGTCCGGGTCGACCAGCGCCCGGTACTCGGCCTCCGTGCCCTGGTAGAGATCGGGCACGCCCGGCATCGTCAGGTGCACCAGGGCCGTGCCCAGCACATTGGCCCGGATGTGCGCCGCCAGCTCGTCGCGGAAGGCGCTCACCCGCGCGCCCGGCGCCCCGCACGGCCCCTCGGCGACGAACCGCTCCACCGCCTCCTCGTACGCCGCCTCGCGCTCCGTCCAGCTCGTGTGCAGACCCGCCTCGCGCACATGCTTCAGCAGCGCGCCCCGCACCCGCTCCGGGGCGGCGGGACCCAGGCCGAACACCGCCTGCCAGGCCGCCCACGCCAGTTGAGCGTCGGGCACGAGCGCGTCCTCGCCCGTCACCTCGGCCAGCAGCTCCGCCCAGCGCCCCGGGCACTGGGTCAGCACCGACAGGGCCGCCCGCACGTCCGCGCTGCGCTTGGTGTCGTGGGTGGTGACCACCGTCCCGGTCCCCGGCCAGTCGCGCTGCACGCGCGCGCAGTACGCGTGGAAGTCCCCGGGCGGCACGGCCGGGCGCCCCGGGTCCCCGCCGACCTCGTTGGCCGACAGCAGCGGCACGTACCGGTAGTACGCGGTGTCCTCCACGGACTTCGCGCGCAGCGCGGAGGCGGCCTGCGCGAACCGGGTCCGCAGCTCCGCCGCTCCCGCCCCCTCGCCCGCCCGGCCGAGCACCAGGTCGCGCACCACGTCCACGGCATCGGCCTCCTCGGGCACGGCGAAGGCGAGCCGGGCCCGTCCGGCGGCCTCCTCGGTGACCACCGAGGCCGCGTCCACGGAGGCGTAGGGCCGGTACACCTCCAGGCGGACCAGCAGCTCCCGGAGCGCGGTGCGCAGCGCCCACGGCGCGCGGTCGCGCAGCGCCGGATCGGGCGCGGACGAGCACACCCGGTCCGCCGTCCGGGTCAGCCGCGCGCTCTCGGCGGCCAGCTCATGGCCGATCACCTGGTACGCGGCCCGCCGGACCGTGGCCGCCCAGTCGCCGCCGCGGTCGGTCCGCGGGGCGGCGAAGCTCCGGTAGTGGTCCAGCAGTTCGTCCGCGCCGGCCGGATCGGTGAACAGCCCGTCCACGTGCCGCAGGGCGTCGTACCCGGTGGTGCCCGCGACCGGCCAGGAGGGCGGCAGATGCTCACCGGCGGAGAGGATCTTCTCCACCACCGTCCAGCGGCCGCCGCTCGCCCGGTGCAGCCGGGCGAGGTAGCCGTCGGGGTCGGCGAGGCCGTCGGGGTGGTCGATCCGCAGCCCGTCGACCACGCCCTCGCGCAGCAGTTGGAGGATCTTGCCGTGGGTCGCGGCGAACACCTCCGGGTCCTCCACCCGCACCCCGATCAGCTCCGAGATGCTGAAGAAACGCCGGTAGTTCAGCTCCGTACGGGCCAGCCGCCACCACACCGGCCGGTACCACTGCGCGTCCAGCAGCTCCGGCAGCGGCAGGTGCGCGGTGCCCGCCCGCAGCGGGAAGGCGTGGTCGTAGTAGCGCAGCACGTCGCCGTCCGCCTTCAGCTGTGCGGCCTCCGCGCCGACTGGGCCGCCGAGCACCGGCAGCAGCACCTTGCCGCCCCCGGCCTCCCAGTCGATGTCGAACCAGCGGGCGTACGCGGACGCGGGCCCCTCGCGCAGCACGTCCCACAGGGCGGGGTTGTGGCGCGGGACCATCGCCATGTGGTTCGGCACGAGGTCCACGATCAGGCCGAGACCGTGCTCCCGCGCGGTGCGCGCCAGCGCGCGCAGTCCCTCCTCGCCGCCGAGTTCGCCGCGCACCCGCGAGTGGTCCACCACGTCGTACCCGTGCGGCGAGCCCGGTACGGCCTCCAGGACGGGGGAGAGGTGCAGGTGCGAGACGCCGAGCGACGCCAGGTACGGCACGGCCGCCGCGGCGGCCTCGAACGGGAACGCGGGCTGGAGCTGGAGCCGGTAGGTGGCCGTGGGCACGGCGGGTACGGGGTGCTCGGGTGTCATGCGATGCTACGTACCCGCCTGGCCCGGTTTCGTGTCATCGGTCCGTCCACGTGCGCGGTGTGAATGGCTAGCTTCGGACGATGACCACAGCGCGGCGGCGCGGCGCCCGGGAGACCTACCGTGACGTGATCGGCCTGACCGGCCCGCTGCTTCCTGCGGTGTCGTTCCCCGGGCGGCTGCCCACGGCCACCATCCAGTTCGGCAGTGTGCTGCTGGTCGCCCGGACGAGTGACTCGCTGGCCGCCGCCGGATTGACCGGAGGAGCGCTCGCCCTCGGGCAGGTCTCCTGCGGGCCCCTCGTGGGACGGCTCGCCGACCGGCACGGACAGCGCACCGTCGTGCTGCTGTTCGCCTGGGCCAACGCGGTGGCGATCACCGCGCTGGTCGCCGGGGCGCTCGCCGGGCTCGGCGCGCCCGCGCTCGCGCTGCTGGGCGCGGGCGCGGGGGCGACCGTACCGCTGATCGGCCCGCTGGCCCGCGCCCGCCTCGTCGCCCTCGCCCGCGGGGCCGGGGCGTCCGAGGAGACGGTGGGCGCGGCGCTCTCCTTCGAGAGCACGCTCGACGAGATCTCCTTCGTCCTCGGCCCGGCCCTGGTCGGCGTCGCCTCGGTCCTCGCCCACCCGGCGTACGCCCTGGGCGCGGCGGCGGTGCTGGTGGCGGTGTGCGGCACCGGCTTCGCCCTGCACCCGACGGCCGCGGCGACCCGCCCGTCCGCCACCGGCCACCGGGCCGCCACGCGCACGCGCACGCGTGCCCTGCGGTGGCCCGTCCCGCGCGCGCGTGCCGGGCGGACGGCAGCCGCACGCGCGCGTGCCGACCGCGGCGAGGACACCGGCCGTCGTCCGCGCATGCCGCGCGCCGTGCACGCGCTGCGGGCGGCACTGGCCCTCCAGGGGGCGATGTTCGGCGCCTGCCAGGCGGGCATCACGGCGCTCACCGGGCGGCTGGGCCACGAGGACCAGGCCGGACTGGTGTACGCCGCCATGGGGGTGATGAGCGCGGTCGCCGGGCTGTCCATGGCGGCGCTGCCCGCCCGCTTCGGACTGCGGGCCAGATGGCGGACGGCCACGGCGGCGGCGTTCGCGCTGTCCCTGCCGCTCCTGGTCACGCACGGCCTGGCCGCGCTGTACACCGTGGTGACCGTGCTCGGGGTGGCCTACGCCCCGCATCTGATCACGGTGTTCGCGCTGACCGAGCGCGCGGTGCCGCCCGCCCGGCTCGCCGAGGCGATGGCGTACGCGACGAGCGCGATCGTCGCCGGACAGGCCGTCGCCGTCGCCGTCTGCGGCCGGCTGGCCGGTGCCCACGGGCCCGCCGCGGCCTTCGCCGTGGCGAGCACGGCGGCCGCGCTCGCCGCGGTGCTCGCGCTGGCGGCGCGGCCGGTGCCCCGCGCGCCCGCCTCGCCGGACACCCTCCCCGCGCGCGTGGCCGCCGACGACCGCGCCCGGGGGACTACGCCGGGCGTTGCAGGACGACCAGGCTCCGGTCCGTGAGGGTGAGCCGGTCGCCCGCCTGCGCGGCGCGGCCGGTGCCGGGCGGGACCGGGACGGAGCGGGCGGTGTCCACGACCACCCGCCACTGGCGTCCGTGGTCGACCGGCACGACGAAGTCCAGGGGCCGGGCCGCCGCGTTGAACATCAGCAGGAACGAGTCGTCGGTGATCCGCTCGCCGCGCTGGCCCGGCTCGGAGATCGCGTTGCCGTTGAGGAACACGGTCAGCGCGGAGGCCGGCGCGGAGTCCCAGTCCTGCTGCGTCATCTCCTTGCCCTCCGGGGTGAACCAGGCGATGTCCGAGAGTTCGTCGTGGGTGCCCTCCACCGGCCGCCCGTGGAAGAAGCGGCGCCGCCGGAAGACCGGGTGCTCCTTGCGCAGCCGGGCCATCGCCCGGACGAACTCCAGCAGCTCGCCGTCCGGCTCGCCCGGTTCCGGCCAGCGCACCCAGGCCAGTTCGTTGTCCTGGCAGTAGGCGTTGTTGTTGCCCCGCTGGGTGCGGGCGAACTCGTCGCCGTGGCTGATCATCGGCACGCCCTGGGACAGCATCAGCGTGGAGAGGAAGTTGCGCATCTGCCGGGCCCGCAGCTCCCGCACCTCCGGGTCGTCGGTGGGGCCCTCGGTCCCGCAGTTCCAGGACCGGTTGTGGCTCTCGCCGTCCCGGTTGTCCTCGCCGTTGGCCGCGTTGTGCTTGTCGTTGTACGCCACCAGGTCGTGCAGGGGGAAGCCGTCGTGGCAGGTGACGAAGTTGATCGAGGCCAGCGGGCGGCGCCCGTCGTCCTGGTAGAGGTCGGAGGAGCCGGTCAGCCGGGAGGCGAACTCCGCCAGCGCCCGCGGCTCGCCGCGCCACAGGTCCCGTACGGTGTCGCGGTACTTGCCGTTCCACTCGGTCCACAGCGGCGGGAAGTTGCCCACCTGGTAGCCGCCCTCGCCCACGTCCCAGGGCTCGGCGATCAGCTTCACCTGGGAGACCACCGGGTCCTGCTGCACCAGGTCGAAGAACGACGACAGCCGGTCCACCTCGTGGAACTGCCGCGCCAGGGTGGCCGCCAGGTCGAAGCGGAAGCCGTCCACATGCATCTCGGTGACCCAGTAGCGCAGCGAGTCCATGATCAGCTGGAGCACGTGCGGGGACCGCATCAGCAGGGAGTTCCCGGTGCCGGTGGTGTCCGTGTAGTGGCGCGGGTCGTCCGCCAGGCGGTAGTAGCGGGGGTTGTCGAGGCCCTTGAAGGACAGGGTCGGGCCGAGGTGGTTGCCCTCGGCGGTGTGGTTGTAGACCACGTCGAGGATGACCTCGATCCCGGCCTCGTGCAGCGCCCTGACCGCCGACTTGAACTCCAGGACCTGCTGGCCGCGGTCGCCCCAGGAGGTGTACGCGTTGTGCGGGGCGAAGAAGCCGATGGTGTTGTAGCCCCAGTAGTTGTTCAGGCCCATGTCCACCAGACGGTGGTCGTTGACGAACTGGTGTACGGGCATCAGCTCCAGTGCCGTCACCCCCAGCTCCGTCAGGTGTTCGATGACCGCCGGGTGGGCCAGCGCCGCGTAGGTGCCGCGCAGCTCCTCGGGCAGCCCCGGGTGGCGCATGGTGAGGCCCTTGACGTGCGCCTCGTAGATCACCGTCTCGTGGTAGCCGCGGCGCGGCGGACGGTCGTCGCCCCAGTCGAAGTACGGGTTCACCACCACCGAGGTCATGGTGTGCGGGGCGGAGTCCAGGTCGTTGCGGCGGCCGGGGTCGCCGAAGTGATAGCCGTAGACCTCCTCGCCCCACCGGACCGAGCCGCTGATCGCGCGCGCGTACGGATCCAGCAGCAGCTTCGCCGAGTTGCAGCGCAGCCCGCGCTCCGGCGCGTACGGACCGTGCGCCCGGAACCCGTACCGCTGGCCGGGCATCACGCCCGGCAGGTACGCGTGCCGGACGAACGCGTCGCTCTCCCGCAGCTCCACCGCCGTCTCCGAGCCGTCGTCGTGCAGCAGACACAGCTCCACTCGGTCCGCGGCCTCCGTGAAGACCGCGAAATTGGTGCCGGCGCCGTCGTACGTGGCGCCGAGCGGATACGCCTCTCCAGGCCAGACCTGCATGGACACGACCCTCTGTGGTGTGCGGCGCCCCGGGTGGCGCCCCTGGCCCGAGTGTCCCCGAAAGTGCGGCCGCCACCTATGACTTCGCCACGGGTGCGTCGTCCGGCCGCGTTCTGTCCGAAGCTGTTCGAAAAACCCGGCGCCGGGTCCGCCGCTCCCGTCAACCCCGTGAATCCGCTCACCGCGCCGCCCGTCGCGGCCGGAACACGTGAGTGACCGGGGGAAGTTGGGAAAGGAGCTGTCCATCCGGCTGCACCCGGTACCGCTCCCGGAGTACCCTTCCTTGATCGTTGGGACGGGGATGCTCGGGGGAGCGGAAGGCGGTGCACGGGTGGGCTCGGGAGGCCTGGAGCTTCCCCCTGGTGACGAGGGTCACGAGGGGAACTCCGCAGACGTCCCGCCCGGCGCGGTGTCCCTGGCCCGGCCGATGGACGCGGGTGCCATCGGCCCGGAGCTGGAATGGGACGCGGACGCCTGGCGCGAGGTGCGCACCCGCGCCCAGCGGGCCGGCCGGGCCTACATCTGGCTGAACCTCGTCGAACAGCGGCTGCGCTCGGTCGTCTCGGCCGTGCTGCGGCCCGTCTACGAGCCCGTCCACGGCGACGACTGGGTGGTCGCCGCCGCCGGACCGGCCGGACAGGAGTGGGTGCAGCGCGCCGTCGCGGTCCGGGAGGTCAGCCGCCGCAAGGGCTATCTGCTCGACCCGGCCGACGACCATGTCATCAGCTTCCTCACCCTGCCCCAGCTGCGCGAGCTGATGGTGCAGCACTGGCCCTGCTTCGAGCCGTACCTCGACGAGCGCCGGGACGTCGAACTGGCCCTGGACGAGCTGGAGGTCACCCGCAACGTCGTCTCGCGCAACCGCGCCCTGTCCAAGGCCGTGCTCAGCCAGGCCGAGCGCGCCTCCGCGCGGCTGCTGGAGATCCTCGGCACCGGCGGCGACGTGCCCTCCGCCCGGCGGCTGCCGGTGGACGCCGTGGAGGACCTGGTCGGCGACCGGTACGCGGACGTGGTCGCCGTGCACCCGGACCGGGTGCGGCTGCTGCGGCAGTTCCCGGCCGAGGACATCTTCGGCGGCGCCCGCCGCCTGGACGCCATGGGCATCGGCCTGAACCTGCTGGTGCAGAACTTCTCCGGCCGCCGCCTGGTGCGGCTGGCCGAGTCCGGCTGCCGGGTGCGGCTGCTGTTCCTGAACCCGGCCTCCAGCGCGGTCAAGCGACGCGAGCGGGAACTGGGCCTCAAGCGCGGCGAGCTGAGCCGGTCGGTGGAGATGAGCATCCTGCACATGCGCCGGGTGCGCTCCCGGCTGCGCGACCCGGACGCCTTCGAGATCCAGGTCTACGACGAGACACCGCGCCTGACGGCCTACCTGGTGGACGGCGACGGCTCCGACGGCGTCGCGGTCGTCCAGTCGCACCTGCGGCGCAGCCGGGGCATGGAGGCGCCGGTGTTCGTGCTGCGCAACGGCAACAGGCACGGGAACAGGACGGTCAAGCCGGATGAGGTGGGCGACGTGGGCGAAGGCGGCCTCTTCTCCACCTACCGCGAGGAGTTCGAGCTGATGTGGACCGATTCGCGCCCAGTGTCCTGAATCATCCCGCCGATAAGCGGAACGCGCTCCTCGCGTTGTCAGTGGCCCGTGCGAAGGTGGGGACCACTGGGGGAAGCACCACCGAGAAGGGGGGCCGCCATGGGCTGGCACCAGGAGCTGCTGATCGGCTTCGACCTGGAGACGACCGGGACGGATCCGCACGAGGCGCGCATCGTCACGGCGGCCGTGATCGAGGTCAGAGGAGGAGAGCCGCTCGGCCACCGGCAGTGGCTGGCCGACCCGGGGGTCCCGATCCCCGAGGACGCGGTCGCCGTGCACGGCATCAGCAATGAGCGGGCCGCCGCCGAGGGCGCCCCGGCCGACCGGGTCGCCGACGCGGTGGCGGAGGCGCTGACCGGCTACTGGAGGGCGGGCGTGCCCGTCGTGGCGTACAACGCGGCCTTCGACCTGACCCTGCTCGCCGCCGAACTGCGGCGCCACGGGCTGCCGTCGCTCGGCGACCGCCTGGGCGGGGCCGAGCCGGGCCCGGTCGTCGACCCGTACACCATCGACCGCTCGGTCGACCGCTACCGCCGCGGCAAGCGCACCCTCCAGGCCGTCTGCACGGAGTACGGCGTGGTCCTCGGCTCCGCGCACGACGCCTCGGCGGACGCGCTCGCGGCGGCCCGGCTGGCCGGGGCGATAGCCGGCCGCCACCCGAAGGTCGCGGCCCTCGGCCCGGCGGAGCTGCACCGCCGCCAGATCGAGTGGTACGCGGCCTGGGCGGCGGACTTCCAGAGCTTCCTGCGCCGCAAGGGCGACGCGGCGGCGGTGGTCGACGGGACCTGGCCGCTGCGGCAGCCCGCGGGCGAGACCGTCTGACGCCCCCCGGGCGACAGGCCCCAGGAGAGGCAGAGCGCGCCGGAGCGGCTCAGAAGGGGTACCAGCGCACCGTCTCGTCCCCGTCCCGCAGCGACGCCACCCGCCGTTCGAACTCGGCCAGCGCCTTGGGATTGCTCGGCGCGTGCTGGGCGACCCAGGCGCAACTGGCCGTCTCCCGCGCCCCGCGCAGCACCGGGCACCCCGCCCACTCCCGTACGTCCCAGCCGTAGCCCGAGGTGAAGGAGTCGTAGGCGGCGGCGGGCAGGCCGTAGCGGTCCCGGGACAGCGCCAGCACCACCAGGTCGTGCTCGCGCAGGTCGAAGGAGAAGGTCTCCAGGTCGACCAGGACCGGTCCGTCCGGGCCGATGTGCACATTGCGGGGCAGCGCGTCGCCGTGGATCGGGCCCGGCGGCAGTTGCGGGGTGAGCGCGGCGGCGGCCGGGGCGAAACCGTCGCGGCGCTCGCGCAGATACGCCGCGTCCGCCGGGTCGATCGCGTCGCCCGCGAGCCGCAGCCAGCGCTCCACCCCGCCCAGCAGTTCGCGCGGCGGCAGCGGGAAGTCCGGGGCGGGCAGGGCGTGGACGGCCCTGAGCAGGGGAGCGAGGTCACCCGGCTCGGCCGGGCGCACCGGGTCCGGGAGCCGGTGCCACACGGTCACCGGATGCCCCTCGACGAGCCGCGCCCGCGGGTCGGCCGCCCGCACCGCGGGCACCCCGGCCCCGGCCAGCCACTCGGCCACCGCCAGCTCGCGGCCGGCCCGGTCGAACAGTTCGGCGTCGCGGCCCACCTTGACCACCAGGTCACCCGCGGCGAACACCGCGTTCTCGCCCAGCGCCAGCAGCCGCGCCCCGCGCGCCGCCGGGACCGGCAGCACCCCGGCCGCGACCAGCACCTCCCGCGCCCTCGCCTCGTCCATGTCGCCCGCCTCCGTGTCCGCCCGGATCCCGTTCTCCGCCGGACAGTGTCGCATTCGTACAGGTGGGAGCGTGTGCGCGGGCTCTTGACGGGGCACCGCGCCTTCACGACCATGACCGGGCCCGCCCCGGCCGACCAGGGGGTTGATCACGTGACAGCGGTGACCGAGGCACGACCACCGGTGCGCGGCACGCCCGGCCCCGGGCGGGGCCCGCACGGGCCCGGTGCCTGGTTCCTGGTGCTGCCCGCGCTCGTGCCCATCCTGGTCCTCAGCGTCGGCCCGCTGCTGCACGGCGTGCTGCTCGCCTTCACCGACGCCCAGTCCGGCCGCACCGAGCCCACCCGGTGGACCGGCACCCTCAACTTCCAGGACCTGGCGCACGACCGGCTGTTCCAGGAGTCGTTCCGGATCGGACTGGTGTGGGCGCTCACCGTCACGGCGGCGCAGTTCCTGCTCGCCCTCGGCCTCGCCCTCCTGCTCGACCAGGACCTGCGGCTGCGCTGGGCGGCCCGCGCCCTGGCCATCGTGCCCTGGGCGATGCCCGAGGTGGTCGTCGGCATCATGTGGCGGCTCGTCTACCACCCGGACGCCGGCATCCTCGGCGAGACGCTGCGCGGCCTCGGCCTCGGCGGCGGACACGACTGGCTCGGCGACACGGCCACCGCGCTGCCCGCCGTCGTCGTGGTCGGGGTGTGGGCCGGGATGCCGCAGACCACCGTCGCCCTGCTCGCCGGCCTCCAGAACACCCCGCGCGAACTGCACGAGGCCGCCGCCGTGGACGGCGCCGGAGCCTGGCGCCGCTTCCGCACGGTCACCTGGCCCGCCCTCAGACCCGTCGCCCTCGCCATCAGCGCACTCAACCTGATCTGGAACTTCAACTCCTTCGCCCTGGTCTATGTGCTGACCAACGGCGGACCGGGCGGCCGGACCCGGCTGCCCATGCTCTTCGCCTACGAGGAGGCCTTCCGCTACGGGCAGTTCGGGTACGCGGCGGCGATGGGCTGCGTCATGGTCGCCGTCGTCGCGGTGCTGCTGGCGGTCTTCCTCGCCGGCCGGCTGAAAGGAGGTGACCGGACGTGACGGGCACGAGGACTTCGCCCGGCGCCCGCGCGGGACAGTACGCCGCGCTGCTCGCCTATCTCGCCTTCCTGGCCCTGCCGTTCCTGTGGCTGCTGTCCACCGCGTTCAAACCCCCGCGCGAACTGGCCGCCGCGCACCCCGCCTGGATCCCGCGCCACCCCACCCTCGGCAACTTCCGGCGGGCCTTCGACGAGCAGCCGCTGCCGCACGCCGCGCTCAACTCCCTGCTCGTCGCGCTCGGCGCGGCGGTGATCGCCGTGCTGCTCGCCACCCCGATGGCCTACGTCATGGCCCGCGGCCGCGGGCGGCTGGCGCGCGCCGCCACCGGCTGGGTGGTGGTCAGCCAGGCGTTCCCCTTCGTCCTGCTGATCATCCCGCTCTTCCTCGTCCTCAAGGAACTGCGGCTGATCGACTCCCTCGCCGGTCTGGTCCTCGTCCACGTGGTGTGGTCGCTGCCGTTCGCGCTGTGGATGCTCGCCGGATACGTCCGCGCCGTCCCGGCCGAACTGGAGGAGGCCGCGGCGGTGGACGGCGCCGGACGGCTGCGGACGCTGGTGTCGGTGACGGCGCCGCTGCTCGCGCCGGGCATCGCGGCCACCGCGCTGTTCGCGTTCGTCACCGCGTGGAACGAGTTCTTCTTCGCGCTGGTGCTGCTCAAGTCCCCCGAGAAGCAGACGCTGCCCGTCGTCCTCACCCACTTCATCGGCGCCGAGGGCGTCGCGGACCTCGGGCCGCTCGCCGCCGCGGCCTTCCTCGCCACCCTGCCCTCCCTCGTGGTCTTCGCGCTCGTCCAGCGGCGGATCACGGGCGGCCTGTTCGCCGGGGCGGTGAAGAGCTGATGCGCGCCCGCGCCGCCACGGCCGTGGCCCTGGTCCTCGCCGTGCTGCTGGCCGGCTGCACCGCCGGTCCCCGCGCCGACGGCGGCCGGATCACCCTGCGCTTCCAGTCGCCGGCCTGGCAGCGGGAGTCCGTCGCGGCCACCAAGGCGCTGGTGGCGGAGTGGAACGCGGCCCATCCGGACATCCGGGTGGAGTACGTCCAGGGCAGCTGGGACAGCGTCCACGACCAGTTGCTCACCGCCTTCGAGGGCGGCGAGGCGCCCGACATCGTCCACGACGCCTCCGACGACCTCGCCGACTTCGCCCACGGCGGCTACCTCGCCGACCTGACCGGGCTGCTGCCCCGGGACCTGACGGCGGACATACCGCGGCAGAGCTGGGAGACGACCACCTTCGGCGACGGCGTCTACGGCGTGCCGTTCCTCCAGGAGCCACGGGTGATCATCGCCAACTCCCGGCTGCTGGACCGGGCGGGAGTGCGGATCCCGACGCCCGCCGCGCCCTGGAGCTGGGAGGAGTTCCGGCAGGTGGCGAAGCGGCTGAGCGGCCCGGGGAGATACGGGGTGGCCTGGCCGCTGAAGGAACCCGTCTCCGCCACGCTCGACCTGTCGCTGTCCACCGGCGGGCGGCTGTTCCACCGGGACGCGGACGGCAAGGTCACCGTGCGGTTCGAGGACGCCGACCAGGTGGTGCCGCGCACCGTCCGCGCCCAGATCGGCGCCGACCGCAGCGCCTCCCCGACCACGCTGGGCAGCGGCGGCTCCGACACCCTGCCCGGCTTCTTCGCGGGCCGGTACGCGATGGTGCCGCTCGGCTTCTCCTACCGCCAGCAGATCCAGCAGCAGGCGCCCGAGGGCTTCGCCTGGCGGGTGCTGCCCGCCCCGGCCGGCGCCGGCGGACCCGTCCAGGGCGTCAGCCCGCAGACGCTGTCCGTCGCGGCCGACAGCCCGCACAAGAAGGAGGCCGCCGCGTTCCTCGGCTTCCTGCTCCGCCCCGGCCACATGGTGCGCCTGGCCCTCGGCGACTGGATGCTGCCCACCGGCACCCGGGCCCTGAAGGACCCCGCCCTGCACACGGAGCGCTACGGCTGGGCGACCGGCACCGCCCTCGCCACCGGGCTGCGCGGCGCGCCCGCGCAGTCCGTGCGGGGCTATCCGGAGTGGAAGGACAAGGTCGCGACACCGGCGTTCCAGGAGTACTACAGCGGGGCCATCGGCCTCGGTGAGCTGCGCGAACGGCTGGAGCGGGACGGGAATCACGTGCTCGCCCGCTACCAGCGCTGAAATGAGTTGTACGAGACGTCTCGTCTCGCCTAAGGTCGGGGACATGACCACTCCCGCGCACATCGCCATGTTCTCCGTCGCCGCCCACGGCCACGTGAACCCCAGCCTGGAGGTGATCCGCGAACTCGTCGCGCGGGGCCACCGGGTGACGTACGCCGTCCCGCCGTCCTTCGCGGAGAAGGTCGCCGAGACCGGCGCCGAACCCAAGCTGTGGAACAGCACCCTGCCGGGGCCCGACGCCGACCCGGAGGCCTGGGGGAGCACCCTGCTGGACAACGTCGAGCCGTTCCTCGCCGACGCGGTCCAGGCGCTCCCGCAGCTCCTCGACGCCTACGAGGGCGACGAACCGGACCTCGTCCTGCACGACATCACCTCCTACCCGGCCCGGGTCCTCGGCCACCGCTGGGGCGTGCCCGTCGTCTCGCTCTCCCCGAACCTCGTCGCCTGGGAGGGCTACGAGCAGGAGATCGCCGAGCCGATGTGGCGCGAGCCCCTGCGGACCGAGCGCGGCCGGGCCTACTACGCCCGCTTCGGCGCCTGGCTGGAGGAGAACGGCATCACCGCGCACCCCGACGTGTTCGCCGGGCGCCCCGCCCGCTCCCTGGTGCTCATCCCGAAGGCGCTCCAGCCGAACGCCGACCGGGTGGACGAGACGACGTACACCTTCGTCGGCGCCTGCCAGGGCGACCGCAGCGCCGAGGGCGACTGGCAGCGGCCCGCCGACGCCGACAAGGTCGTCCTCGTCTCGCTCGGCTCGTCCTTCACCAAGCAGCCCGCCTTCTACCGCGCCTGCGTGGCGGCGTTCGGCGCCCTGCCCGGCTGGCACCTGGTGCTCCAGATCGGCCGCCATGTCGACCCCGCCGAACTGGGCGACGTACCGGACGGCGTGGAGGTCCGCTCCTGGGTCCCGCAACTGGCCGTCCTCAAGCAGGCCGACCTGTTCGTCACCCACGCCGGGGCGGGCGGCAGCCAGGAGGGGCTGGCCACCGGCACCCCGATGATCGCCGTACCGCAGGCCGTCGACCAGTTCGGCAACGCCGACATGCTCCAGTCGCTCGGCGTCGCCCGGCAGCTGCCCACCGAGGAGGCCACCGCCGAGGCACTGCGCGAGCATGCCCTCGCCCTGGTCGGCGACCCCGAGGTGGCGCGGCGGCTGGCCCAGATCCGCGAGGAGATGGCCGAGGAGGGCGGCACTCGCCGGGCGGCCGACCTGATCGAGGCCGAACTCGCGGCGGCCCGCGCCACCGCCTGACCGACCGGACCACCGGCTACGGCGCCTCGTCGTGGGGGAGGCCGGGCATCCGGTGCAGCCACCCGGGCAGGCGACCAGGATGCCGTGGGCCGCGCCCACCGACAGCAGGTTCAGCACGATCGAGGCGACGGCCACCGTCGGCGAGCGGAACGACAGCAGCATCGGCAGGAAGGCGAAGACCATTACGAACACGAAGGCCACCACGAACACGAAGACCACCACGAACACGAAGACCGGGACGACCGAGCCGACGAGCGGATCGTTGCGTCGCGGGAGCCCGCCACCTGCCCGGTGACCGGCGCCCGCACACGCGGCGCCGTGGCTCTAGGCTGAGGAGATGACGACGTACGCGGCGCTGCTGCGCGGGATCAACGTGGGCGGCAGCCGGAAGCTCCCGATGGCCGGGCTGCGCGCCCTGATGGGCGAGCTGGGCCTCGGGGACGTCCGCACGCACCTCCAGAGCGGCCAGGCCGTCTTCACCGCGGAGGACGGCGACGAGGAGGCGCTCGCGGCCCGGATCGGGGCGGCGGTCGGGCAGCGGTTCGGCTTCCCGGTGGACGTCCTCGTGCGTGACCACGCCTATCTGCGGGCCGTCGTCGAGGCGTGCCCCTTCCCGGCCGCCGCGCTGGAGCCCCGGCAGCTCCACGTCACCTACTTCTCCGCGGACCCCGGCCCGGCCCGCTACGACGGCATCGACCGGGCCGCCTTCCTGCCCGAGGAGTTCCGGCTCGGCGACCGGGCCCTGTACCTCTACGCGCCCGACGGCATCGGCCGCTCCCGGCTCGCCCAGCGGCTGTCCGGGGCCGGATCGGACACGGACCTGATCGCCACCAGCCGCAACTGGAACACCGCCCTCAAGCTCGTGGAGCTGACCGCAGGGTGACCTCCCGCACCCCGGTGTGCGTGGTGTACGAGGTGATCACCTCCGGCACGGTGAGCCGCGCCTCCCGGGCGTACAGCTCCCGCAGCTCCGCCTCGGAACGGGCGGCGGCGACGGTGTCGAGGAGGGCGAGGTGTGCCGCGTCGAGCGCCGAGTCGTCGGCCGCCCCCGGGCCCCACATGTCCCAGGGGAGCAGTTCGACGCCGTTCAGCGCGGCCAGGTCACGCAGCAGGTCGGCGCCGACGAACCACAGTCCGGAGATCCCGTCGAGCCCGATCACACCGAACCGCCGCGGGTCGGCCCGCCCCGAGCGGCAGGCCCGCCAGGCGTCCGCCGCCACCAGGAACCGGTCGCGCGGCACGTCCACGGGATCGAAGTCCAGGTCCGCGTAGGTGTGATGGAGCTGGGCGTCGGCCAGCCGCCACGTGCCCCGCGGCGTACGGAACTCGGTGACCCAGTGGTCGGCGAAGCAGCCGTCCTCGAAGTACGTGGCGAAGCCGCAGCGGACCCGGGCGGGCGTCCCGGTCGCCCGCAGCAGTGCGCAGTGCAGCAGGGCGAAGTCCCGGCAGGTGCCCACGAACCGCTCGGCGGGCGGCCGGGGTTCGGTGAGCGGAGCGGCGCCGCGCTCGGCCAGCAGGCGGAGGATGCCGGTGACGTACCGCGTCTCGGCGTCGTGGTGCAGCCGGTCGCGGGGGATGGTCCAGCCGAACCGCTCGCCCTCGCCCCGGTGGATGATCAGGTCCCGTACGAGCCCCGCCAGCCGCCCGGGATCGCGCGGCAGCGCGCGCACGTCGAGCCCGCCCGGATCGCTGTACGGCGTCTGCCGCAGATATGTCTGGAGATATGTCTGGTCCATGCCGCGAAGCTCCACCCTGCCCCAGGGGCAAGGTCAATCGCGGTGCGCGGGAGCGGCGAGGGCGTCGAGGCGGGCCAGGTCGGCCGCCGTGAGCCGCACCCCGGCCGCGTCCAGGTTCTCCTCCAGATGACCGAGCGTGCCCGTGCCCGGGGTCGGGCAGAGCACGGGGGAGTGGTGCAGCAGCCAGGCCAGCGCGATCTGCCCCGGCGCGGCCCCGTGCCGGGCGGCGGTCTCCGCGCACACCGGATGCCCGGTCAACTCCCCGTTGCCCAGCGGGAACCACGGCAGGAACGCGATGCCGCGCGCCTCGCACAGCCGCAGCAGCGGCTCACCGGCCCGGTCGAGCAGGTGGTAGCGGTTCTGCACCGAGACCACCTCCGTCACCTCCAGCGCGGCGGTGACCTGGTCCGCGGTGACGGTGTCCAGACCGATGTGCCGGATCTTGCCCTCGGCCCGCAACTCGGCCAGCGCGCCCAGCTGTTCGGCCAGGGGCACCGCCGGATCCAGCCGGTGCAGCTGGTACAGGTCGATCCGCTCCCGGCGCAGCCGGCGCAGACTCGCCTCGCACCTCGCGCGCAGCACCTCCGGCCGCCCGTCCACGTGCCAGGCGTCGGGGCCGGTGCGCACCACCCCGCCCTTGGTGGCCACCACCACGGCCTCCGGATACGGGTGCAGCGCCTCGGCCACCAACTCCTCGGCGACATCGGGGCCGTAGTTGTCGGCCGTGTCGATCAGGGTCACCCCGCGCTCCACCGCCCGCCGCAGCACCGCCACCGCGTCCCGTGCGGCGCCGCGCGGACCCCAGTAGCCGAGGCCGGTGAGCTGCGCGGTGCCGTAGCCGAGGCGGCGGACGGGCAGCTCGCCGCCGAGGAGGAACGTTTCGGAGGGCTGCACGGAAACTCCTGGATCTCTCGACGGACCACGGCGGGTGCTGTGGGAGGCTCCTCCCATGCGCTACATCATCATCGGGGCCGGGGCGGTCGGCGGAGCGGTCGGGGGGCGGCTCGCGCAGAGCGGGCGCGAGGTGGTGCTCGTCGCGCGCGGCGCGCACCTGGCGGCACTGCGCGCGGACGGGCTGCGGCTGACGGTGCCGGACGGCGAAACGGTCCTGCGGCTGCCCGCCGTGGACGGACCCGCGGCACTGGGCGCGCTGCGCGCCGACGACGTACTGATCCTGGCCGTCAAGACACAGGACACCGAGGCGGCGCTCGACGCCTGGGGACCGGCGCCGGTCGAGGGCGGCGGCACGGCGGCCGAGCGGCTGCCGCTGCTGTGCGCCCAGAACGGCGTCGAGGGGCAGCGGCGCGCTCTGCGCCGCTTCCGCCGGGTGTACGGCGTCTGCATCTGGCTGCCCGCCACCCATCTGGAACCCGGCGCCGTCTCCGCGGCCGGGAGCCCCCTGACCGGCATCCTCCACCTGGGCCGGTACCCGCACGGCACCGACGACACCCTGCGGGCGATCGCCGCCGATCTGGAGGCGTCCCGGCTGGGGGCGCCGGTCGTCCCGGACGTGGCCCGCTGGCAGTACGCCAAGCTCCTGAGCAACCTCGCCAACGCCATGGAGGCCGTCAGCGGCCCCCTGGAGAGCGAGGCGGCGCGAGAGCTGTACGCCAGGGTGCGCGCCGAGGGGGAGGCGGTGCTGGACGCGGCCGGGATCGCGTACGCGAGCGAGAAGGAGCAGCAGGCGGCCCGCGAGGGCCGGATGAACCTGGTGCCGATGCCCGGTGTCCCGCGCGGCGGCGGGTCCTCGTGGCAGTCCCTCACCCGGGGCACCGGCAGCATCGAGGCGGACCACCTCAACGGCGAGATCGTCCTGCTGGGGCGGCTGCACGGCGTGCCGGTCCCGCTCAACGAGCTGCTGCAAGGGCTGGCCGGTGCCTTCGCCGCCGAACGCCGGGAGGCCGGGTCGCTGCCGATCGCGGAACTGGTCCGCCTCGCCGACCGGGCGGTCGAAGAGGACCAGGAAACGAGCCGCTGATTGGGCCGTGCCCCGGTACCGCCCGGCGCCTAGCGTCGTCGGTATGACGCACTCCGGTCAGCCCGACCAGCACGACCAGTCCGACCAGCCGGACCGGCGCGACCAGCAAGGCCGGTCCGGTCCGTCCGGCCCGTCCGGTCAGGACACCACGGCACCCGCCCGGGTCGACTTCTTCTTCGACCCGGCCTGTCCCTTCGCCTGGATCACCTCCCGCTGGCTGCTGGAGGTCGAGCGGCAGCGCCCGCTCGACCTCCGCTTCCATGTGATGAGCCTCCACCTGCACAACACCGGCAACGACCTGCCCGACTGGTACCGCGACCTCGTCGACCGGTCGGTCGGCCCGGTGCGGGTCGCCGTGGCCGCCGCCGAACGCCTCGGCGACGGCCACGGGGACGTCGTCCTGCGCGACCTCTACACCGCGTTCGGCAGCCGCATCCACGAGGGCGGCCAGGAGGACTTCGACGCGGTCGTCGCCGACTCCCTCGCCGAACTCGGCCTGCCCGCCGACCTGGCGCGCGCCGCGCACGATCCGGCGTACGACGACGCCGTGCGCCGCAGCCACCAGGCGGGCGCCGAACCCGGCTCGGGCGGCTATGTCGGCACGCCGACCCTCCATGTCGACGGCACGGTGTGGTTCGGTCCGGTCCTGCGGGCGGTGCCGCGCGGCACCGAGGCGGCCCGGCTCTTCGACAGCTTCCGGGTCCTGGCCGCGCACCCCGACTTCTTCGAACTCAAGCGCACCCGCACGGGTTCCCTGCGCTTCGACTGACCGTCACCTCCTGACCGTCACCACCGGGCCGGTGTGCGCCGATCCCCATGGAACCTTCACGCCCGAGCGCACAACCGTGGCCAAACATGGGGATGGACACAGTCGCGTTGCGCCCCCCTTGTCCGGTGCGCCGTGGTTTATCTGCTGGCTTGTCATGTGCCCGTCGGCATAGGAAGGTGCGGCGGCGTCGCACGGACGTCGCGGCAGGGTCTCGTCGCCGCGGGCGCGAGCGGCATGACCGGACCGGCACCCGTGTACGGGAAGCAGCAGAGAAGGAACCAGCTCCGCCCCGGGGGGACCCATGGGGCGGAGCCAGAAGGGAAACGTCTTGTCTGGTACGTCCAGAAGAAAGCTCATCCTTCACCGGGCAGCCGTCGCCACCGCGGCGCTGCTGTTCGCGGGATCCGGGATGGCGAGCGCGACCGCGGCCGACGGCGGCGGGTTCGTGCGCAACCCGGACCCGAACTCCGCGCCGTCGTCCCGCCCGGCCGCCGGGCCCGCGCTGAAGGCCACCGCCGCCGCGGCGTCCCGGCCGGTGTCGGGCAAGAACCCCTCGGCGGGGCCGGGCAAGAAGGACGCCTCCGGCGTCTGGCAGGTCAGCACCCCCAAGGTCAAGCTGAGCAACACCGTGACCAACGCCGACGGCGGCACCGCCAACCTCACCTTCGAGGTCTGGACCGCGGACTCCGCGGGCAACGCCAAGACCCAGGTGAAGATCAGCGACAACCAGTACGGCGTCCTGGTGTCCGACTTCGTCAAGTCCGGTGCCACCGCCTCCGTGAGCGTGGGGGCGGGCCGGCTGACGCCGAACACCGACTACGTCTTCCACACCTCCGCCTACGCCAAGGAAAGCGGCCTGTACGAGACGTCGTGGTCGCCGTGGGCGCGCTTCCGCGTCAGGATGCCCGTCGACCTGGCCCTGCCCGCCCCCAACGCCTCGGCGGCGAACCCGGACCAGACCGCGCAGCCGTACACCGACACCCTGGCACCCGCCTCGCCGTGGAAGACCGCGGCCGGCGCGAGCCGCACCCCCTCCACCGTCCTCGGCAGGTCCGGAACCCACTGCACCACCTCGTCCGACGGGGTGAAGGTGTGCGGCAGCGCCGAGCCCTACGACGGCCGCAACTTCACCCTCCACCGGGCGGCCGGCGCACGGCAGCAGGCCGCCGCGCAGGCGTCCCTGGTCAGCGGCTGCGACCCGGCCGCCCCGCGCAAGGGGCTGTGGACGACGCGCTTCGAGGAGTGCTCCTCGTTCACCATGGCGTGGGAGGCGACCCTCAACGACGCCCCCGTGGGCACCGTGAAGGCGCTGGTGGTCAACGAGCGCAAGCTGGACCCGAAGTCGGGGAACATCACCGAGCGGATCAACGTCACCGACGTGGACGTCCCGGCGACCATCCCCGCGTTCACCCTGGACGCCCCGAAGATCGACTGCGAGCCCTCCGGCAACTGCGGCGTCCAGAACGTCAGCGGCTGGACCGGCGCGGCTGCCTGGGTGCCCGGTGACCACCACAGCGTCTTTGCCGACGCCTCCTACCTCTGGGCGCCGGACCTGTCCGGGCCGAACACCAGCAAGCCGCAGGTGATGAAGCTCGGCGTCGCGGTCGCCCTCCAGGGCAACCCGAAGATTCCCGGCCAGACGGTGCAGACGACTCCCGCGGTCTTCATGGACGTCGCGGGCGGCGACCTGGAGAACGGCGGGGCTCCCGACCAGATCCGCTGCGACAACACCAAGATCGTCAGCAAGGTGCCGACGACCGGCTGCGTGTTCCACAACTACGTGCCGACCTACACCTTCAACGCGGCGAAGTACCCGCAGGCCTCGTCGCACGCCTGGCTCATCCAGCACAAGCTGTCCAACCACCCCGGCAGCAAGGCCGACAGCAAGCCGCTGTACTTCCTGCCCGACGGCGACATCAGCGGCAACCGGACAGTGATCTGCCCCACCGGATGGGCGGCCGCCAACGGCGACACCAGCGCCCTCAACGGCGCCACGGACAAGGAGCTGAACTGCGACGAGTTCGCGTTCAACGCCACCTACAACAGCGGCGGCATGCCCTCGCTCGCGGGCGGCCTGAACCCGGTCGGCAGCGGTGACGCCTGTGTGCAGACCCTGGCGAGCAAGCAGGGCAGCACCGTGCACCTGTTCAACATCGACGGCCACACCCCGACGTGGAAGGAGGTCTGCGGGCGGTCCGCGATCTCCGGCAACGACAACAGCGGTTCGATGGCCGCCTTCGGCTCCTTCAACGCCAACCAGCGCCTGCTGGACCGGGACCCGTACTGGCTGGACACCAATGTGCGCGCGGCGTGCTCCGAGGACAGCGCGACCGCCGTGCAGTGCACCATGACCGCGAACAACCAGTAGCAGCACCACCTCGCTCACCGGGGGCGCCGTGCCGAGCGGGCACGGCGCCCCCGTCGCGGCTCACGGCTCACACCGGTGAGGGCAGATGCACCGCGGGCAGCAGGCCCAGCTCGATCTCCCGGCGCGGCAGCGACAGCCCGAGCTCTTCGCCCACCGCCGCGAACAGCCGCTTCGCCAGCTCCTCCGCCTCGTCCTCGGGGTCCTCGCAGCCGGGGAAGGTGTCCCGCACCGCACCGGCCCGGCGCATGGCCGCGTCCAGCCCGGCGAACGTCCCGAGCCGGTCCTCGACCGCGACGGCGCTCTCCAGCAGGCTGTCACCGAGCCCGCCCGCACCCACCTCGCCCACCGCGTCGACCCGGCACACCCACGGCTCCTCGTCCAGGAAGCGGTCCAGGCACACGAGTTCCTCACCCGGTCCCAGCAGGGTGTCCTGGCCCAGCCGGTCCAGGAGGACCAGATGCCAGGTGGACCGCTCGACCTCCAGGACGTACGACCACTCGCCGGCGCGGCCGAACATCGCCACGCTGTCGCCCAGATCCACACTCAGCCGGTCGAAGTCCTTGAACAGCGGCGGGTGTTCGGCCGCGGTGCGATCGGCACCGAGGCGCACCGCGAAGTCCACCGGGTCCACGCCCCGCACCGCCGTGAGGCTGATGTCCGAGAGCATCCCGTCCTTGACGACCGCACCGCTGTACCAGTGCTCACCCATCCACGCCAAGCCGTCCGTCATCGCGACCGACCCCTCTCCTCGACCTCGGCCGCCACGATAGCGACCCCCGCGTGATCCGCCGGACAGGCCCTGGGGCCCTGTCCGGTCGATCATGGTGGAGGGAGGTGACAGTGCCTTGTGGGCGCGGGTGAGCGGGGTGGGGTGCGTGCGGCCGCAAGGCGGAGGAGGGCGTCGACGCGGAGCGTCGGCAACCGACGACAACGCGGCGGATGTGCGTGCCCCACCCCGCGTCTTCGCCATGATCGGCCGGACAGGCCCTAGGCGCCCACGGCCGCCACCCGCGGCAGCCGCGCCGCGTCGTAGCGCTCCAGCAGCACCCGGGCCACCTCGGGGGCCGGGCCGAGCACCTCGGCGAGGACATCGGCGCCGGCCGCGCCCCGGGCGATCCGGTCGGGGAGGAAGCCGGGCGCCAGGACGTACGGGGCGACGGCCACCCGCGCACAGCCCTGCTCCCGCAGCTCGCGCACCGCGTCCTCGGTGCGCGGCAGGCAGGCGGAGGCGAACGCAGGCCGCACGGCACACCAACCGGTGCGCCGCCACTCCCGCGCGATGTCTGCGATCACTGCGATCGCCTCCGGGTCGGAGGACCCCGCCGAGGCCAGCACGACCCCGGTCGAGGACCTGTCGGCGGGGGCGAGCCCCGCCTCGCGCAGCCGCCGTTCCAGGGCCGCCGTCAGCAGCGGCGAGGGCCCCAGCACGTCGGCCTGCCGGATCCGCAGCCGCGGCGGCGCCTGGCGCAGCACCGCCGGGATGTCCGCCTTGGCGTGGAAGGCGCGGGTCAGCAGCAGCGGCAGCGCCACCACGTCCCGTACGCCGTCGGCCGCCAGCGACTCCAGGACGGCCGGCACGGACGGCACATTGAAGTCCAGGAAACCGGTCTCCACTCGCAGGTGCGGGCGCAGCGCCCGCACCCGGCGCACCAGGGCGTGCACGGTCGCGGCATGCCGCGGATCACGGCTGCCGTGGGCGACGACCAGGAGGACGGGCTGCGCGGACACGGGCGTTCAGCTCTTCACGAAGAGACCGCGGCTGCGCAGCACCCACCGCTCCAGCGGACTGAAGATCAGCAGGTCGATGGCGATGCCGACGAACAGGATGAGGACGATGGCCTGGAACACCAGCGACATGGAGCTGGCGTTGCGGCCGTTCTCCAGCAGCGCGCCCAGACCGATGCCCAGGTCGGGCGAGGAGGCGATGATCTCCGCCGCCATCAGCGAGCGCCAGGAGAAGGCCCAGCCCTGCTTCAGGCCCGCCAGATAGCCGGGCAGCGCGGCCGGGAGCACGATGTGCCACGCGCCCCGCAGCCCGGTCGCGCCCATGGTGCGGCCCGCCCGCAGGAACAGCGGCGGCACCTGGTCGATGCCGGACACCAGGCCGTTGGCGATGGAGGGCACCGCGCCGAGCAGGATCACCGCGTACATCATCGAGTTGTTCAGGCCCAGCCAGATCACCGCGGGCGGCACCCACGCCACCGACGGCAGCGACTGGAGTCCCGACAGCACCGGGCCGATGGCCGCGCGGACGAACTTCACCCGGGCCACCACCAGGCCCAGCGGGGTGCCGATGGCCAGCGCGAAGAGGAAGCCCAGCAGACCGCGCGAGACGGACGTCCAGATGAAGCCGAGCAGGGTGCCCTGGAGCCAGGCGTCCTTGAACTCGCGGCCCACGTCGGCGGGGGAGGGCAGCTTGGTCGGGTCGTCGACCACATGGAAGGTGATCAGCCCCTGCCACAGCAGCAGGACCACCACGACCGCCGTGATCGGCGGCAGGATCTTGTCGGTGAAGGTCTTCCGCAGCGGGGTCCGGCCGCCCGGGGTGTCCTCCAGCGCGTCGAGTCCGGCCTCGACCCCGCCCAGGCCCTCGTCCCGGCCGGCCGGCTCGGCGTCCCGCGCCGGTGTCGTCTCAGTGCTGGCCATGGCGGCGGATCTCCCCACGCAGTACTTCGGTGATCTCCAGGGACAGCTCCGCGACGGGCGCGTCCTCGATGCGGCGCGGCTGCGGGATGTCCACCGACCACTGGCGGGCCACCCGCCCCGGCCGGGAGGACAGCAGCACCACGCGCTGCGCGAGCCGCACCGCCTCGCGCACGTTGTGCGTCACGAACAGCACCGAGACGCCGGTCTCCTGCCAGATCCGGGTCAGCTCGTCGTGCAGGACGTCCCGGGTGATGGCGTCGAGCGCGGCGAACGGCTCGTCCATCAGCAGCAGGTTGCTCTCCTGGGCGAGCGCGCGGGCCAGCGCCACCCGCTGCCGCATCCCGCCCGACAGCTCGTGCACCCGCTTGCCGTACGCGCCCGAGAGCCGGACCAGCGCGAGCAGTTCCTCGGCGCGGCCGCGCCGGTCCTGCTTGGTCACGCCCCGCAGCCGCAGGGCCAGTTCGATGTTCTTGCCCGCGGTCAGCCACGGGAACAGGGCGTGCTCCTGGAACATCAGCGCGGGCCGGCCGTCCGTGGTGATGGACCCGGCGCTGGGCCGGTCCAGACCCGCCACCAGGTTCAGCAGGGTGGACTTGCCGCACCCCGAGGCCCCCAGGAGGGTGACGAACTCGCCCGGGGCGACATCGAGACTGATGTCGTCCAGCACGAGCTGCTGCCCGCGCGGAGCCGCGAAGGACTTCGAGACATGCTCAAGGCGTGCCGCGTGTTCGACGGCCTCGGGGGCCTTGGCGAGAGTGGTCGTGGCCATGGTCGTCACCTCCTGGGAACTCGTGGGCTAGGAGTGCTGCTTGACGCCGAGACCGGCGTCGCCGACGGTGGGCCGGCCCTCGGCCTTGAGCACCTTGTTCAGGAGGGTGAGGTCGTAGATGCCGTTCAGCTCGGGCTGCTTGAGCAGGCCCGCCTTCACGGCGTGCTGCGCCTGGCTCTCCAGGGTGGCGGCCAGCGGATCATCGGTGATCTTGATGGACTGCCACGCCGGGTCGAGGATGTCGGTGGGCAGTGCCTTGCCGGAGTCGGCCGCGAGCTGCTTGTTGGCCGCCGCCTTCGCCTCGTCCGGATGGGCGTTGATCCACTTGTTGGTGTCGACGGACGCCCTCAGGACCGCCTCGACGGCCTTGGGGTGCGCCTTCAGGAACTTCTGCGACACGATGATGTTCGTGATCACGAACTTCTTGTCCGGCCACAGCGCGGACTCGTCCAGCAGCACCTTGGCGCCCTCGGCGACCAGCTTGGAGGCGGTCGGCTCCGGCACCCAGGCGCCGTCCAGGGAACCGGCCTTGTAGGCGTCCGGGGTGACCTTGTTGTCGGTGCGGACCACCGACACGTCGCCCTTGCCGCTCTGCGCGTCGACCTTCCAGCCCTGCTCGGCGATCCAGTTGAGCAGCGCCACGTCCTGGGTGTTGCCCAGCTGCGGGGTGGCGATCTTCTTGCCCTTGACGTCCGCGATGGACTTGATCTTGTCGGGGTTCACCACCAGCTTGACGCCGCCGGAGGCCGAACCGCCGATGATGCGCAGGCTCTTGCCGTCCGACTTGGTGTAGCCGTTGATCGCGGGGGAGGGGCCGATCCAGCCGATGTCGACGGAACCGGAGTTCAGCGCCTCGATCTCGGACGGACCGGCGTTGAAGACCTGGTACTTGGCCTTGGTGGCGCCCAGCGCCTTCTGGAAGAAGCCCTTCTGCACCCCCACCAGGGCGGTCGCGTGGGTCACGTTGCCGAAGTAGCCGATCTTGACGGAGTCCAGGCCGTCGGTCTTCTGGGCCCCCGCCGCGATCTTCTGGTCGGCGGGGTCGTCCGCGGCCTTGGAGCCGTAGCTGCACGCAGCCAGGGCGAGCAGCGGAAGCGCGGTGGCCACGGCGAGGCCGCGGCGCAAGGTGGTCGAGCGGTTGACAGGCACGGGAGGCTGTCCTCTCGGAGGCCCGGCGGTCACGGTCTCTCAGGTCGTGGCCGGGAGGTCGGCAGGTCTTCGTCTACTGCGGTGGGGGGTGAGGGCGCGCGAGCGGTGCGCGTACGTCAGCGCACACATCGCGCCACTCCGCCCTGTCCGCTGCCGAGGGCACCGCTGCCGACCCGGCCGCCCTCCTTGGCGAACAGCGAGTAGTAATCGAAGCAGTTCATCGTCAGAAGTCCCAGCCGTCCTCGTCGGCGGCGTCCTTGACGGGGTCCGGCGCGGCGAACGACTCGCCGACCATGCCCGCGGTCAGGGTGGTGCCGTCGGCGGGATCGATCAGGATGAAGGAGCCGGTGCGGCGCGAGTCGGCGTAGGAGTCGACCGGCAGCGGCTCGGCGGTGCGGATCTTGACCCGGCCGATGTCGTTGGCGGCGAGCCGTCCCGGGTGCGGGTGCAGCGACAGGTCGTCCAGGGTGAGCCGGGACGGGATGTCCTTGACGATGGCCTTGACCGTGCGGGTGCCGTGCTTGAGCAGCACCCGGTGGCCGACGGTCAGCGGCGCGTCGGCCACATGGCAGACGGTCGCCTCGACGTCCTGGGTGGTGGCCGGCGCGTCCTGGCTCGGCACGATCAGGTCGCCGCGCGAGACGTCGATGTCGTCCTCCAGCAGCACCGTCACCGACTGCGTCGTCCAGGCCGCCTCGACCGGTTCGCCCAGCAGGTCGATGCCGGAGATCCGCGAGGTGCGCCCGGAGGGCAGCACGGTGACCTCCTCACCGACGCGGAAGGAGCCCGCGGCGATCTGCCCGGCGTACCCGCGGTAGTCGGGGTGCTCGGCGGTCTGCGGCCGGATCACGTACTGCACGGGCAGCCGGGCGTGGCAGTGCGCCAGGTCGTGGCTGACCGGGACGGTCTCCAGGTGTTCGAGGACGGTGGGTCCGCCGTACCAGTCCATGACCGCGGAGGGCTCCACCACGTTGTCCCCGGCCAGCGCCGAGATCGGGATGGCCGTGACCTCCGGGACGCCCAGCTCCGTCGCGTACGCCGTGAACTCCTTCGCGATGGCCGCGAACACCGGCTCCCGGTAGCCCACCAGGTCCATCTTGTTCACCGCCAGCACCACGTGCGGCACCCGCAGCAGCGCGGCGATCGCGGCATGACGGCGGGTCTGCTCGACGACACCGTTGCGGGCATCGACCAGGATCACGGTCAGTTCGGCGGTGGAGGCACCGGTGACCATGTTCCGCGTGTACTGCACATGCCCCGGAGTGTCGGCCAGGATGAACCGGCGTCGGGGGGTGGCGAAGTAGCGGTAGGCGAC